>CAUZHA010000058.1:0-27380 GCA_963579555.1 Planctomycetes bacterium UBA1146
CTCGTTGCCGTAAGATTGGCCGGCTGAATCCACGCCGCCGCCGCCGCAGACCACCGAGACCTCGCCGGATGCCACGTTGTATTCCCCGCCACCGACAACCGAGCCGTACCCCGATGCCGTATTGATGATCCCCCCGGCTACGGTGGCCCCGCTGTCGACCGCGTCATTGAACTCTCCGCCGCCAATCGAGGTCGAGGTCCCCACCGCGTAGTTGGCGATTCCCCCGCTGACCGTGGCGCCCTCGCCATTGGCGACGTTGTGCGCCCCTCCGCCAACAGTAGCGAAGTGCCCCGTTACGGTATTCCGGTTCCCGACCACCTGGCTTCCCCAGAAGGTGTAGTTGTTTCCGGCACCGACGACAAGGTTGTGCGAGCCGGTCCGATCGTTGCCGTCGTCTGTATCATCGTCTCCATCCGCCTGGCGAAGCTCCTGGTAACCGACGATGAGGTTGCCGACGCCGTTCACCCTGTGCCGGCCAAAATCATTTTCGTCGGCGAGGAAATTATTTTCGGCGGCTGTGTTGCCCCAGGTCACCCCGAGACCATTTACAACCTGGAGGTTTACGCCCGTCACGCGCAACGTGCGAACCGTATTTCCCGCGTCATCTACGGGAAGATCCACCATGCTGAGATGATCAAAGATCTCCTCCTGATCCGGACTCAGCCCTCCCCCATCCTGGGCGCAGGCGAGGGGCGCAGGGCCCGGGCCTCCACGAAACAGCCAGGATAGCATATAGATCGCGTCGGTCAGATTCCTGCCGCCATCTCCGTTCACGTCGCCGTTCTCTTCGGCCGAGGGCTCGCCTCCTCCGGCAAGGGCCGTGAATTGGTGGGCGATGATGCCAAGCAGCGCCGCGTTCAGAACGAGCGCGGATAAGATCATTCGTTTCATTGTTTTTCTCCTGAGTTTGATTTTGACCTGAAGCTAAAAGCTTAAGGGAGATCCTATGCGTAGCAAGAAATACGACCGGTTGGTATCTGAGAAAAAGTCCGGAGGGCGATAGCCTGCGAGTCCTTTTTTCCCTGGGACTGAATCGCCTCCAATGGCCCTGAAGTTGCACTGGCAAACAAAATTTCTTTTACCCACCTACTCTTTGCCTCACGCCCGGCTTGCGATAAACTGTTCTCAAAGATCAACCCTTCCTGCATTGGCTCCCACACTACCTACTTCGAGGAGATACCGGATGACCGATCAAGCGTCCAGGCACTCGCGGCGGCGGTTCCTTAAAACCTCGGCGGCCACGATCGCCTCCGTCACCATCGTCAAGCCACACGTCCTCGGAGGCCCCCGTCACGTTCCCCCCAGCGAGACCCTCGGCGGCGCCCTGATAGGAGTTGGCGGGCGAGGCCCCGGAACCTACAGCGACCTCAGCCACAAACACAAGCTCAACATCGTCAAGCTTGCCGAATGCGATGTGAAATGGGTCGGTAAAGCCGACAATAAGACACGCTATACGGATTTCCGCCGCGTTCTCGAGCGCAAGGACATCGATGTGGTCGCCATAGCGACTCCGCCCCATTGGCATGCCCTGATCTCGATCGCCGCGATGGAAGCCGGCAAGGACGTCGTCAGCGAAAAACCGATGACCCGTTTCATCGCCGAGGGAAGGGCGGTGGCCGATGCCGAAAAACGCTACGGCCGCGTCTACCAGGTCGGCACCTACGGGCGTTTCGGCAGAC
Source organism: Planctomycetes bacterium UBA1146 (assembly GCA_963579555.1). Classification (GTDB taxonomy): domain Bacteria; phylum Planctomycetota; class UBA8108; order UBA8108; family UBA8108; genus UBA8108. Next base: position 1,680 of record CAUZHA010000058.1, read on the forward strand.
AAGGGGATGCCGGCGCCCGCGCCCGCCGAAAGATCATGAAGAGCGGCCTCCTCAAGGACTGCAAGGGCGTTCTCATCATGCATCGAGGCTACAAGGTCAAGCAGTGGAGCGGGCTGGTCAACACGAAGCCCCGGGACATTCCCGACTGGCTCGACTGGGACATGTACCAGGGCCCCTGCGCCATGAAACCCTTCCATCCCCATCGATTTGGTGGAACTCACCGTGGCTATTGGGACTACGATGGAGGCGGCCTGGGGGATATGGGACAACATTTCCTCGACCCGGTTACCTGGGAATACGGTCTCGACCACACCTCCCCGTCGGAGATCACTCCCTACGCGCCGCCGGCTCACCCCGAGGCCTGCGGCATGTGGGGTTGGGTCGAGCTCAAATACGCCAATGGCTTCACCATAGTTCTCGAAAGCAAGGAGTGGGGGAAACGCTATGACCGGAAACAAAGCCGCGACATCAGCATCAATGACCTCGCCCCCGATGACCGCGCGAAGCTCGCAGAGATGCCCGACCCGGAACCTCTGCTCGGGTTCGGAGAAGCGGTCAAGGCCCGCAAGCCGGCCGGAGGCAACGCCGAGGCCGCCCACAGAACGGTCACCATCATGCACCTGGCCAATCTAGCGATCCGCATGGGGCGAAAAATCAATTTCGACCCCGTTACCGAGCAGATCGTCGGGGACGAGGAGGCCAACCGCCTGGTCAACCAGCCCATGCGCGCCCCCTGGCATCTCTGATCAAGCAACCTGGCCCTGCCCAAGGCGGCAGGAAAGGAACCTGAACATGAAAAAACAAATCAATGTAGCGGCAATCGTCGACAAGCTCCCTGACGCCGATCGTCCCGGCACGGAAAGCAAATTCACGGGGCCGGCGCCTGATGAGGCGAAGAAGCTGGTGGCCTCCGTTCTCTCAGGAGGGCGCGAAGCGATTCTCGAACTTGCGGAACTGGTCCGCGACGCCAACGGCAAGGGAGAAAAAAACTATAAGCCCGGCTATCTCCTGCACGCCATCGCTCTGGGCGTCGGAGAAAAGGGCCGGGACAAGGAGCGGAAGGTCTTCACCACCGCCATCGCCTCCCTGCTGGGTGGCGTCAACCCTCCCCCCGCCGCCCAGGCGTTCCTCCTTCGCGAGCTGCAGTGCGCAGGGGGCCCCGAGGTCGTCAAGGCCATAGCCTCCCTGCTCGACAAGCCCGGCATCTGGGAGCACGCGGTCAGCGCCCTCGTTTCCATACGGACCGGCTCGGGCGAACAACTGCGCAATGCGCTCGCCGGCGCCAGCGGGCGAAGGCGGCTGGTCTTCCTGCAGGCCCTCGGAACCCTCCGTGACGTCGGCTCCACGAGGGCGCTGAGCGAAGCGACGAAGGACAAAGATGAAAACACCCGCCTCGCCGCGGCAAGGGGCCTGGCGCGAATCGCCACGCCGGCCTGCATCGAACCGGTAATAAACGCTGCGCAGAAGGCGAAAGCCTGGGAGAAGATCCAGCTCAACAAGGCTGGGCTCCTGCTCGCCGAGAATCTGGCCGCAGCGGGAAAAAAGGACAAGGCCCGCGAGGCCTGCAACCTCCTGATCAACGTCAACCCGGAAGAAGACGAACTCTACATCCGGGAGATCGCCGAGGGAATTATCGCCGGACTCTGACCCCCTGAAGCAGTGGTTTATTTCCCGCCGGAAGATGCTCCATAGAGGTGCTTTCCCTTCCGTGCCGCCTGGATCGCCTTATCCGTGTCCACTGGCGCTCCCGGGTCCGATTGCTCCTCCAACCAGCGGTCGAGCTCCACCCTCAACCTCACCAGGCGCTCATCCTGTCCACGCTGCCCCGCGAGGTTCTTCATTTCATAGCGATCTTCGGCAGTATGGTAGAACTCCTCCGGCGGCCTTTTCATATAACGCTTCACCAGCTTGTAGGTATGCGCGTTGGCCCACGTTTCCCGCACCCAGGTCGACCAGTAGGGATTGTTCAATTGGCCGTTCCCTCTCATGCCCATGAGATGCTTCTCGATGTAGAGCTCATTCGGAAGCAGGTTGCGAATATAGCGGTATTTCCCATCGCTCACGGTGCGGATCGGGTAGGCCGGCCCCTCGGGAATATTGTTGTGGATACCGTAGACATAGGAACGGTGCTTCTGTGTCTTGCCTGCCAAAACCCCAAGGAAACTGCTGCCGTCGTAATTCTTCTTCCCCGGATTGCCTCCCGCCGCATCCAGCAGCGTCGGCAGGATGTCGGCGTACTGCACCAGCGCGTCGGTCCTTTTTCCGGCCGGCGCCTTTCCGGGCCACCGGGCGATGAGAGCCGTGTGCAGGCCGGTATCCCAATTGGTCCATTTGCAGCCGGGAAACTGCGAGCCCTGTTCCGAGGTGAAGAGGACCAGGGTCTCAGCCGCCTTGCCCGATGAGTCGAGCGCCCCGAGGATCTCGCCCACCTGCCCGTCCATGTAGGTGATCTCGGCGAGGTACTTGCCGTAATCCTCCCGGGTCCTGGGGGTGTCAGCGATATTCGGAGGCAGCCTGATCTTCTTAGCCGGGTACTTCGACGCGTCCCCCATCACCCAGGGGACGTGCGGCTCGACGAGGGCGACGACCAGGCAAAAGGGCTGTTCGCCTCCCCGCCCGATGAACTCCCCGACTGATTTCAGGTCATGCTTACGGGTCGGATTGCGTACGCAATTTGGATCGAAGCCTCCGACGTTCACGAAAGGGAAGGCCTTCTGAGGCTTCACGTGAACCTTGCCGGCGATCCCTACCCTGTAGCCGAGCGCCTTGAGGTGCTGCGGCATGCTGGTGACCGTCGGTCTGCTCGATGAATGGTTCCAGGCGCAGCCGTTACGCATCGGGTACTGACCTGAATAAAGCTCCGCCCTGCAGGGCTGGCACATCGCCTCGCTCAGGTAGGCCAGGTTGAAGGTCAGGCCCTGGGTCGATAGTCGATCGATGTTCGGGGTCCTGGCGTTCTGCCCGCCGTAGAGCGGCAGATCGTTGTAGGTGCAATCATCGGCCATGATGATCAGGAAGTTCGGCCGGGACCGCGAGGGGCTGCCCCCTTCTTCAGTAAAAACCGGAGAACAGAGAGACAGGACCAGGGAGAAAAAAACGCGGGACCAGAGCGCCCGGGAATGATCAAGGATGGGTAGTGTGCTGTTCATAGCCATCCATCATAGGCCACTCGCCTCCGCAGGAACAGGCCATCTTGCCTTTCAGCAGCCCGTATAGGTCTCGCAGCCGAGATCCCCTGCGCTTCCGAGGGGATCGGGATCGAAACCACAATCAAGCGTCGGCGGCCCGGGGGGAGATGGTTCCGGTCCGCCACGGAAAAGAAAATTCAGAACGTGAATGCCATCGGAAATGTCCACGGCTCCTGAGTTGTCGAAATCCGCCGCCTCGAGACAAGAGGGAACGGAACCGCCGAGAAAAAGGAAGTTCAAGGTCCTGACGGCATCCGTGATAGTCATCGCTCCATCCCCATCTCCATCGCCACGATGGAAGACCGGGGCCACCACCTTGCTGATGCTCATATTGTCGAAAACCCGGTTGTCTCTGTCGACCGCGGAGAGCAGCAGCCGGGCCCCCTGGAAATCCAGCCGGACATGGTGGTAGACGCTGGCGTAATAGGCCGTGTTGGCGCCCGGGTTCCTCTGCGCTAGGCTTCCGCCGCCGCCCCCGGTGACTACGTAGATCGGAGCATCCGGATCCCGGTAATCGGGATCCTCTCCAACCCCGACGGCCCGGGCGTTTCTCATCGGATAGAATCTCTCGTAGAAATGGGCGTGCGCCTGGAACACCAGGTCGACCCCGTAGCGGGCGAAGAGAGGGTCGAGCGCCCTCCTGTTGGCCTCGACCGCCAGCCAGGCCGCGTAGAGTGGATGGTGCAGGGAGACGACCTTCCAGAGCTTCCGGCTGTCGGCCAGCTGCTCCTCGATCCACGCATATTGGGCGGTCCCCACCCCCATCCCCTGGTTGGAATCGAGGATCAGAAAAAGGGCGTTCCCGTACTCGAAGGAGTAATACCGCTCGCCTCCCGGGCTGTCTTCAGGCAGGTGAAAGGAGCCGAAAAAGACCGTCCCCCCGTCGTCGAGGTCGTGGTTGCCCACCGTTGGATAGATCACGGAGCGCGAGATGGTTTCGGCGTAGATGTCGAAATACTTCCTGTCCATCTCGAGATCGCTGCCGCCGCGCGGATAGATAAAATCCCCGGTATGAATCCCGACATCAGGAGCGGAAAGCCGGATACCAGCGGCGACATCGAGCTGGGCCTGGTTGCCGGTGCCGGTATCACCGAAAACGATGACTCGAAACTCCCCATCGGGCGGCGGCGCGGGAAAGGTTCTGAAGCTCAAGCCATCAGCCGCCACCGTCCCACCCGAGAGAACCCTGTAATGATACTCCGTTCCGGCCGATAGCCCGGTGAGGGCGACAGTGTGCTCGATGGAAGGGCCGGGGCTTTCGACGCTTGATCCCAGGGATGCATCCAGGCCATACTCGACAACCCCGGCTGACGGGGAAGCTGTCCTCCAGACGACCACCATCGAATCGGTCGACCCGAGCTGGAGAAACGGCCCGCGGGTCAACTCCTGCGCGCCTGCGTCTCCAGCGGCGAACCATAATACCGACAACGCGACAATGACACATCGCCTCTTCATGCCCGACCTTTCTTTTTCCGCGTTTCCAACCCGCCACCAGCCTAAGGCAGCTTCCCCCCGGAGGCAAGAAAGCCCGTGTACGGCAGGCGGAACAGACTGGAAATTTGCTACACTGAATATAATGACAACCGGACTCCTCAACAGAACAACCGAATTGGAGAATTGAAATGAACCGCGCCGGATTGCGACCCTGCCTCACCATCTTTCTTTCCCTCTTCTGCCTGCAGACCGTGTCGGCGGAGCCGCCCCGATTGCTCGACAGCCAGTTCAACCTGCCGCCGGGATTCCATATCTACAAGGCCGCCGACCGCTCGCTCACGGGCGGCTCCTACGATCTCGTACTGGATGGAGAGGGCCGGCTGCTGGTTGGCGATGGCAACGCGGTGCGGCGACTCGAGGATACCGATGGAGACCAGGTTTACGACACGACGAAGGTGATCGCCACCGGACTCGGCGGACGCGGACCGCAGGGACTCGTCGTCTACGGCGACCACCTCTACGCCGTCGGCGGTGACGGCGTTCAACTCTACAGCGGCTACAAGGCCGGTGGCTCGCTGAAGCGTGAGCGCCGACTGGGGGAACGCTTCAACACCGGAGGCGACCACGCCGCCCACACCCTGCTGCGCGGCCTTGACGGCTGGATCTACATGGTCAGCGGAGATGGAGGCGGAATAGGCGAACGCCGGCACATTACCGAGAAAAGCTCACCGGTACTCTACGAGCGAACAGCCTCGGTCTTTCGCTTCGATCCAACGGGAAAAACCTGGGAGTGCATCGGCGCCGGCGGCCGCAACCCGCCGAGCCTTGGCATGAACTACCTCGGAGAATTCTTCAGCTTCGACAGCGACATGGAATGGCACGTAGACCTGCCGTGGTACCGCCCGGTTCGCCTGAACCACTGGGCCACCGGCGGCGACCAGGGCTGGCAGGGAGTAGGTGCCTATCCCTCCTACTACCTCGACTGCCTGCCCGGCGTCCTGGATGTCGGACGCGGCTCGCCCAATTGGGGGGTTTTCTACGAGCACACCCAGTTCCCCGAAAAATACAGGGACTCCTTCATCGCCTGCGACTACCTGTGGAAATCAGCCACCTCCGGGGGCTACGCCAACCCGGGACGACTCTGCGCCTTTGAGCTCGCCCGCGACGGGGCCACCTGGAAGGCGAAGATGACAATCCTCGCCCAGGCCAAGCGTGGAGCAAAGGATCACAAGGGCGGCGGCATCAACTTCGCCCTGGTCGATGTAGATGTCGCACCTGACGGCAGCATCCTCGTGACCGACCACAACCAGGGCGTCTGGAGGATCTTCTACGACCCGGCCGAAAAACCGGCCATCAAGCCGATCTCCCCCGTAGCTGAATCCGCCGAGTCGACCATCGACGGACTCCTTGCGCTGCCACAGCCGATGTCCGAATGGTGCAGACTTCGCGAAGAAGCGGCCAGGAAGAAAATCGGCGCGGGAATTGACGACCAACTGCGTACAGCTGCCCTTGAGAATGGGCGCAAGACACGCCAGCGCCTTCGGGCCATCCGCCTCCTCGCGCCGCAATTCAAGGAGCTCCCAGCCGGCTTCATTAAAGGGCTTGCAGCCGATGGCGCCACCGAGATCCGGGCACAGGCTGCCTGGCTGATTGGTCTTCGTGGTAAGGCAACGGAGATCTCGACAGCCCTTGAGCTGCTCGACGACAAGGCACCCTTTGTCAGGCGAAGAGCTGCCGAGGCGCTCTCTCGATTCGGAACCGAGACCGCCAGCGGCAAGCTGATCTCCCGGCTCGATGACGAGGACCGGTTTGTCCGCTACGCCGCCATGACAACGCTGGCTCATCGGCCCACAAAGGAATTCATCCAGGAGGCTCTCCAGCACAAGTCTGCGAGGGTCTGGATGCGAGCCCTTGTGGCGGGAAACATCAGGCGCGAAAACCCTGGGGCCCCGCATGTCCAGGAGGTCGTCGAACGCCTTCTCGCCAAGCCCCCGGCGAAGAAAGAAGACCGCCTCGACTTCCTCCGCATCCTGAATCTGTTCAAGAGCCAGGTAACTGAAAACAAAGAACTCGCGGCCAGGGTGACCCCCTACCTGCTCTCTGGCTATCCGGATGCCGATTCCGAAGTCAGGTGGGAGCAGGCAAGGGTCCTCAGCGCCTACCAGGCCCCCGCCGCCTTCGCGCCGCTGCTGGCTATGCTCGAAACCGAAAAAGACCCCATCACCCAATTCCATCTCGCCCGCATGATGTCGAACATCCCCTCCGGCTGGAACGAGCAGGAGTCGGCTCGTTTCGCCAACTGGCTGGGGACAACGCAGAAGGGCTGGTTCTCTCAATTCCAGGGGAAGGGGCGCCAGTTCAAGGGCTTCTGGGGAACTGTGCTGAACCAGATTGCCCAGCGCCATGCAGATGGACTGGGCGGCCTGGCCGATCGGGTCGTGCCCGGCAGCCAGCTCTCCGGGCACATCCTGGCATCCATCCGGAATTCAAAACAGGCAGGCCCCATCCTCGTTCGCCTCTACAACAACGCCAAGGATGAAGCCGGCCGCAAGAGCGTCCTCGAATTGCTGAAACAGGCGAGCCACCCCTCGATCGGCAAGCTCCTGCTCGGCAAATACAAGGCCGCCACTGAGCCCGCGAAAAAAGACTCGCTGCTGGCCGCCCTCTGCTCCCAGCCCCTTCCCGCCGGGGAGGAAGGTATCTTTATCACCGGGCTGTTTGGAAAAAACGCAGACCTGGTCGAGCAATGTGCCAACCGGGTTGCCCGCGATGGAAAAACCATCGACCAGTACGCTTCGGTCGTCAGCACGATCAGCTCCGGCAAGCGAAAAGGCGCACCGGCCGTTTACCACCAGGTTCTCGACACCATGAGCCGCAACCCGGCCCGCGCCCATTCCTTCGGTGCCCTGCTGGTCTCCCTCGCCGGCAAGACTCCACCTACCCACGGATCCGTACCCAAGTGTATCTGGACCTCAACAAAACAGGGCAACGAGAAGGCCTGGTTTTCCAAGAAGTTCAACCTCGATGAGGTTCCTGCAAAAGCGACTCTCCACATCACCTGTGACGATGTTTTCACTGCCTGGCTCAACGGCAGAAAGGTCACCAGCAGCTCCAGCTGGAACGCCGTGAAGCGGATGAAGGTCCGCCCGGCGCTCAAGAAGGGTGAGAACCTGATCACTGTTGAGTGTACCAACCAGAGTGGCCCGGGCGGCCTCATGGCGGTGTTCGAACTTTCGGATTCTTCAGGTGCAGCCCTCGGCATGATCGCCACCAACGAGACCTGGCTGGTCACCCAGAGCCCGCCTGCTGAATGGAAAACAAAGGGCTCCGCCGCCGGAGGCAACTGGCGGCCGCCCATCGATGTCAGCGGCCCCACCTCCAACGTCACCAAGCTCTTCGCCCGCTTCCTTCCCGGCAAGGGAGTTTCCCTGGTCAACTCGATCGCGGCTATGGAATTCTGGCAGGCTTGGTATCTCGACGAATTCAACGAGCCCTTCGTACCCCCGGCCCCGGTGAAGCAGAACCTGAAGTCAGCCGACCAGGTCCGGGCCCTGATCGCAGGCACGAAGAAGATCGAGGGCAACGCGACGAACGGCCGGCTCGCCTACCTCAAGACCGGCTGCTTCGCCTGCCACGGCGGCATCAAGAACAAGGAAACCACCATCTTCGGACCGCCCCTGGCCGGTGTGACACAACGGCTCAACCGTGAAGAGCTCGCCGACTCCCTCGCCTTCCCCTCGAAGGCCGTGGCTGAGCGTTTTCGCGCCATGCAGGTCGTCACCTCCAGGGGCCAGGTGCTCTCCGGCTTCATCACCGAGAATTCAGACACCCATGTGACCATCACCGACATCAAGAACAAGATTCACAGGATCCCGAAGAAAGAGGTCAGGGACCTGCGCGAGCAGAAGACATCCCTGATGCCGGCTGATCTCCTTGGGCCGCTCAGCGACCAGGAGATCCGTGACCTGCTCACCTTCCTGCAGGAGATGAAATAGACATCAGGGCTTCGGGATCTCGTTGACCGTATAGTAGGCCCGGGTATGCACCAGGGGACTGCCCGCGGCGGACTTGATCCCGGACAGGTCGAATTCGTAGACATGCCCCTCCACCACGCCCTCGAGCTCGAGGTTCGCCACCAGCCCATCTGGAGAAACCTTCACCCCCACAACCTTCCCGGCCCCCTGGTCAACCTCAGGGCTGCCGTAGAACTTGTGGTAGATATGGGTGAAATGCTCCAGTTTGTAAAGGCCTGGGTCCGCCGCGACCTCGGGATCAACCGGCAATGTAAAGGTGAGCGCGAAACCCTTTGACCGGATATTGATCCTCTTGATCTCGAAGGGAACCTTTCCGCTCCACTCAAGCCTCTCGAGGATAAAGCTGCGGCTTCCCCTTACCGGCCAGCCGCGGTTGGTACCGCCGGCAATAAGATAGCCTTCCGGTGAAAACTGGATCGCCAGCAGGCCTGTCCCGAGGCCTTCGCGGAAGGGATAACAGGCTCCCTGCCAGACACCGTTAATCTTCTCTGTCGTCGCCCGCATGATGCAGCTCAGGCTGTAGTCGCCGACAAAGATCTGCCCCGCGAAAGGACCGAACTTCCCACCAGTGCGGTCCACCCGGAACCCGGATATGGACTGGCCCATCTTGCGATAGGGAAAGATCACGGCGTAGGGCACCAGCTCCTTCACCCGCTTTTTCTCGATATGGATCCGGGACTGGCTCTTCGGCTCCACCGGCCGGGGCCCAAGCTCAGGAAAGGCCTTGTAGGCCTCAAAGCTGATCGGGTGCCCCATGAAGCCCCCCGGCTTGAGGTGCTTCAGGGAACAGGATCCGTTCCAGGGACCCTGGCTCTCGACGTAAAACATCTCACCGTGCTCATTCGGGGCTACTCCGCCGGCGCTGCGAATGCCGCTTGCGATGGGGATGGTCTTACCATCAGGAGTGATCTTAAAGGACCATCCGCGGAAATCCGCCCGGTAGTGGTAGGAGTTGGAGAGTCCGAGAACCACCCAGATGTTTCCCTCGGGATCAGGCTCTGAGCCCCAGGAGAACTCATGGTAGTTTCCGAAGCCCCACTTATCGCTGAGGGTGTCGAACACATCGGCCCGGCCGTCACCATCGATGTCGCGAACCCGGGTGACCTCCGCCTGCTGGGTGACGTAGAAGGCCCCTGCCCGGTAGCCCAGCCCGAACACTTCGTCGAGCCCGCTGGCAAAACGTTGGACACGCAGTTTCGGACGCTTGTCGAAGGCCCCGCTGACCAGCAGGATCTCTCCCCGGCGGGTGCCGATCGCCAGGCGACTATCGGGGAGCAGGGTGAAGCTCCCCACCTCCAGCGCCAGCTCCGGAGGAATTGGCAGATCCCTGACCGGGTAAAACTCTTCCTCCGCCTTCGCTGTCCCCCAGACTCCGCCAAGCCGCTGGGCCTCCAGCGGCGGAGCTGCGCTCCAACACAAAATGATCAACAGGACCAGGCGCTTCATTTCTCTTCCTCCATCCAGCGATACTCGAGCAGGACCTCTGCGACATCCCCTTCATTCCCAATCGCCACTATCGCCTCCCTGGCCTTCCCCGATGCCCGGACCAGGAACTTCAGGGCTTTCTTTTTCCCACCGGGCAGGGATCCACTGGCCCGAATATTAACCTTGCCGCCGACCGTCACCGAGCCGTCCTTTTCTCCGGTCACTTCCTGGTGAACCGCCGCGCGGAAATAGAGGCCGCCCAGTTCACCTCCCTCCAGCCTGATCGTCCTGGCGAGGTAGACCCGGTTGGTTTTTTTATCGAGAAGGTCCAGTGGCTTGTCGCTGACAGTGGTTCCGCCGTAAACATAGCTGAATGTGGGACGCCGCTTCTCATCGAGCCTGTAGCCCTTGAAGCGGATCCCCAGTGACCGGCTGGTGTCCGCCGGCCAGGGTGAATCTTCATCGGAAAGCCGCTGTAAAGCTGAGCCCCGCCCCAGCTTCAACCGCTCCCGCGAAATGATCCGGGCATTGCCGCTGCCCTGGCCTCTCCAGACCCCGCCCGGGTCGATAAACTTCCCGCGCCAGAGCTGGTTGAGACAGACATTTTCGGCATCGAAGGTCAGGTTGAGCTTCAGGGGATAGCCGACACTGATGCCGCGCTTGCCGGTGTCCTGTACGCTCCGGCGCAGCATCACAGCCTCGTCCCCGACAACGATTTCCATCGAGGCGCGGACCATCCCGCTGGGCTGGCGGGTATTTCGCCCCTCGGAGAGATAATGCCAGAGGGCGTTCAGCTGCTTCTTCGCATCGCCCCCCTCTATATCTCCCAACACCGAGACCCCGCCGGCGAAGAATTGCGGCATGATGGTGTTCGGCCGGAAGCGGGCCGGCTCCAGCATGTAATGGTAAAACCAGTCCTTGTTGAGCCGTTTCGTGGTCGTATCGACGATGTCCACCGACGCCATGGAGGAGGTGCCCTTGCCCCGGAAGGTGTGACAGGCGATGCAGTTCATCCCCCTGTCGCCGACGATTCGATGGCCGATGTCAGTTACCGCCCGCGCCTTCTTCCTGTCCTTCGGCAGCGGCTCGAACACGACCGCAGGCACCTTGTCGGCGGCGGCGAAGAGCTCCGCCAGCCCCTTGACGTTCTCACCTCCGAAAGCAGGCATTCGAACCTTCACATAAGGCCTGATCCTCTGGCCGTTGGCGATGGTGTTGCGCAGCCAGTCAAGCTGGAGCTTGGCCCCGGTGCCTGTCAAGGGCGGCGGCAGCCGGCCAGGCTCCCCCAGCTTGGGATCAGCGCTGGTGAAGTAGTCGTTACGATCTTTCTTTACCCCGCCCAGGGTCCCTCTCTCATGACAGCCGATACAGTTAAAGCGGGCCAGCTCCAGGCGGATTTTCTCTTCCCCCGAGGGCTTGTAGTCGGGCGCCGCCAGGGCAGCGCGAATGTCCTCCCGCTGGGCCTTGCTCAGGGCAAACCTAAAGCCGTTTCCGTTGGCAGAAAGGCAACCCTTTGCCGGATCCAGACGCGAAAGCTCCGCGAACTCCTTCGTCTGCACATCGGGGCCGCCACCATGACACCTGCCACAGAGGAACTGCCCATAGAGGCCTTTTCCCCGCCGGGCTTTTTCCTCATCGACGACGAACCTCTCCAGGGGCACGACGGGCGTTTTTTCCGAACTCAGAAGCGCCGGCGGAACCGGCCCCTTTTTCAGCCCCGGCCCCGACAACAACAGCTCGAGCTCAGGATCCCCGTCAACATGAAGGTAAAGCAGCTCCAGCTTCTGAGGCTTCGCCTCAAGACGAAGGGTTTTGCGCTCTCGGCCTCCTTCGCCAAGGGAAACAAGGCTCTCTCCGTTAACCGACAAGGTGCCGACATTGTTAGAAGCCAATTCGAAAACATACTCACCTGACGACGGCGGGTGAAAATACCCCTCCAGACGCAGAGCGAAATCTATCCGGTATTTTTTGAAGTCATCGAGACCAGGTCCGGCAACAACCCCTCCACGCTCCTCCTTGCCGGGAAGCTTCGCGACGCCTTCATCCATCTTGTCGAGATAGAGCGTGTAGCGAAGATTCCCAAGGACCTTCGCATCCCGGCACAGGTAGTTGGCCAGCTGCCAGGCCTCGCTGGAATCAAGATGCAGGTCCGGCATACGGCCCGCTGGCCTCACCTCGTGAGGGGCCTCCAGGAAAGCTGCCAGGGACTCGACACTGTATTTCTTTTCGACACCGGCCAGCGAGACAGAACCTGCCGCCAGCAGAGGCCTGCCTTTTTGGTCCCGAGGTGAATGGCAGACCACGCAGCCGACCGAATGATAGAGCTTCTCTCCCCGGGCGGCAGCCACATGATCCGGCGCAAGGCTTTTAAAGGATCCCGCCTGCAGTGAGACGAGGTAATGCGTCAGTTGCTCGGCCATGTCTTTCAGGCTGCCCGGCGGGAACCAGGCCTGCCCCAGGCCCTTGAAGAGATCCGGCTTCCTGGTGCCGGGCTCCAGCTTGTGCGGATCCAGCAGGTAGGCCTCAAGGTAGGCCGGGCTGATCCGTGTCCCGACCGTATCGAGCCTGGGAGCCATTCTCGACTCGAGCTCGGCTTTGAAGTTCCCCGCCGGGTGGCAGGCTACACAGCCGTATTCTCCGATGAGTACGAGCCCGCGGGCACGCTGATCGAGGCCCTCCCTGTCCAGGCCGGGAAAGACGGGGGGAACTGTATCGGCAGCCGAAAGGCCTCCGGCCGCAAGCAGCACGATGAGAGAAAAAATACAGGGCTTGGAAAATTTATACAGCGGATCGGCTCCTGGATACTTCTTTACCTTCAGGCCTGATATTTTATCCAGACAGGCCCCTGAGCGGAAGCCAATGAATAGCCTCCTTTCACCATTAACATTCAGGGATTGATTGCAGAGATGAGAGCGTGTACAACCCCCAAATGGTCAACACGAGGGCCCACCGGGCATTCTTCTATACCTTTGCCGCGCTCCTGGTGCTATCAGCCCCCTTTGCCGGCCGCCTGCGGGCTGAGCCAGAACTCCATACCTGGTTCCACTACCACGGCGAAAAAAGCCTGCAGAAGCTGGAACCTTACAAGGACCTGCTCACCTCGGTGAGCCTGTTTGGAAGCCCCGACCGGAAATTTGTCGCCCAATGTCATGGGCTTCGGCTGAAGGTCTACTCTCTCGTCAGCGGACCGGCAGAAAACATAGCTGGCAGGGAGAAGGCCGGCAAGACCATCGATGCCTACCTGAAAAAATGCAGCACCCTCGACCTCGACGGGATCGACCTCGACTACGAGAACCTCCCGGCGAAGTACAGGGAGGCCTACGGGGTCTTCATCAAGACGCTCTCGGCAAGACTCCACGATGCCGGCAAAAAGCTCAGTATCTGCGTAGCCTACACGCCTGGAATGAGCCAGCCCCTTCCTGACCCCGGCTTCTACGACCCGGGGCTGATCGCGAAGCATTGCGACCTGGTGAGGGTCATGTGTTACGACAAGCACCTCGCCTCCCAACCCGGACACGGACCGACCAGCACCGCCCCCTGGGCGCGCTCGGCGATGAAGTACTGGCTGAAGCACATTCCGCGGGAAAAACTCGTCATGGGCCTGCCGGCCTATTCCAACGACTACGACATCCGCCCCGAAGGCAGGGGAAGGCAGGTAGACCGCGCGAGCCCCGAGACCACCCTTCCAGGCAAGCCGCACTGGCGCCCCTTCGAAAAAATCAATGTCTACCGCTACGCTGACAAGGCCGGCAATCCTCGAGTTTTCTATGCATCCGACGCAAAGAGCACAGAGGGCCACCTTGAGACCGTCAGCCAACTCGACCTCGGCGGTTTCGGCTTCTGGCACCACCTCGCGGTCGCTCCAGCCACCTGGGAGGTGATCCGCCAGGCCATGACCGGAAAGTGATCTTTCGCCTCAGGACTTTTTCCTGGCGGGTCTTTTTCTCGGCTGCTTTGGCGGGCCCTTGAGGCGCTTGAGGCCCGGGACGTAGGTCGTGGCTACCTTGATGCGTGACCGGATCAGGGTGGAAAGCCTGGAAGACACAGCTGCATGGTCCGGGCTTTTGGCGAGGTTCTTCATCTCGGACGGATCGGACTCATGATCGTAGAGTTCAGTGCCGTCCTTACCATTTACACCCCACTCGCTGTAGCGGTAGCGGTCCGTCCTGATGGAATAGCCTGTCTTGTATTGTGTCAGGGCCGATTTCCTGGGAGAGGCCGCAGGGTCTTTCAACGCCGGCGCCAGGCTGACGCCCTGCAAACACCCCGGCCCCTCAAGCCCACTCAATTCAGCCAGGGTCGGGTAGAAATCTGTCATCTCGGCGAGTGCCCCTGAACTCTTTCCGGCATTCTTCATGCCCGGAACCGATATGATCAGCGGAACCCGGGCGGCGTTCTCAAACAAGGTCGTCTTCTGCCAATGGCCGTGCTCGCCCATGTGGAAGCCGTGGTCGGAGGTGAAGACGACGATAGTGTTCTTATCAAGGCCTGTAGCGGAGAGCTCAGCCAGGATTCTCCCGACCTGCGCATCGGCGAAGGTGATCGAGGCGTAGTAGGCCTGGATGGCCTTGCGCGCCAGCTCATCCTTCAGCTTGAACTGCTCTTTCTTGCGGCTGATCGAGAGAGCCGCAGGGCGCGGCAGAGTTTTCAGGTAACCTGCGGGAACAGTCGGCACCACGATCTTTTCAGTGGGATAAAGATCGAAGTATTTCTTCGGGGCGACAAAAGGCGTGTGTGGCCGATAGAGCCCTACGGCCATGAAGAAGGGCTTCTTATTACCTGCGTATTCCTTCAACAGCTTCACTGCCTCGGTGGCCGCGATTCCATCGGTCTGCTCTTCGTCCCTGCCATCTGCGGCCAGCCAGCTGAGGGTGCCACCGTAGCTTCCCGGGCGCAGCGAGAAAACCTTGCCCTCATCGGTCTTGTCTCTACCTCTTGGATTGAACTTCCGGGTCCAGGACTTGGGGTCATCATGGCCGTCCGTTCCGATGTCGCGCGGAACGCCGTAGTGGTAGATCTTGCCGATCCGGATCGCCTCATAGCCCTTGCGGATGAACATCTGCGACATGCTCTGGACCCCCGGAAGCCTCTCGCGCAGGAGGATCGCGTTGCCCAGGATGGTGGTCTGGTCCGGGTACAGCCCGGTCATAAATGAGGCCCGGCTCGGCCCGCAGAGAGGGTACTGGCAATAGGCGCGTGAAAAACGCACTCCCATTTCAGCAAGGCGGTCGATATTGGGAGACTTGACCTGGGGATGGCCGTAGGAGCCCAGGTCGCAGTTGAGATCGTCGCAGATGAGAAAGAGGACGTTCATTTTCTCGCCCGCGAAGGACCCGGCTGGAGTCGCCAGGATGGAAAGAATGGCCGCCGGCAGCCACCTGGAAATCTTTAATACCGCGATACTCGCCGCCATCGACGGGCTCCTTCTTTGCTGCTAAAATGCCGGGCTATTACAGACCTCGACAATCATCGAATAACCACCCCGTTAACCCAAGGGAAAACCATGAAGGCAAGACTGTTCGTTGCGGCACTTTTCCTGTTGCCGACCGGCCTGCTGCAGGCAGCAGAAACACGCCCGAATATCCTCGTGATCATGGCCGATGACCTCGGCTACGGGGATGTCTCCTGCTATGGAGCCACAGAGCTCTCCACGCCGCACATCGACCAGCTGGCCAGCGAAGGCATTCGCTTCACCAACGGCTATTGCTCGGCCTCCACCTGCACGCCTACACGTTATTCCATGCTGACGGGAACCTACGCCTTCCGCCGCAAGGGCACAGGGATCGCCCCGCCCAGCGCGCCGGCCGTCATCAAGCCGGGGACGGAGACCGTCGCCTCGATCCTGCAACGCGCCGACTACGAGACCGCCGTCATCGGAAAATGGCACCTCGGGCTCGGCGGCGAGAAAGGGCCGGACTGGAATGGAGATCTGAAACCGGGGCCGCTCGAGATCGGCTTTGACACCTGCTTCCTTCTACCGACCACCAACGACCGGGTCCCACAGGTCTACGTCCACGATCACAGGGTCCCGAACCTCGATCCGAAGGACCCGCTCTGGGTCGGAAGAAAAAAACCCAGCCCGGACCACCCCACCGGCAAGACCCATCGCGACACGCTCAAGATGGACTGGTCCCACGGCCACAACGCGACCATCCACAACGGTATCAGCCGAATCGGCTTCTACACCGGCGGACACAAGGCCAGGTTCCGCGATGAGGATCTCGCCGACAAGTGGGTCGAGAAATCTGTCGCTTTCATGGAAAAGAACAGGGACAAGCCCTTCTTCCTCTTCTTCTCTTCACACGACATCCACGTCCCCCGCATGCCGCACGAACGATTCCATGGAAAAAC
Source organism: Planctomycetes bacterium UBA1146 (assembly GCA_963579555.1). GTDB lineage: Bacteria > Planctomycetota > UBA8108 > UBA8108 > UBA8108 > UBA8108. The sequence continues at coordinate 18,112 of CAUZHA010000058.1, forward strand.
GAAGCTCGGCTTCCGCGGAGACGCCATCATCCAGCTGGATTGGTGCGTCGGGGAATTGATGAAAGCTCTCGACCGTCTCAAGCTGGCAGAAAAAACCCTCGTCATCTTCTGTTCTGATAACGGGCCGGTTCTCGATGACGGCTACAAGGATGGAGCGGTTGAAAAGAACGGCAAGCACCGTGCGGCCGGCCCCTACGCCGGCGGCAAGTACAGTGTCTACGAGGGCGGCACCCGAACGCCATTCATCACCCGCTGGAAAGGCCGGATCTCACCCGCAACCAGCGATGAGATGGTCTGCACGATCGACCTCCCCGCGAGCCTTGCTGCCCTGGGCGCCGAGGCTGTTCCCGAGGGCGCCTGCCTTGACAGCTTCAATGTCCTAGATGCCCTGCTGGGGAAAAAAGACGCCAGGGGACGTGACCATCTCGTCCAGCAGAACAACGGCAACAACGGCACCTACGCCCTGAAGGTTGGCGACTGGAAGCTGCACCGCTACGACAAGAAGACCGCCCGCAACAAGGTGGTAGAAAAGAAGCTGGCCAATACAAAAGTGCCCCGCTACCTGCTCTTCAACCTCGGCGAAGACCGCAGGGAAAGGAAGAACCTCTACGGGGAAAAGCCCGAGGTGGCGAAGAGAATGGTCGCACAGCTTGAAAAGATTCTCGCCAACGGGAGAAGCCGACCGGGCAAATAGGCGCTCAGTACTTGAGGCCGAGGTCGTTATCTCGAACAGCCCTGAGCTTTTCCTTGAGCTTCGCCTTCAGGCGGGCCGCCGTCTTTTGGTGGGCCGGCCGCTTCGCCAGGTTCGTAAACTGGGCGGGATCTTTCTCCATATCAAAGAGCTCTGCCCCTTTCGACCCGCCCTTGCCGTACTCGATATAGGCCCAGCGATCCTCCCTCAGGAGGAAACCTTTTCCATTCACGCTGAAGGCCGCGTCGCGAACGGTGTGGGACGGGTTATCAAAGACCGGGGCGAGATCCTTGCCTTGTAATCGAGCCGGGACCTTCAGGCCGCAGAGGCTCGAGATCGTCGGATAGAGATCGAGCAGCTCCGCAAAGGAGCTGCAGACTGCGGGCTTCTTGCCGGGAACGTGGATAATAAGGGGCACCCGGGTAGACTCTTCCAGCAGGCTGACCTTGGCCCAGAAATCATGCTCCCCGAGGTGGTAGCCATGATCACTGGTAAAAATCACGATGGTGTTCTCTTCCAGGCCATTCTCCTTCAGCGCCGTCAGCACCTTCCCTACCTGGGCATCCATGTAGGCCACCGAGGCGAAATAGGCGCCGACCGCCTTCTTCTGGCGGGCGACGTTCATCTTCATGTTCTTGCTGGTCTTGTAGTTGATGCCCGCCCTGGGAATATCGTCCCAGTCACCCTTGAGCTTCTTCGGCAGGACCATCTCCTTGTGAGGATAGGGCTCGTAGTAAGGCCGGGGAGCGACAAAGGGGACGTGGGGACGGACGAAACCGACCCCGAGAAAGAACCGCCTGTCCTTGTAGCTGCGCAGGAGCTCACAGGCCTTGGCCGCTGTTTTGCCATCGGAATGCACGAGGTCATCTCCATCGGCCTCCACCACCACGAAGGTATTGCCGCCCACCACGGGCCGCTTGCCATCCGGATTGCCCTCCAGGGTTTCACCCTTCCCGGGCGCACGCCACTCCGGCCCCTGCGAGTTGAATCGCTCGCTCCAGGACGCGGCGTCGTCCTCTCCATGGGTTCCCCGCTCGATGCCGATCGGCACTCCCATGTGAAAAATCTTGCTGACGCGGGCACTGTGGTAACCTGAATTTTTAAAATGCTGCGCCCAGGTCGCCCTGTCGCCAATCGCCTTGCGAGGGGTCTTGTACCCGAGCATCTTGATGGCATGGGGATAATAGCCCGACATGAAAGACGCTCGCGAAGGGCCACAGTAGGTCCCCTGGCAGTAGGCGCGGGTAAAGAGCGTTCCGCGCGCGGCGAGACCGTCGATATTCGGAGTCTTGCAAACCTTGCTGCCGTAGCAGGAGAGCGCCGTAGCGGTCAAATCATCAGAGATGATGAACAGAACATTATATGGTTTCCCCTCCCCTGTGACCGCGGATGAAGAAACAAGCAGGCCGAGCAAGAAGATGAGGCCCAGCCCGAAGGTGATCGATCTGTCTCGATGGTTCATGGCGGATCCATGTTAGTCGCTCCCGGCAGCCGTGAACAGTAAATCGCAACAGCCCCGCATTGGCATGGTTGACTTCTTCGCCCAGACGCTCAAAATGTTCCCGGTATATTCCCCTTGCGGCCGCAAGCCGATGCTTGTCGCCTGCCGGGGATACGGGTCTTTTATGGTGGCTGGTGTGTACAGAGGCCGACATCTGCTGATCGATTGCAACGAGGTACCCAGGGGCGTCTGCCTGGATGACCAGGGGATCCTCGATGCCATGGCCCGCGCCGCAAGGCGAGCCGGAGCGACGGTCATCTCACAGGTCCGCTACCGCTTCGGGCATGACTCCGCGCCAGGCTTTACCGCCATGGTGCTGCTCGATGAGAGCCACTGCTCAGCTCACTCCTACGCGGACCTGGGACAGATCGCCCTCGACATCTTCACCTGCGGAAAAACTTCGCCGCAGGCCATCCTCGAGCATCTTCGAGAAGAAATTGACCTTGGAAGCATCACCACTCGCCAGCTGGAGCGCTTCTCCAGTGAGGAAGGCCCGGCCGCTGGCGGCCAAAACAGCGAAACCCATAGAGAAAAGCCGGCCAGCCCATGATTCGCAAGACCCTGGAAGATGGACGCAGAGACGGCCTCTCCCCCCTGGAGAGCCTCGACCTGGAAAAGGTCAACACCTTCAGCGAGCTGCTCGAGGCGATGAAGAAGACCTCCTTCTCAGGGCGAAAGCTCGCCGAGGCCTACGCGGTGCTGGCGGAGTTGGCCCGGGATGATGAATGCGACCTCGTGTTGACCATCTCCGGGGCGATGACCGTCGCCAAGCAGGGGACCATCATCTGCGATATGATCGACCGCGGGCTGGTGAAGGCGATCGTCGCAACCGGAGCCCTCATCGCCCATGGTCTCACCGAATCCATCGGCCTGACCCACTACCGGATGGAGCCCGGACACTCCGATGCCGAGCTCTACGAAAAAGGCTACAACCGCATCTACGACACGGTCGAACTCGAGAGCAACCTCAACCAGGTCGAGGAGCTGGTCCGCTCCATCCTCGAAGAAAACAGCCCCGAAGACGGCGTCTGGTCCTCGGCCAGGTTCTGCCGCGCAACAGGCAAGGCCCTTGCTGGACGGGATGAAGGCCGAGGGATCCTCCGAAGCGCCTGGGAGCAAAAGGTACCGGTGTTTATACCCGCCTTCACTGACAGCGAGATCGGCCTCGACTTCTCCACCTGGGCCATGAAGCGCCATCTCGGTGAGCGAGCTGCCGCTGCCAACACGAACGAAGCGTTTGAGGCTGTCCCCAACTTCAACCCATTCCTTGACCTGCAGGAGTACGCCCGCCTCGCCGGCCGGGCTACCCGGCTCGGAATCTTCACCATCGGCGGAGGCGTCCCCCGCAACTGGGCCCAGCAGGTTGCGCCCTATTACGAGATCACCAACGAAAGGCTCGGAACTCGCCTGCCCCAGCCGCGCTTTCACTACGGCGTTCGCATCTGCCCTGAGCCGGCCCATCTCGGAGGCCTCTCCGGCTGCACCTACTCAGAAGGCGTCAGCTGGGGAAAGTTTGTCTCCCCTGAAGATGGAGGACGCTACGCCGAGGTGCCAGCCGATGCGACGCTCATATTTCCACTGCTGATGAAGGCCGTCTTTGAAACGCTCGACAACAAGGCATGAGCGGCGCCAACGGTTTCCTTGACCTCCCGAACGCGACACCCGGCAAGGCCGGCGCAATCCTGCTCCCGCTGCCCTTTGAGGGCACCGTCTCCTATGGAGGCGGGACTGCCGGTGGACCCGCGGCCGTACTCGAAGCATCCCGGCAAATCGAAACGCTGGATGAAGAAACTGGCCTGGAGCTCGCCGGGCTCAGCTTCCACTGGGCGGACGAAGTCATCCCTGGTGAGAACCAGCTCCCCGGCCTCTATCTCGACCGAGTCCTGGAGGCCGCGACGCTCGCGTACCTGAACGAAGCGCTGGTCATCGGCGTGGGGGGAGAGCACAGCGTTACCGCGCCTCTCGTGCTCGCGGCCGCGGGAGCTGAAGATCTCACAGACATCACCGTGGTGCAATTCGATGCCCATGCGGACCTCCGGCACAGCTACGATGGGACTGGAAGCTCCCATGCGTGCGTGATGCGCAGGCTCCTGGAACGAGGTGCCTCGGTTGTCGCCATAGGGGTTCGCTCCATCTCCAGGGCAGAGCTCGACCACGGCAGCTCTACAGATCAGTGGGAACCCTATCTCGCCCACAAGCTCGCCGAGGGCGGGGCGACAGAAACTCAACTCCTTGAGCGGCTCAAGGGCGTGCGCGGAAAAATCTACCTGACGATCGATGTCGACTGTCTCGAGGTTATGTTTTCACCAGCAACCGGGACACCGGAGCCAGGCGGTCTCAGATGGTGGCAGGCTATGAGCTACCTCCGGGCCCTGCTTCAGCCGGCCCCCGGGAAGGAGCTGATTGGAGCGGACGTCACTGAGACTGTCCCCATTGAAGGCTCCAGGGTCAACGAATTCACCGCCGCAAGGCTCATCTGCAAGATACTGGCTTACCGCTACGGAACCTGAACCGGTTTCCCGTTGTTGGCCCTGCGCCCGGCTTCGGGCTACACTGGCTGCTTCGGCGCCCCCCGCAACATCACTTCCGGAGTCTCTCATGAAGAAAGCATTTCTGTTCGTCGCCGCAATCCTGGCCCAGGCCGTGCTCCACGGAGCGCAAAGGCCGAATATTATTCTCTTCCTCGTGGATGACATGGGAGTGATGGACACCTCGGTTCCTTTCCTCGCCGACAAGGACGGCAAGCCCGAGGTCCACCCCCTCAACAAGCTCTTCCGCACCCCCGGCATGGAGAGGCTCAGCCGGCTTGGGATCCGGATGCGGCACTTCTATGCCAACAGCGTGTGCTCTCCGACACGCGTATCCATCATGACGGGGCAATCCTCCGCTCGCCACCGGACAACCCAGTGGATTCGCCCGGAAGGAAACAACGCCGGACCCCAGGGGCCAAAAGACTGGCAATGGAAAGGAATAACCCCCAGGCACAAGACCCTGCCCGCGCTCCTCAAGAAGGCCGGCTACCGGACAATCCATGCCGGCAAGGCCCACTTCGGGCCTAATGACTCCTACGGTGAGCTGCCCGAGAACTTCGGCTTCGACGTCAATATCGCCGGGAGGGCCATCGGCCAGCCCGGCAGCTACTACGGCAAGACCAACTTCACCCGGGGCAGAAACAAGAGCCGCGATGTTCCCGGCCTTGAAAAGTACCACGGCAAGGACATCTATCTCACCGAGGCTCTCACCCTTGAGATGAACGCGGAGATCAAACGCTCTGTCGATGAGAAGAAGCCCTTCTTCGCCTACATGGCGCATTACGCCGTCCACGCGCCCTTCAACCCCGACCCTCGCTTCGCCGCCAACTACGCGAACAAGAAAATCTCTAAAAACGCCAGGGCCTTTGCAACCATGATCGAGGGAATCGACAAGTCCCTTGGGGACATGCTGGACCACGTCGAGAAGCTCGGGGTCGCCGAAGACACGCTGGTCTTCTTCCTTGGCGACAATGGAACCGACGCGCCCCTGGGTAAGACCCACGCGATCGCCTGCGCCGCGCCGCTTCGCGGAAAAAAAGGCACGCACTACGAGGGCGGTATGCGGGTGCCGTTTATCGCCGCCTGGGCCAAGCCGAATAAGGACAACTCACTTCAGAAGTCGCTGTCCATCCCGGCCGGGGCTCTCTCGGCGAGCAAGGGCTCCATCTGTGATTTATTTCCTACGATCCTCAATCTCGCCGGCATCAGACACAGCGGAAAAATCGACGGGAGCGACCTCGGCGAAGCGCTCACAGGAGGAAAGCGAAGCGAAGAGTTCACCTTCCTCATGCACTTCCCCCACAGCCATCGAAGCAGCTACTTCACGGCCTGGCACCAGGGCGACTGGAAGCTGGTCTACCATTACCACCGGCCCGCCAAAACCCGCCACGAGCTCTTCAACCTCGCGACCGACAGAACGGAATCGAAAAACCTGGCCGCAACCGAGAAAAAAGAGCTCCACAGGATGCTCAAATCGATGACCACCGCTCTCCAGGATGCCGATGCCCAGTATCCATACTCAAAGAAAGACCCCGGCACAAAGGTGAAACCGGCCCTCCCATAAGACGGCGACTGAATCTCCGGCTACTGGCACAGCTCCGTCTCGATGCTCGTGAGATCCAGCTCGATCAGCGAGGAGGAGGCGATGTCCCAGACCCTGACGGTCTGGAAGTCATCCCCGCCCTCTTCCGCGTTCCTGATGGAGACAAGGTCAACCGTCTCGCCTCCCGTCACGGCCGCGAGATCGACGTCGCGTGCGACCAGCACGACCCGGCCGGTGGCGTAATTCAGAGAAACCAGCTCGCCGCGGCCGCGGTCATAGACCAGCCTGCCGCCAAGAGTGTCTCCAGGAGAAAGTTCGAGAACCGGGTCTTCCATTTCGACAAGCTCTCCCTGGCCCATGCCGTCCCCCTCCACCCCAGGTTCCCCTGGCTCTTCAGGGACCCCGGGTCCTGCAGGTCCCTCGGGCTCTTCCGGTTCCTGGGGATCGCAACCAGTTGCGGGATCGAGACGGGGCCCTGCGATGGCCTCCGACCCGAAGAGCCTGGTGATATTTGGCCCATCTCCCCTGCCTGAGAAATCGTAGGCAATGACCGTATTGGATCTCCCCTCCACCATCATGATTTCCGTGCCGTTACCCCGTGCGACCGAGCCGCTGAATTCAGGCGCCCCATCCGCGAGGCCAGTGATCTTGGACAAGCCCTCGCTGCCAATCTCGATCACTGCATTCCCCTGCCCCTCCGATCTTCCAGCCAGCTCGGCCTCCTCAAAGCCAAGGGTTGAGACCCGGAGGAACTGTCCGCTCACGCTCTCGTAGACAAGCGCGCTGCCATCGGCTGGGTTGACAAAGGGCTGGAAGCCATCGATGTCGACCTCATCCGACTGGATCACCTCCCGCACATCCGCCGCGCTCAAATAAGGACTGTCATCAGCCCCAAAAAGCAGGAAGTTTCCGGCCAGCTGCCACACCGGCCTGTCAACGACATCTGCAAGGTCAGGATTGATCTCGGCAGGGAAGGTCTCCAGCTCGAGGAGATGCACATCCGCGAGAACGTTGTCGTCGAAGAAGAGCAGCACCTGCCCGTTACCGAGGTCGACAATCCTTGTTACGGAGGGCGGGCTGTTGGTACCAAGCTGCGAGCGAATCTCAGCCCCGCTGATAACCACGCTCATCAGCAGCCCGTTGCCTCGGCCGAAATTATCATCATCCGGCCAGGTCTTGTCGCGTACCGGCCTGTACCCATCAAGCGCCCTGAAGGCGACGATGCTGCGCGAACGCGGCTCGAAGGCGAGCGTCCAGTCATCCCGCTGCTGCCCTGGTCCGCGTGAGACGCGAATCTTAACGACTGGGACTCTCTCGTTCAGAGCGGGAAATGGCTCAAAAATATCAACCTCGGCAAGTTCTTCCGCAAGACCGTTTCCGGTGTAATGAAGCTTGACCCTGCCCTCTTCGTCGCAGTCTTCTCCAGAGCAGAGGTCGATCGAACAGAGAGCCCTCGACAGAGTGTCATAGACAAGAGCCCGCTCTCCACCCTCAGGCGCTTCTGACACGGTCCCAAGCTGAAAGGTGACCATCTCCTGCTGGGCAAGCACCGCATCCGGAGCGGTCGGGCTGATTCTCCTCAAGAGATCCAGCTTGCCGGTAAGAACCGACACTCCGGGATCTTTCTCCACAGAGAGCGCCACGGTGGTGAAGTCAATGCGCGGATTCCGACACTCATCGAGCTGCCCAGCCAGGCTGTCCCTGTCGGCCAGGGCTGCCTCCGTTTCTTCTCGGGCGGCCTCCGTCTCGAGACGAGCCGCCTCGGTCTCCTGGCGGGACTCCTCCAGCTCCACTCCGCTGGCCTCGAGATCTCCCCTGCAGACCTCAAGGTCGGCTGTCAATTCATCTACCTGCTCCCCGCAGGGCCCCTCGGCCGCCTCCAATTCGAGAATCCTCGCCTCCGCCGTCAGCAACGCGCGTTGAGTTGAGATAAGATCCCTCAGCGCTCCTGAAAGATCCACCTGGGTCTGGGTCAGTTCCGAACGGAGAGCGGCAATCTCGGTATCTCTGGCTGCAAGCGCCGCCTCGAGCTCGGCGACTTCCGGACCTCCTCCTGCAGGCTCTGCGAAGGGACAGGGCTCCTCTCCCCCAAGAAACAGGTAGTTGAGCGAAAAAATCGCATCCGCCAGGTCCAGCTGGCCGCTGCAATTCACATCGCCGTTGACTGTAGTTCCAGCCGGCTCACCAGCGCCTGCAGGTCCCGGCAAAGACACCAGCGCAACGAGGAAAGCCCCGACAAAGCAGAGCGTTGCCTTTTTCATTTGTGACACCTTTTCTATGTTATAGATTTCGACCAGCCTCCCATCGTAAGGTCCCAATCGGTCCCAAGCAAGAATCGCTCGGCATAGGACTTATTTGTTAAAAAAAAACAGCCTCGAGCGATCTTTCCGCAGAAAGACACACTCGAGGCTGAGGCCGGAAACTACCGACCGAAGACCTTAAAAGAGGCTACTTTGAAGCTACCCTGACCACCTTGGCATCCCAGATGAAGGTGATCTCGGAACCAAGAGCCAGGATCCTGCCGGCCCGGGGATGGGCCTTGAGAAACTCAAAGTATTCCTTCGAAAGCCAGGCGAGCTTGAGCGGCTCCATCTCGCTCTTCTTTACAGTCAACCGGGAGTCAACCCAGCGCTCGTCCTGCAGGTAGAAAGTGAAGGGGCCCACTCGTGTGATCAGCTCTCTTCCACCCTGGTTCTCCCCGGGGTTTTTTCCGGAGCGTCTCCCAAGACTGGATTTTTTCAAGGCACCTATTTCCCTGCTGGCCTCAACGGCCCCGGCCCCGCGATCCTTATCGAAAGATGCGGCCGCACGGTCCCTGGCTTCCTTCCTCTTGCCTCCAGCCCCGGCGGCGTTTCCAAATGCATCCCGCACCCTTGGAGTGCCGCCAGGGTGCGGAGCCCCGGGCACAGGCGCGTTTCCAGCCAGGGCCTCTTCCTCAACGATGAGGTAGGAGGTGTAGGGCGTAATGACCCCGTGAAGCTTGCTGAGACGGATCACCTCAGT
>CAUZHA010000059.1:0-27246 GCA_963579555.1 Planctomycetes bacterium UBA1146
GGTCAAGACCCGCTACGGAGCCCTGGGATTCAAGCGCGCGGACATCCTGAGCATCGTTTTCCAGGAGCCCCTCGTAACCAGGCTCTCCTTTGACGTCCCAGGCGCCACCCTGGCTGAAAAGAACAGCTGGTTCGACTCCCAGGCCGATCTCGCCGAGGGTGAAGAGTTCAGGCTGAAAGCGAGCGGAATACTGACCCTTGCGACCCACAACGGCACCAAGTGCGGCCCGGATGGGACACGCTCCATCACGCGGACCCCTCCTCCTGCCTTCAAGGGATTCCCTACCGGCAGCCTGGTGGGCAAGATCGGCAAGACCGGAAAACCATTCCTCGTCGGAACCGATTACGATGGTGTTGTAGAAAAGAAGGGCCGTCTCTTTCTCGGCATCGCCCTTCAGAGCGGTGTCGTGCAGGGGAAGCTGAAGGTAGTTTTAGAGAAACGAACCAGGTAGCGCTTCGTTCCATGACCGCCAAACATCCTTGTCTGAAACACCTGGCCCTCGCTCTTGTTCTCTGTGGAGTTCTGCCGCAATCAGGGTCGGCAGAGCCCGGCCGCCTGCCGGAGCATGTAACCCCCGAGATCGTCCGGATGATTGAACGCGGCGCGCAATACCTCACCCGGACCCAGAACCCTGACGGATCCTGGAATAACCAGGGAGGCTACGGCCGCTACCCCACGGCGATGACGGCGCTGGCCGGAACCGGCCTGCTGGCCACCGGCAGCACCCCGACCCGCGGCCCCTATTCCAAGTCCATCAGCAAGGCCACCGACTTCCTCCTTCGAGCCGGGCAGAGAAGCGGACTCTTCGCCACCGCCGCGGAGCAGGGCCGCTCACTGCACGGACATGGCTTCACTCTCCTCTTTCTTGCCGGGGCCTACGGCATGGAAGGCAACGTCAGCCGCCAGAAGCGTATCCACGACCTGCTGGCCAGGGGTGTCCGTCTGACCGAGCGCAGCCAGAGCCGGGCTGGAGGCTGGCTCTACACTCCCAACCAGGATGGTGACGAAGGTTCTGTGACGGTTACCCAGATCCAGGGACTCCGCGCCTGCCAGGACTCGGGGATCAGGGTCAACGCCAGCACCATCCGCCGGGCGGTTCGCTACATCGAGCTCTCGACCAACCCCGATGGAGGTGTTCGCTACAGCATCGGATCCGGAAGCTCACGGCCGCCGTTGACAGCCGCCGCGGTGGCGACCCTCTACAACGCCGGCGAATACGACAGCCCCCTTGCCCTGAAATGCCTGCGCTATTGCGACCGGACGATATCGATTCACTCCGAGATCAACCGCTCCTGGGGTCACTACTTCTACACCCACCTCTACCTGGCACAGGCGAAATATCAGAGGGGAAAGAAGGAATGGGCTGATTACTACCGTACAATAAGCCGGAAGCTGAAGTCGGCCCAGGCCAGCGATGGAAGCTGGATGGGAGACCAGGTGGGAACGACCTACGGAACTGCGATTGCGCTGATCATTCTTCAGTTGCCGTACAAATTCGTTCCAGCCTATCAACGCTGAGGCCTGAACCAGCAGCAGAACAAAGAGACGCCGTCATCGCGGCTGTCCGCCCCCGCCGGGAATAACGAACTTCCCGCCCCCGGCGAGGCGCCAACCCAGAAAGGATGGATACCCTGATGGCAAAAAAATCAGACCTGGATGAAGTCAAACGCATGCAGAAGAGCTTTGACAAACTCCGGGCGGAAATCGGCAAGATTATCGTCGGCCAGGAAGATGTCGTTGAGCAGCTCCTCATCGCTATCTTCGCCCGCGGGCACTGCATCATCGAGGGCGTTCCCGGCCTCGCCAAGACCCTCCTGATCCGGACGCTGGCTGACTGCCTGCGGCTGGATTTCAGCAGGATCCAGTTCACGCCTGACCTCATGCCCACCGACATCACCGGCACGGAGGTCATCCACGAGAGCGCTGATGGCCGAGGGAGAGAGTTCCGCTTCCTCAAGGGGCCGATCTTCGCCAATATCATCCTCGCAGATGAGATCAACAGGACGCCTCCTAAAACGCAGGCCGCCCTGCTTGAATCCATGCAGGAGGGCCAGGTGACCGTCGGCGGCAAGCGCAATCCGCTGCCGGACCCCTTCTTCGTCCTGGCGACGCAGAACCCGATCGAGCAGGAGGGAACCTATCCGCTGCCGGAAGCCCAGCAGGACCGATTCCTCTTCAAGATCTTCATCAAATATCCCAGCCGGGATGAAGAATACGACATCATTCGCCAGACCACGGAGGAGAGCCCCCCCCCTGTCCGCCCCGTCTTCAGCAAGAAGGCCATCACGGATGTACAGGAGGTCGTCAGGCGGGTTCCTGTGGCCGACCCCGTGGTCAACTACGCTATGAGTCTCGTCAGGAAGACGCGTATCGAAGGAGCAGCCGACGAGGCGGTACCCGACTTCGTGAAGGAATACGTGGCCTGGGGGGCGGGTCCCCGCGCCTGCCAGTGCCTCGTGACCGCGGGAAAGGCCAAGGCGCTGATGGCCGGCCGCTTCCATGTCGCGACCGCAGACATCGACGCGGTGGCGCATCCTGTTCTCAGGCATCGAATCCTGACGAACTTCCATGCGGAAGCAAGAGGTTATACCGTCGACAAGATCATCGATGAACTGATCGAAACGACTCCTGCCGAAGATAGCGAGGCCCTGGGCGATGGCGAAGTTCGAAAGGTTTTACGATCCTGAGGTCCTGGCCCGCATAGGTCGACTCGAGCTGCGGGCAAGGATGGTCGTCGAGGGGATCATCACGGGCCTTCACAAGAGCCCCTATCACGGCGCGGCCGTTGAGTTCGCCGATCACCGGGCCTACGTGGCCGGTGATGACCCGCGTCACATCGACTGGAAGGTCTATGGCCGCCTGGGACGCTTCGTTATCAAGAAGTTCGAGGAGGAGACCAACCTCAGGGCGCATATCGTGCTCGACTGTTCTGAGAGCATGCGTTTCAGCCACGCCGGCGGCATGAGCAAATACGAATACGGAGGCACTCTTGCCGCATCGCTGGCCTACCTCCTCAACCGCCAGATGGACTCGGTCGGGCTCACGCTTTTTGACTCGAAGATCAGGAAGCGGGTTCCCCCCTCCACCGCGAAAAACGTTCTCAACCTGATCGGCGAAATCATGGACGAGACCAGCCCGGCGGAGAAGACGGGGATCGACCAGGTATTCGGAGAGCTTTCCGAGGAGTTGCCCAGGCGCGGGCTGGTCATCGTGATCTCCGATCTCTTCGCGCCCCGTGACGAGCTGGCAAGCGGTCTGCAGGCCTTCAGCCTACGAGGACACGATGTGGCCGTATTCCATGTTCTCGACGAGACCGAGCTGAGCTTCCCCTTCGAGGGAAACACCCTCTTTGAGGGCCTCGAAGAGTACCCCGAGGTCAACGCCGACCCGCGCCAGCTGCGGGAGGCCTATGTCTCGGTATTCGAAGAATACCTCCAGGAGATCGAACGGATCGTCTCCATCGGCGGCGTCGACTACCAGAGAACCCTCACCAGCGAACCATTGGATGCGGCTGTTATTTCATTGATAGCGGCCCGCTCCAGAATGCGAAGGATACGACGTTGAACCACTCCTCCAATCCTGCGCGATGGGAAATGAATTGATGAGTGGCTTCGTGACATCGGGTCTTGCCTGGGCCGCCCTGGCGTTAGCCTCGATCCCCATCATCATCCACCTGCTCAACCGCCGCAAGCTGCGGAAAATGGAATGGGCCGCGATGGAGTTCCTCCTGGCCGCCCTCAAGAAGACCAGGCGCAGGCTTCGCCTGGAGCACCTGATCCTGCTGATCCTGCGAACCCTGATGATGGTCCTGCTCGCCCTCTTTCTCGCGCGCCCCATGCTCTCGGACACCGAATATTCCTGGCTGGCAGGCGCCTTCAAGAGCGAGGAGAAGGTCTTCGTGCTCGATGACTCCCTCTCGATGAACCGCAACGAAGCGGATGGAACGACCTTCCGAAAGGGCCGCGAGGCCCTCGCGCGGGAGCTGGAACGGCTGGGCCGCGGCGGCAGCAGGGACAGCGCGCTGATCCTTCGCCCATCGCGTCCCAGGGCCGCGATCCGGGGCAGCTTCGCTGATGAGGAGAGTGTTCGCAAGCTGCTCAAGAGCGTCAGGCTGCTTCAGCCGACCGGAACCCGGATGGATCTCAGCGCCACGATCGACAACCTCGCAGAGCTCAGCTCTACCTCGGAGACAGGCGTCGCTCGTCCCCGCTCCCTCTCGATCATCACCGACCTGCGAGCTATCGACTGGACCGATGGAGCCGGGGGTGCGAACGACTCCCTGAAAAAGGCGCTCGGACGCCTTGCCCAGGCGCAGGACAATCCCCCAAGAATCATCATCTACGATGTCGGATCCGAGGACACCTCCAACCTCGCCATCTCCGGCGTCAGCATCGAGGGCGGACGGCCAACAGTGGGAATCCCGGCGGAGATCCATATCCATATCGACAACTTCTCAGCCGAGGCAGTCAGGAATCTGCGCGCCCAGCTGACCTTCGGCCCCCTCAGCGGCAAGCGAACGACCTCGTCTACGGCCGTAGCTCAGTCGATCCCCGTGATCGAAGGGCTCTCGAGAGCACGGGCGACGGTGACCTCGACCTTCCGCTCGGCCGGCCGTTACTGGGTAGAGGCTCAGCTCATGGGAGTAAAGGATCCCCTGCCCGGAGACAACCTCTATACCTTCGTCATCGATGTGGTTGAGACATCCGAGGTTCTCCTCGTGAATGGAGAGCCGTCCTCCGAGCCGTGGGAAGGTGAGACAGACTTCGTAGCCAATGCCCTGTCTCCCGGAGCCGAGTCATCCTTCGGAATCCTGCCGGTGGTCGTCACCGAGGACAACCTCCCCCAGACCTCCCTGGACCGCTACAACGCGGTAGTCATAGCCAACACCTACAGCCTGCCGGAAGAGTTCCTCAGAAACCTCGGACGATTTGTGGCCGGCGGAGGAACCCTGCTGGTCTTTCCGGGTGACCAGATCGACCCTGCGGTCTGGTCTCGCGAGCTGGGCAAGGGAGAAGCGGGCGAGGCCCGCTCCTGGAGCGGTCTCCTTCCGGCAGAGCTGGGCAAGGTGGCCGGAAGCCAGGGCGATGGCTGGAACCTGCGGCCCGACTTCAACCATCCCTACTTCCGTCTCCTGAGAGGGGACGCGGAGCCTTACCTGCAGCAGGTTCTCTTCGAGAAGTTCTGGCTGCTGCAGCCGACCACCGGGAGCAGAACCATCGCCGGTTTCTCCGACCCGGACTCGAGCCCGGCGATTGTTGAAAAATCATTCGGCAAGGGACGGACCATCCTGTTTGCGACGACAGCCGATGATGAGTGGCATGACTGGCCGCCGAACGCGACCTTCCCTATTCTTCTCAGGCAGATCATGGACACCATCGGAAAGGAGCGGGGACGTCTGCCCGAATTCATGGCCGGCCAGCCAATCGAGGTTCCCATCGACGTGAGTGAGCATAAGACCGAAGCCCGCTATCTTGCCGTTGACGAACGATCAGAAGGTTCCCTCAAGGCGACCCCGGTCAAAACGAGTGAGACGGGCAAGGCTGAATTCCGTTTCCTGGTGGGCGAACGTTTCACCCTGCAGGCGGGTCTCTTCCGAATCGGCCTTGACCGGGTAGCCGGCACTGAGCGGGAATGGCGGGCGCTCGCCATCCGAAGCGACCCGGAGGAGTCCAACCCGGCCCGTGTCACTGCGGAACAGATCAAGGCACTCTATCCGGATCTCGACCTCGAGGTGATACGAAACGAGGAGCTCTTCTCCGAATCAGGCCGAGGGCAGTTCGAGATCGCCGATCTCCTGCTGCTGACCCTGATCCTCTTTCTATTCCTCGAAGGCTATCTCGCCTGCCGCTTCGCACGCCACAAGACACCCGCCGGGAGGGAGCCAAAATGAACGATCTCCCCCTGCCCCAATGGCTCCTGCGCTGGCTCTCGATAGATCCTTCGTCCCTCGAAGGCGGCGAGGCCAACCTCCGCCTGGCGCGATTCCCCGAGGGAGAGCTCGGCCTGCTGGCGCTTCTCGTGGTCGCCGCGGGTCTCGCCATCGTCTTCCTGACCTATTCACGTGAAGGAGCCCTGGCGCGCTGGAAGAAGTACTCTATCGCCTCCATCCGGGCTCTCCTCGTGTTGCTGCTCGCCCTGGTCGTCTTCTATCCCGTCATCGAGGTCAGCCGGGAAAAAGAGATCCGTAAATCAACGATACTTCTCCTCGATGATTCTCTCAGCCTGACCCTGAAAGACGGCTACCGGTCATCTCCAGACACTCTGAAATCCCTGGCCGGCGGGCTCAAGCTGGACCCGGCCCGGATTCCAGAGCTCACTCGAGCCGAACTGGTAAACCGGTTGCTCAGAGACCCTGACCAGAAGCTGCTGGAGCTGCTCGAGGAGAAGAACCGCCTCGAGATCTATACCTTCTCGAATGAGCTCCGCCGCCCGACGCTCGAAAAGGAGAGCGCCACGGAACCCACCGATAAAACCCCCACGAAAACGGAGCTCTCCCTCACCCCCAAAGGCACCGTCACCAACCTCTCAGGTGCCCTGGGCAAGGCTGTCGAGCAGCAGGCCGGATCAAAAATCGCCGCGGTTGTCGTGATCAGCGACGGCCGCCTGACTGCGGGCGAAGACGTCCCATCGATCGTCTCTTTCCTGAAGCAGAACAACATCCCCGCCCACACGGTGGGTGTCGGCGACCCCGCCCCGCCCCGTAACATTCGGGTCGACTCGATCCTCGCAAGTGAGCGTGTCTTCGCTGGCGACCCTATAGCCGTCGATGTACAGCTCAGCCATATAGGCTACGGCAACGAATCAGTCGAGGTCCAGCTCTTTGACTCCTTCTCCCCTGACGGCAAGACAGATGGTCCCGAGCGCCTGGTAAAGAGCTCGACGGTCGGCTTCGAACCCGGGAAAGACTCCACCACCGCGCGATTCACCCTCGACCTCAAGGAAACCGGAGCGCACCGACTGAGCGCCCGCGTCACCGTGCGCGAGGAGGAGACCTTTGAAGACGACAACGAATCCTCCGCTGCGGTCGAGGTGATCGAGGAGGCCTCGAGGGTCCTGCTGATCGCCGGGGCGCCGAGCTATGAATACCGATTCCTCCTCAACCTGTTGCGACGTGACCGCCGCGTATCGGTATCCGGCTGGCTGATGAGCGCCGACCCGGACTTCCCCCAGGGCGGCAACGTAAGCCTCGACAAGCTGCCGGCCAGCGCCAGGGAGCTCTTCGAATACGATGTAGCCATTCTCCTCGACCCCGCGCCTGGAGATTTCCCGGCCGAGCTGCCGGGGCTCCTGCGGCGCTTTGTCTCGGAGCAGAACGGCGGGCTGATCTTTGTCGCCGGCGAAAAATACTCCCCGGCCTTCTTCGCCTCCAATACCCTGAAACCCGTCCACGAGATGCTCCCGGTACTGGCCGAGCTCTCCGCCGGCGGCGAGCTCTCCGGGACCACCACCTTCTCCCTGAAGGAGTGGCCCCTGCAGCCCACACGGGCGGCAGCGACACACGACTCCACCAGGCTGTCCTCAAATCCCCTGCGCAACAGGGAACGCTGGGAAGAGCTCCCCGGGATCTACTGGTCCCTGCGGATCCGCAAGGCAAAGCCCGGCGCAACGGTCCTCTTTACCCACTCCGATCCTTCCCGGGCGCTCTCAGGCAAAGCCCAGCCGCTCATGGCCTGGCAGTACTTCGCCGGGGGACGCACCATCTTCCTCGGCAGCGATGAAACCTGGCGCTGGAGATCCACCACCGAGGAAATCTACGACCAGTTCTGGCTTCAGACCATCCGGCACCTTACAGAGGCAAGGATCTCTGGAGGCAGGCGCAGCGTGCTCCAATCCGACCGCCAGGCCTACGGTTTTGGCGACATCGTCCGTCTCTCCGCTCTGCTGCAGGACGAAAATTTCAAACCGCTCGAGGACGAAACCCAGTCGGTCATCATCGAGGGCCCCGCTGGAGACACGGCTGAGGTCCAGCTGGAGAAAGACACCGCGGCGCCTGGCTGGTACCGGGGCATCTACATCCCGCGCGCCCTGGGCGCCTACAAGCTGCGGCTGGCCAATGGAACAACAACAAGCCTGCGAGTCGAGCCCCCGGAGCTGGAATACCGGAAGCCGCAGCTGGATGAACAGAGCCTCAAGGAGCTGGCGACGCAGACAGGGGGTTCCTACAGCCAGCTCTGGAACTCCGGGGAAATTCCCGAAAAAATAGACCAGCGGCCTGAGGTCATCGTCACAAAAGACGAGCCCCTTACGCTCTGGGACAATTGGCTGAGCCTCTACCTTCTTGCCGGACTGCTTACCGTGGAGTGGATCCTGAGGAAGCTGGCCCGGCTGCTGTGATACGAACCAACCTGAAGGAATAGACATTGACCCCTGCAGAGCGGAAAAAACAGGCGCGTGGAGCGGGCGGCCGAATTGACGGCAAGCTCCAGATCCTGCGAACGGCCCTGCGGTCCTCTATCTGGACAAGAGGCCTGGCCCTTCTTGTCGTAGCGCTGGCTGTTCTGGCCTGCCTGTCATTCGGAGTCGACAGAGCCTTCAGGCTCTCGCTGACCGGACGATCTATCGCCCTGGGTCTCTACCTCTGCGCCCTCGCCTGGGCCGGCTGGAAAGTTCTCATCAGGCCGGCCCTCGTAGTCCTGAGCGATTCCGTCCTGGCCGATATCCTGGAGGCCCGTTTTCCTGAGCTGCGCGACAGCCTCCGCAGCGCGGTCAGCTTTCTTGCCGAACCTCCCGCGGCAAACAAGGGGAAAGAGCTCACGGCGCTGCTCAAGCGGGAGGTGACAAAAGATGCCGCGGAGAAGGTCGAGAAGGTCGAGCTGTCCGAGGTGATCGACGGCAAGCGGGTCTCAAAGGCCTGCGTCCTCGCTCTCTGCGCCGCCTGCCTTCTCGGTCTCGTAGCCCACTACGCCGGCGACTCCTTCGATATCTGGATGCGGCGCCAGCTGCTGCTCGCTGAAGCGGATTACGAATACGAGGCGGAGCTCAGGCTCCTCGGCCTGGAAAACGGCGAGTACGCGGTCCCGCGCGGAGAGACCCTCCGGATTGTGGCCGAGACCTCCCCGGGAAAGAAGACCCCGCTCCTGGTCTCGATCCGCTTCGATTACCGGTCGGGAGAAAGCCGGCAATACATGGAACGCAGCGGCGGGAAGGATGGCCCGGGACGATTTGAATACGAACACCCCTCAGTTACCGAAGAGTTCTTCTTCCAGCTCAAGGAGGAGGGCCGCGGCTTTTTCAGCAACTACCACTCCCCTCGCTACAAGGTGAGGGTGCTTGAACGCCCTGGGGTTGAACAGCTGGTGATCACGAACAAGGCTCCCCCCTATACGGGTCTCGGAACCGGGGAAACCAGGGGAGACATCGGCGAGCTGGCGGTGCCTGTCGGGTCAGAGCTCAGTATCAGGGGGCTGAGCACCAAGCCCCTTGAGCGCGCGGTCCTGGTGACCGAGGGAAAAGAATTCGTGCTCAAGCCCTCTCCCGGCGAGCCCCTCACCTTCAGCGGAAGCTGGACACCGAAGCTGGGTGGAACCTGCCTCATCCGGTTAGAGGACACAGAGGGCGTCCCCCCGGAGCGGCCCTTCCAATTCTCAGTCCACATGGTCGAAGACCGCCCGCCGGTCGTGCAGGCTTCGCCAAAGGGAATCGGCCAGATGGTCACTGCCCAGGCCCGCATCCCCCTCGTTCTCAAGGCCCGGGACGACTACGGAATCGATTCCATGAACCTGCGCTGGACCTTGCAGGATGCCGAGGGCTCCGAGAACGCGGCGGAGGAACCACTCGAGCTGCCTGGAGTGCCGACGAGAAAACCCCTTACCGCCGAGACTGAGTGGAATATCGCCCGGCTCAAGATCGAACCGGAAAAACGCCTGAACCTGCAGGTTGGGGCTGCGGATAATGACGCGATCTCCGGCAGCAAGAGGGGCTACTCCGGCATCATGAGCTTCCTGGTGGTTACGCCGGAGAAGCTTGGCGAGGAGTTCCTCAGGCGAGAGCTCGAGCAGCGCCGAATCCTTGAGCGCATGATAGCCCAGGAACGCGTCATTCGCGACCAGGCCTATTCCATGGTCGATGACACCTGGAGCAAACCCGGCGAGATCAGCCGTGAAGACCTGAGAAAAATGCAGGACATCTCACGCTCTGAACGCCAACATGCGCGGCAGCTCGAATCCATCGCCTCGGCTATCGAGCACATCCTGCTGGAGATGGAAAACAACAAGATCGGTGAGGCTGACGATCTCAAGCGTCTTGCGAAGCTCATCATCGACCCGCTTCGCAACCTCGCAAGCGTCGCCCTGCCGCAGATCATAGCGAAGCTCGGCTCCATCAGGGAATTGCCGGACGAGCGCAGCCGCATTGCTTCGGGGCTCGAGCTCGGCCGCTCCATCGACGCGAAGATCCAGGAGATGGAAACGATTCTTGTTCAGATGCAGCGCCTCGAAGGATTTACTGAGATAGTAAAGCACCTTCGGGCTATCATCAGGACACAGACGGAGTCGGCCAGCGCGACCAGGGAGGCCTACAGGAGCCTGATCGACGATATATTTGAGGATGACCTTTTCGAAGAGAACAAAGGCGAAGGAAACAAATGAAGCCCCGGAGTCCAAGCTGCAACCAGGATGCCCGCTCATCAGCTCATCCTCCAGCCCTGCTGCTCATCGTTGCAGTGACCCTCCTGCCGGTCATCGCCGGCTACTCGCTGGGCCAGGAAGATTCCAGGAAGACGACGGAGACCCCTGCCAGGAAAGCCGAAGAGGCCAGAGGCCGGGAGCTTGGCAAGGTGAAGCAGGCCGAGACCTTGCGGAATCTCCAGCGCCTCGAGGCGATCATGCAGAAGCTGACCGCCCGCCCCGACGACAGGGACCCGGCCAATAGCGTCAGGCTCAGAGAGGCCTTTTCCCTCTCCAGGGAAAGCCAGATCCGCGAGACCATGCAGAAGATCCTGGCCTTCATCGAGGCCGGCAAGCTCGATCGAGCGGTCCAGCTGCAGAAAAAAGTCGAATCAGATCTGCAGACGGTCCTCGATCTGCTGCTTGAAAAGGAGCTCGACCCGCGAAAGCTCCTCAAGGAGATTCGCCGGGTACGAAAAATACTCGAGGAACTCGACCAGGTCATCGAAGAGGAGACCAGTGAAAAGATCGACTCGGAGGAGGCCGACCAGGCCGGGGCGGATGCCGCCGCGCTGAAGAAGACCCTGGCCCGGCTCGAAGAGCTGGTGCGCAAAGAAAAAGGGATCGAGCTGGACTCCTCCGCGGCCGCGGACCAGGAGACGCGCAAGGACCTGGGCAACCGACAGGCAGGCATCAGAAAACAGACCGGAGAGCTGCTCGAGGAAGATCTCGAGAGGACCCGCAAGGAGCTCGAGAGAGCCCTTGAAGACGACCATGATGATCATGATCATCCGCCCGGTGAGCCGCATGAAGATGAAGAGAAGCATGAGAGGCAGCCGGCCGAGGCCGGCAAGATCCTCGACCAGGGCAAGATGAAGCAGGCCATCGAGGCCATGAAGAGCGCTGAGGCCGCGCTGGCGGGCAAGGGGCAGGACGGCAAGGCCCAGGCCTCCGCCAGGGCCGCGGAGGCTCGCAAGGCGCTCGAGGAGGCGGTCGGGTCTTCCCGCCAGGAGCTCGAGGAGAGCAGGAATAACCGCGATTTCCCCACGCTGAAAAAAGAACAGGATGGAACGAAGCAGAAGACCCAGGATCTGCTGGAAAAACTTTCCAAGCGAGTACCTGGAGTTTTCTCTCCCGAGGGGGGAATCCCGGGAAAAGGAGATGTCGCCAAGGCCTCTGAAAAGATGTCGAGCGCATCCGAGAGCCTCTCCGGGGCAAAGGCAGGCAAGGCCGCGGGCCAGCAGGAGGAGGCTATCGAGGAGCTCGAGAAGGGACGTGAAAAAGTTGAGGATACCCTCGAGGCGCTCCAGGAGGCCTTCAGAAACCAGCTCATCGCCTACCTGAAGGAAAAATTCACCTACATGCTCGCCCAGCAGAAATCAGCCACCAGCTCCACCAGATCGCTCGACCTGAAGCTCCGCGCCCTGAGCCTGGCCGCTGGAGAGAAACAGCCCGGCATCGACATCAAGGACCGCCAGCTGGCCAAGCGCCTCGCGACCTCGGAGCTGAGGCTCTCAACCGTCTGCGACGATGTCCTCGATGTGCTGGGCGAGGACGGAACCACCCTTGTCTTCCCGGAGATCGTGATCGAGCTCAAGGCGGACCTCGAGCAGGCCGGCGAACTCCTCGACAACCTTCAGACGGGTGATGCAACCAGGATGATTCAGAAAGACATCGAGGACACAGTCAGCGAGATCCTCGCGGCCCTCGAGGAAGCCGCGAAGAAACCGCCGCCACCAAGCCCCAACAAGGGAAGAGAAAAGAAAAATCAGAACAGCTCCGCGCCCCTCCTGGCCAAGTCCGCTGAGCTGAAGATGGTTCGCGCTCTTCAGCTCAGGGTCAACAGGAGAACCAGCAGGTTTGACACCTCTCGGAAATCAGTTGAGCTGTCAAGCGAAACCCGATCCCAGCTTCGGGAGATCGGCCGTAAGCAGAAGGGCGTGGAGAAACTTTTGCGCAGGATCGCCCGTTCGATCGGGCAATAGACCGCCTGGAGACGACCCTGGAGCTCTTCTCCGGCTTTTTCTTTGACCTTATGAGTCCCAGTACAACAATAGACCTATTCAGATGTTTTGCAGCCTTCACGGCTGGTTTTTTCCGGTGAAAACATGTCCCCTGAAAAACTACTCCGTTTCATAACCTTGGCGCTGGCGCTGCTGGTGTCAGTGCCTGGCGGCACCCTGCTTGCGCAGCATCCCAGCGACTTCACCAGCCGGGACAAGACGGAAATTTTTATCCAGCACCTGGTCAAGACCATGAAGCTTGAGCCGGTCAAGTATCGGGCCATGGTTCTTGAATACGAGATCGGATCGGCTCTGCGCGATTTCTCTCCAGAGCTTGCCGCTGATCTCGATAGCACCGACTTTATCCAGAACAGCCTGCGCGAGCTCTACGCCGGCTACGACAAGGCTTGCAAGGCGTTTGAGAGCAAGGCCGACAGCGAAGCCCTCGCCCTTGCAGGAAAAATCGACGACAAGGCGCTTGGCGATCGTCCGAACCCCTATCTCCGTGCCTACGCTCTGCTGCTCCAGGCCGAAATCGATTTCCGCGGCAAACGGTATGCGAAGGTCATCGAGAGCTGCAATCTACTCACACGCCAGGCCAGGACCCTGCTCCTGGCTGACTACCGGGTCTGCGAACTGATCGCTCTTTCCTTCAACGGGCTCGGGGAATCACTGCTCGAGTTCTCCCAATACGCCCTGCTGCTGACTGATTATAAAAACCTTCCGGATGCCATCAAGAAGCGGGCCGAGACTCGGCTGGGGCAATTGAAGGACAAGAACGGCAAGCCTCTGCAAACGGTGGCCGGATGGATGAACCGGGTCGAAAAGCTCATCTCGAAGGAAGTTACCGGCGAGGCCCCCACCCAGAAACAGGAACGCGGCATCGTCACCGCCCTCGACAAGCTCATCGAATTGCAGGAGGCTGTTGAGCGACAGGCCTGCCCCGATTGCGGCAAGGGCGGCTGAAGCGGCTGTGGCAACGGCCCCCCGGGAGGGAGCCAAAAAAGTGCCAACCCGGCGAAGATGTCCAAGCTGCCCGAGGGAGGCGAGGGCATTGTCAACCTCCGCAACATCGCGAAGAAAAGCAAGGGCTCCATCTGGGGACTTCTCAAGGACAGGGATGCCTCCCGGGCCTTAAAGAGCTTCGGCGGCAAGCTCCCCCCCCGCTACGAGAAGCTTCTTAAAGAATATTACGAAGCCCTCTCAAAGGAACCCTGATTTGTCCTTCCAGGCAGCCGGGAGACGCGGGTCGCCCGTAAACCTTACGCTCCTGGCGTTTGCGGTCCTTTATTCATTCGCCTCCTCCATGAAGGCGGAGGACCCACCGATCAGGCCCCGCCCCGCCGCCATCGTCCAGGTAGCCTTTGCCGATGGAAGAAACCTCGAGGGCGAGCTTGAGAGCCTCTCCGAATCGGAGCTCTCTCTTCACGGCACCCCTGACCCCATCCCGCTTTACGAGATTCACGAGATTCGCATCGGCTCCACCCTTGCCGGCAAAGAGCCCGATTTCTCTACCGGGGCCATTGTGGCTTTCAGCAGCGGAGAGAAAATTCTCGGGCGGGTCACAAAGATCGGCAACGAAGCAGGCGAACCTGTAGCCACCATCAGCCTGGGTGAAAAATTCTCCCCTGTAACAGGACGGCTCGCCTCTCTGGCAGGCTTCAGGCTCAGGGAAGAACACCCTGACGACCCGGTGTTTGCAAAAACTCTCGAGGCCCCTCCGCCACAGCAGGATGTTTTCATTCTCAGAAGAGCCGGCCTCCTCAGCGCGGCCGGGGTCTTTCGCGGACTCGACAAGGACTACCTCCAGGTTGAGATTGCCGACAAGAAGAGCCGGGTTCGACGCCAGCTGGTCCATGGCGTCATCCTCGCCCCGATTGCGACAAGCAGAAAAGAGACCGACCCTCCGGCTCGCCTGGAAATCCCCGGCCAAGGCCGGCTGCCGGCCTACCTGCTGGGAATCGAGAGAACGAAAGAGGAGACCTTCCTTCTTTTCCGCTTGCCCCTCTCGCCGCCGCAGGAAGTGCAGAGGATCCCGTTTTCTTCCCTCTCGAGGATTCTCCCCGCCAGCGACAAGATCGTTTTCCTCTCGAGCATCGAGCCCGACAAGGTCAAGGAGACCGCGGTCCTGGGCAGGGGATTCCCCTATCGCAAAGACCTCAGCGTAAGTGGGGCGCCCCTCCGCCTCAAGGGAAGGACCTACCGAAGGGGTCTCGGTGTACATTCTCGCACTGTTCTTGAATACGCGCTCAATGGCGGCTACACGACCTTCGCCGCCATCATAGGATTAGATGACTCCTCCCGCGGAAAGGGCTCTGTCACATTTGTAGTGTCAGCCGATGGGAAAGAGCTCCTGCGTGAAAACTTCGACTCCAGCAGGGCCCCCCTGCCAATATCATTTTCGGTTTCCGGAGCCAGGCGACTCACCCTGCTGGTGGATTACGGATCCGACCAGCTCGATCTCGGAGATCACGCCGACTGGGCCAACGCAAGGTTGGCAAAATAACAACCAGCAGCCATAATCTGAAATCATGAAAGCTACAATCTATACACTGATGTTCCTGGCGTTCACCACCCCAGCCTGGGCCCAGGATCCGGCGGACGCTGACAAGAAGAGTGCTCGATCGATCCGTTGGAGAGAGAGCTATGCCAAGGCCCTGGAGGAGTCCAGGAGCACCACAAAACCCCTGCTCATAGATTTTGAGGCCGACTGGTGCGGCTGGTGCAAGAAGCTTGACCGGGAGACCTTCGGCGACGGCAAGGTCATCCAGCTCGTAGAGAAGCTCTTTGTTCCCGTCCGGATTGACACAGACCACGAGCCTGAGCTCTCGGCAAAGTTCGCGGTCAAGGGTCTTCCGACGATCCTGCTCCTCAGCCCGAATGAGAAGGAGCTTCAACGCCTGAGCGGATTCCGTCCCGCCGAGAAGTTCCTTGGTGAATTACGCCAGACCATCAAGGCGGCAAGCTCCCTGGAGGAGCTCGAGAAGGCCGCGAAGAAGAACCCGGCCGACCTTGGCGCGCTCCGCGCCTGGGCAAGGGCCGTCTTTGCCTCCGGGGATGAGGCCCGGGCCGAGACTATCCTTGCGGAGGCTCTTCAGAAAAACCCGGGCGACGCATCCATCCTCCTCGAGATTGCCGACCTCAAGAAGGCTGGCGGCCATCCGGCCGCCGCGCGCAAGCTCTATGACCAGGTCCTGGCTCTGGGCGCGGAAAAAGCCGGCGACAGCTTCCACAGAGCCCACCTGCCCCTGGCTAAAATCCTGCTGGGAAAAAAAGATTACCAGGGAGCTATCCAAGCCCTGACAGCGTATACCGGACAGGGAGAAAAAGACCCTGGTATGGTCGAGGCTTTCTTCCTCAGAAGCTATGCCTACTCGGTGCTCGACCGCGACGGCGAGGCGCTTGCCGATCTGCGCAAGGTTCTCGCCCTGGATCCCGATGGCGACTACGGCGCCCGGGCCGCTTATATCATCGATCTTGTTGACCAGAAAAAAGACTGACAAACGGACCCTCTCATGCTGATTCCACCCGAAAAAGACCCCTTCCCTACCGCTCGACACGATGCCGAGGCTTCCAAACCCTCCCAGGACATTCCGCAGACACGATCCCATGCCTACCGGCTCTCCTTCCTGGATGAGGACTTCATGCTGCGCGAAGAGCTGCGGCCCGTCAGGCTGCAGCTGGAATTGCTGAAACCAGAGCTCATCCAGCAGGAGCAGAATATCCGCTCAACCGTGGTCATCTTCGGCAGCGCCAGGATTCCCGACCGGGAGACTGGAGATATGAAGGTCGCCCAGGCGGAGGCCTCCCTCGCGGAGAATCCGGAAGACAAGAAGCTCCAGAGGCAGGTGGAGATTGCCCGCAATATCGCAGCCAAGGCCGTTTACTACGAGCAGGCGCGAGAGCTTGCTCAGGTCGTATCGCAGCACAGCCAGGAAGACAGCCACCTGGATCTGGTTGTCATCACCGGAGGTGGCCCTGGCATCATGGAGGCCGGCAACCTGGGAGCGCACGACGTCTCAGCCAAGAGCATAGGCCTCAATATCGTCCTGCCCCATGAACAGGCGCCTAATTCCTACATTTCCCCCGATCTCTGCTTCCAGTTTCACTATTTCGCCATCCGCAAGATGCACTTCCTGATGCGCGCGGTCGCCCTGATCGCCTTTCCCGGCGGCTTTGGCACCATGGATGAACTCTTCGAGGCCCTGACCCTGGTGCAGACCGGGAAAATCCAGCCCTTACCGATTATCCTCTTCGGAGAGGAATACTGGCGAAGCATCGTGAATTTTGAGCAGCTGGTGGCCGAGGGAATGATCTCGCCGGAAGATCTCGATCTGTTCATATTTGTCGAGACCGTAGAGGAAGCCTGGCAGAAGATTGCCGAGTCAGAGGATCTCTGATGACAGGGATCCGCTCCGTCCTCTTTGATTTTGATGGACTCCTGGCAAATACAGAGCCCCTCCACTTCGAAACCTTCCTCCAGGTGCTCGCCGAGAACGATGTCCTCCTGCCGCCAGGAACCGAACGATCCGATTTCACGGGAATCCACGACAGGGCCTCCTTCAGGAAAGCCTTCAGCAAGGTCGGCCGCTCCATAGAACCTGACCTGGTCGAAGAGCTTGTCGACCGGAAATCAAAGCTCTATCTCGAAGAAGTGGCGAAGATCGAGCTCTTTGAAGGTACCCGAGAACTGCTTGATTCCATTCCAGACGCTCTCCCCTATACGATCGCCAGCGGCGGAAGAAGAAGGGACATACTCGCCGTACTCCGAAGGCATGGACTGGCTGAGAGATTTCCCGCCTTTGTCTGTGGCGATGACATCGACAAGAGCAAGCCGGATCCGGAGTGCTTCCTCAAGGGAATAGAGCTTCTGAGGGAAGGCGAAGCAGGCGACCTTGATCCTGAAACCTGCCTTACCTTCGAAGACAGTTTCCGCGGCATCGAGGCCGCCAAGAGCGCCGGCATGCAATGCGTTGCCGTCACCCACTCCTATGCCGCCGCCGAGCTCTCCAGGGCCGACAGGGTGCTTGATTCTCTGCTCGAGTGGAGCTGGGACTGAAGCTTCCTCCTTGCCCCTTTCGCCCGAGAAGAATATGCTCCTCATTAGCCGGGAAGAGCTTCCGGACGATCACCTTTCAAACTTGGAACCTGCCGCATGAAAACCTGTTGTCTCCTGGTCCTTGTCCTCGCGCCGGCTCTCGGCGGCTGCAATCCGGGTCCTGCTCCGGCGCCGCCCCCGGATTCCGCGATCACTGAAATCGATGCGTTCATCTCCCAACAGAAGATCGACAAGACCCAGCCCGGGTGGAAGACAAGCCTGAGCCAGCCGCCCAAGCTCACTTTCGACCCGAAGCGTAAATACTACTGGGTCCTCCAGACGGGGAAGGGGCGACTGAAGGTCGAGCTGATGCCGTCCAACGCGCCGATGCACGTCTCCAGCACAATCTACCTCGCCAGGCTGGGCTTCTATGATGACCTGAAATTTCACCGGATCATACCGGGCTTCATGGCGCAGGGAGGCTGTCCGAATAGCACCGGGAAGGGGAATCCAGGCTATCAGTACTCCGGAGAATTCATCGACAAAGCGCTCAAACACTCTCTCCCCGGACTCCTGAGCATGGCGAACGCGGGCCCGGGAACCGATGGCAGCCAATTCTTTCTGACCTTTGTCCCCACGCCCTGGCTCGACGACAAACACACCATTTTCGGCAAGCTGGTCGAAGGCTTCCAGCCCCTTACCTTCATCCAGAACGCGGGTTCAGAGGACGGAACACCGACTGAAGAAATCCTGATCAACAAATCTTTCATCGAAACCAGATAGCGGAACCAGGAAAGCGCCATGAGCGAACAAAACGAGACCCTCTCAAATTGCCGGGAATTTATCGAGTCCAGCGGCATCGACACATCAGCTGGCGGCTGGAAAACAAAGCTTCCAGCCCCGCCACTGCTTCCCTTTGACGCGGACAAGAGCTATTACTGGGACGTCGAAACCAACAAGGGCTCCCTGAAGATCAAGCTCTGGCCCCACATCGCCCCCCAGCACGTCTCCAGCACAATCTATCTCACCACTCTCGGCTTCTATGACGACCTGTCCTTTCACCGGGTCATCAAGGGCTTCATGGCACAGGGCGGCTGCCCCGAGGGGCGCGGGACTGGAGGTCCCGGCTTTCAATACGATGGAGAGCTCTCGCCCGAGGCGCGGCACGACAGGCCGGGGCTGCTCAGCATGGCCAACGCCGGCCCGGGAAC
Organism: Planctomycetes bacterium UBA1146; assembly: GCA_963579555.1. Taxonomy (GTDB): domain Bacteria; phylum Planctomycetota; class UBA8108; order UBA8108; family UBA8108; genus UBA8108. The sequence goes on from CAUZHA010000059.1 coordinate 18,857, forward strand.
CGACGGTAGCCAGTTTTTCCTGACCTTTGTCGCCACTCCCTGGCTCGATGAAAACCACACCCTTTTCGGTGAGGTGGTGGAAGGCAAGGAGACGCTCACCGCGCTCGAAGTTGCCGGCAGCGAGTCAGGAGATGTCAGTGAACCTCTCGGTATGACCACTTGCTCTATCTCAATTGAATGAGCTCCCCTCCAGGCGAGGGAAACGAATCAGATGGAGAAAAAATGACCGCCGTTTCAGCAAACCCGGCAACCCTGGACCTCACGGCCCGAAAGACCTCTGCCGAAGTCTACATGCCCTATATCGGCGGTGAGTGGGTCGACGGCGATTGGGAACAGACCTACGACAATTGCGACCCGGCAAATCGTTCCGTCACCTGGGGAAAGATTCCGGAATGCTCGCCACAGGAGGTGGCCGAAGCGGCAGCCCACGCCAGCTCGGCCTTCAATACCTGGCGTTTTTCAACCGGCGACTTCCGCACCAAGGCCGCCTACCGCCTGACCGGGATGCTCAAGGACAACGAAGATTTTTTTGTCGGCCTGATGACAAAGGAAATGGGAAAGAGTTTCTTCGACAGCAGACTCGATTTCATCGAAGCTGTTGGAGTCTGTGAAGCTCTCTCCCCCCAGGGCACCAGCATCAAAGGAGTCACCTACCAGAAGCTCACGCCTGGCCTCAGCATGGAAAGCCGCCTGGCACCCAGGGGGGTCGCCGCCATCATTACCCCCTTCAACTTCCCGCTTGCGATCCCACTGGCACAGGTCCTGTCAGCAATTATCTCAGGCTGCACGGTTGTGTGGAAGCCTTCCCACCTGGTCCCGGAATGTTCCCAGGCTATCTGCGCACTGGCGGAATGCGCCCTGGCGCAGGAAGCCGAGGCAACCGGGATGGAGCTTCCCGCAGGCATCCTGAACCTGGTTCACGGGGATGCCCAGACGGGTGACGCGCTCATTCGAGAGCCGGCAGTGCAGACCATTTCCTTCACCGGCTCGAAGACGGTGGGAGACCGGGTCGACTCTATCGCGTCAGGCCTCGGCAAGCGCGTCATGAAAGAGGTCGCCGGCATCAACTTCTTCTACGTACACGAAGACGCCGATATCGAACGCGCCGCGCGCAATTTCGTCTACGGAAAAACGATCACCTCGGGCCAGCGCTGCAGCTCTATCCAGGAGGCCCTGGTCGACAGCAAGGTAGAGCCTGAGTTCACCGCCCGGGTTCTCGAGCTCGCTCCCGGAGTGGTCCATGGCCCTGGGGGAAGCGAGGAGATCACAGCGGCCGACACCGATGCCGACAGCTGGAGCTGCCCTCCGCTGGTGAGCGAAGAGCAGCGGGACCGGCTTGCCGCGCTGGTAGAATCTTCCATCGAACATGGCGCAGAGCTTCTCTACCAGGCGCAGCTGCCTGATGGACTCGCCCAGAAGGGGAATTATTTCCCGTTTACGTTGCTCACCGGGGTCGACGAGAACAACCCACTCTACAGCCAGGAAGCCTTCGGACCAGCCGGCATCATCCGCGCTGTGGAGGACATGCGGGAAGCCGTCGAGCTGATCAACAGCAGGATCGGAATCGTCGCCTGCATCGATTCACGGGATAAATCAGCAACCGAGAACTTTATCGAGCAGGTGCTCCGAACAAGAATTGACGATGGCCGACACGGAACCGGCTGCTTCTTCGGCACCAAGTTCGGCGGTGACCGGGGCGCGGGAAGCGGTAATCCAGCCCTCGACGCAGACATGGTCAACGGCTATCTCATCTGGAAAACCATCTACCGCTCTTACGACGAGTTGCCTCCGGCCAATTAAGTTCGCGGATGGTCTCGCGAATTCAGCAGGCTGCTTGCACCAGCTTCGCAGGTGCTGTATTTTCAAGCACTTGCGAAGTGTTCCCCGCTGACCAGGCAGGTCCCAGAAAATGCCCTTTGATCCAGATCTACTGAAAAAACGAGAAGAGCTCCTTGCAGAAGAGTTCGAGCTCTACCCCTATTCCTACGACCGAACCCACAGCCTCCTCGAAATCAGGGAGAACGAGGAGCAGCTGATGGACAAGGACGTCAGCGTAGCGGGAAGGCTCCTCGCCTACAGGGGCAAGGGAAAGATGATCTTCATCGATCTGGGTGATCTCGATGGCCGGATCCAGGTCATGCTCCGCAAAAACGAATTCGATGAGAAAATCTGGGCTCTCATCCGACATGGACTGGATCTCGGTGACTGGCTTGGAATCAGCGGGACCGTCTTCGTGACCAGGATGGGAGAGCTCTCGATCCATGCAGCCAGCCTCGAGATGCTGGCCAAGACCGTGGTGCGGGTGCCGATCCCCAAGAGCAAGGATGACCAGGACTGGAACAAGCTGGCCGATCCGGAGACACTCTACCGCGAGCGCTACCTGCACTGGGCCACCGATCCGTCAGCGCGCCAGAAGATGGTGCAGCGGGCGCAGATCATCAGCTCGATGCGGTCCTTTCTCGATGAGAGCGGTTTCCTCGAAGTCACCACGCCCACCATCGAGATGAACTACGGAGGAGCCGAGGCACGCCCCTTCGAGACCACGATCCACGCGCTCTCCGACCATCCGGCTTTCCTCAGGATCTCACCCGAGCTGCCGCTCAAGAGGTTCATCGTCGGGGGCTTCCCTAAGGTCTACACCATCTGCCAGAATTTTCGCAACGAGGGTCTCGACCGCAGCCACAACCCCGAGTTCACCATGCTTGAGTGGTACGAAGCCTTCACCGACTACAACTCCCAGATGGAGCGGTTTGAGCAGCTGGTCTCAAGCGTCTGCGAAAAGGCCTGCGGCAGCATGCAGGTGGTCTACGGCGGCAAGGAGATCGATTTCGCTCCCCCCTGGAAGAGGATCACCATCCTCGACAGCCTGAAAGAGGCGGGTATCGATGCCGGAGCGATGGATGAGGAAGCCCTCCTTGAGGAATACAAGAATCGCGAGATCGAGCCGCCGCGACCCTTCACCTGGGGACACGCGGTCGCGGGTCTTTTCGAGGCCCTCATCGAACACACCATCGAGCAGCCGACCTTCGTCTGTGACCACCCGGTAGCCATCTCCCCTCTCACCAAGAAGAAGCGGGGTGACGACCGGCTGGTCGAGAGGTTCGAGCCCATCGTCATGGGTATGGAAATCGGCAATGCCTACTCCGAGCTGACCGACCCGGTTGAACAGCAGGAACGCTTCCTCTCCCAGAAATCGATGGGGGCGGACAAGGATGGAGTCGAGAACCATCCGATGGACACTGACTTCCTGAAGGCGATGGGGTGTGGCATGCCGCCAACCGGCGGGGTCGGGCTCGGCGTCGATCGGATCGTCATGCTGCTCACCGATTCGCATTCCATCCGCGAGGTGATCGCCTTTCCGTTGATGCGAACGCGAGACGCGGAAAACGCGGCTGAGGAAGGTGAGCCGGAGGAGGATTCCGGAGAACAGCCCTCCTGAGACATATCCATGCTCGCAGCGCACATCCAGTCCAGGGGTCGCCTCGAGCTGGTCGAGTCGCCTGAACCATCGATCGAAAACGACGGAGAGGTCATCTTTCAGCCCTCCACCGCCTGTCTTTGTGGTTCCGACCTGCCCTACTTTGACGCGGCCGAGAGCTACCCGCTGCCGGTGGGAATGTCGCTCCATGAGATGGTCGGCTCGATAGTAGAGAGCTCGGTCGAGCGCTATTCTCCAGGCGATAAGGTGCTGGCTGTTCCCATTAACCAGCAGGGGTTTTTCGAGCGCTACGCCGTCGACGCCTCCAGGGTCATCCCGATGGCCGCCGGCCTTGCCGAAGACCTGGCGGTCCTTGCCCAGCCTCTGGGAACGGCAATCCATGCGCTGAAGAAGATTCCCCATCTCATCGATCTGGATGTTGCTATCGTTGGCCAGGGACCCATGGGGCAGATTTTCGCCGCCTGCCTCAAGAATATGGGGGCCAGGGAGATCATCGCAATCGACCTGCTTGAATCGAGACTTGAGACCAGCCCTGAAACTGGAGCGACCAGGACCATCTGCTCAAGCCGCGAGGACCCGATAGAGGCGGTCCTCTCGCTGACAGGCGGCCGGGGCGCCGACCTGGCCATCGAATGCGTGGGACACAGCGACCAGGCGCTGGATCTCTGCGCGGAGCTCTGCCGACCGGATGGCCAGATCCTCTGTTTCGGTGTCCCCCCGGAGAGCATCGAGATCAAGCCCTGGAAGAAGCTCTTCTACAAGAACGTCAGGATCTATACCTCGGTTAATCCCGACTTTGAGCGTGACTTCCCCCTTGCTATGCGCTGGATCGCTGAGGGGCGAATGGACCTCTCCGCCCTGCTCACCCACCGCTACCCTCTCAGCGAGGCGCAGAAGGCCTTCGAGACCTTCCGCGACAGAACCGATGGAGCCCTGAAGGTGATTATCGAGTTCCCGGCCTGAGCTACGACGGCACGGAGGGCGCAGCTCGATCTCAGTCGTCCTTGCCGAGGAGGTGCTCGAAGCGCTGCTTCTGCATGGCATAGAGGTGAGCCGTTTCCCCTGAGATCTCAGAGGCTTTGTAACGATCGAGGATGGCATCATCCATCTTCTTCATACCCTCCGCCCCACCTGATTCGATCAAGGAAACGATCTTGGAGACGCTACCCTCGCGAATGATATTGCCCAGGCCGAAGGAACCCATGAGGATCTCGTTGACCGGGACCCGGCTCTTACCATCCTTGCCGGGCAGCAGGAGCTGGGCGCAGACGCCCTTGAGCGTAACCGACAACATGGTGCGAACCTGGTTCTGCTGGTCTTCTGGAAATACGTCGATGATCCTGTCGACCGTTTTCGCCGCGCTGTTGGTATGCAATGTGGCGAAAACGAGAAAGCCCATCTCTGCCGCTGTGATGGCGAGCGCGATCGTCTCGGGGTCACGCAATTCTCCGACCAGGATAATGTCAGGGTCCTGCCGGGTGGCGGCCCTGAGCGCCTGCGAAAAGGAGGGCGCATCAACACCGATCTCGCGCTGGGTAAAGAAGCTCTTCTTGTTCTTGTGTACGAACTCGATCGGCTCCTCGATCGTGACGATGTGTTTTTTCTGGTTGGTGTTGATGTGATCAAAGAGGGAAGCGAGCGTGGTTGATTTACCGCTGCCTGTCGGGCCCGTCATCAGGATCAGACCGCTGTTGAGCTTGGTATACTTCAATATCACATCGGGAACGCGAAGCTTATCGAGCGGGAGTATCTCCTGGGGTATATAGCGGAAAACGACCGCCGGACCGGTCCGGGTGAGGAAGGCACTGACTCGAAACCTAGCCAGGTCGGTGATCTCATAGGCGAAGTCGACATCATTTCTCTCGGAATAGATATCCCTGCACCGATCAGAGAGGACCTCATCGATCAGCTCGATCATCGCCTCTTTCTCGAGCGGCTCCTTGCCGATAGCGCGAAGATCTCCATGAACCCGTACCTTGGCTGGAACCCCGGTATTGAGATGAAGGTCTGAACCACCGAGGTCATGAAGCTTTTTGAGATATGCGTCTACTCGCGCCATGGTGGGTTCTTATTTAAACCTGTCCTTGTTCTCAGAGAAGAACCATGCGGTCTCACGAGAAATAATCTTCTTCTTCAGCAAACCGAGAATTGAATCATCCATGGTACACATTCCCTGTTTGGATCCCGTCTGCAGAACCGATTGGAGCTGGAAGGTCTTCCGCTCACGGATCATATTGGCAACCGCGGGAGTGGAGAACATGATCTCGAGGACCGGTTCACGCCCCATGCCATCCTCGCGCGGCAAGAGCTGCTGGGAGATCACTCCTCGAATGGATTCAGACACCATCGCGCGGATCTGCTCCTGCTCCTTGGGAGGAAAGACATCGATAATCCGGTCCACGCTCCTGGTGGCATTGGTCGTGTGCAGCGTCCCGAAGACAAGGTGACCGGTCTCCGCGGCGGTGATCGCCATGGCGACGGTGTCGAGGTCACGCATCTCGCTGACGCAAATGTAGTCGGGATCGGAACGCATAGCCGATCTCAGAGCGCTGGCATAGGACTCGGTGTGAACCTCGACATGCCTCTGGTTCACGTTACAGTTTTGGCTGGGAAGAAGGTACTCGATCGGATCCTCGACCGTGACGATATGGTCCTTCTGCTCCTGGTTAACGATGTCGAGAAGCGCCATCATCGTCGCGGTCTTTCCGGATCCGGCCGGACCGGTGATCAATACGATTCCCTGCCTGTACTTGGTGAACTTGGTGAGAATACCAGGCAAGTGAAGCTCTTCGAGAGTCGGCAGAGTATCGGGAATAATTCTGAACACCGCGTCCAGTCCCTTGCGCTGCTTCAGCACGTTAGTCCTGTAGCGGCCGTGTTCCTTGACATAACAGAAATCCAGATCGTTGTTCGCCTCAAAGGTCTTCCGTTCGAAATCGTTGAGAATCTCCTCGATACGCGGCTTTGTATCGTCAGCCGAAAGAGTCGGATGCTTCAGGTAGACAAGCGAGCCGTGAAGCCGCATGAATGGCGGCGAATCCACCTGGAAATGGAAATCCGAAGCACCAACCTTCCTCGCCTCGACGAGGTAAGCATCGATGGGACCGCCTGCCAGGTGGGAAAAATCCACCCGCTCAAGCTCCTCAATCGTAACCCCGGCGCCGCTGGGGGGTGGAAGCTTTGCCGATGCCGCGACAGACTTGGACTTTCCCTCGCCTCCTGAATCATCGGCGGAAGCCTGCTCACTCTCTTCAGCCATCTGCTTTACACGGGCGCTGATGCGCTGGTAATCACTGGGGCCGATGAGCCCCTTCTCAAGCAACATCTTACCAAGCCCCTGGCCACCGGATTTATCCAGCGCAGCGAGACACTTACGTACCTGCTTTTCATCCGCCAGCTTGTTCTTGACGGCTATTTTTCCAAATAGCCGATCTTCTTGGGCTGCCATAGATCAACCGAAACGGAGGGAATTGAACTATCGAGCGATCCTGCCGATGATCGAAAAAATCAGAACGGCTCGGACGAGATAGTTTTAAAGGTCCTGATTCATTTCTTACGGGTCTTACGGGGCCAAAAAAGCCCGGAACAAACAATCATACGGCTCAGCCAACATTTGTAAACCCTGAAAGCATTTGTACTTGAAGGGCATTTCAGGCCGATTCACCGCCATCGTTGACAATTTCTCCTCCGGACTCGGCCAGCAGCTCAGTGGTTGAGAGACCTGGAAGACGGTCTACAAAGACCATTCTGCCACCCTTGCTTTCGACGCAATCTCTCCCGATGACGACATCTTCCTTATAATCACCGCCCTTGACGAGCACATCGGGAAGCAGCTCTTCGATCAGCCCCTGGGGCGTGTCCTCCTCGAAGAGAAGAACATAGTCAACCGCCTCGAGACCCGCCAGCATCTTGATCCTGTCGTTTTCTTCTATCCGAGGCCGCCCCTCCCCCTTCAGCCTCCTGATGGAGGAATCGCTGTTCACTGCAACAACCAGGATATCCCCCTCTCTGCGAGACTCATTGAGAAGATGGTGATGGCCCGGATGGAGCAGATCGAAACAGCCGTTGGTCAGCACGACCTTCTTCCCTTTCTGTTTCTCCGCGCTGAGGATCTTCGACAGGTCTGTGAGATTCTTGATCTTTCCCGCCGCCGGATTTCCCTGGTTACGGATCTCGTCAAGGAGCTCCTCACGGCTGACCGCAACCACACCGAATTGCCGTACCACGAGGCCGGCGGCAACATTGGCCAGCTGCACGCCCGACTCCGCGGAATTCCCCGCCGCGGCTGAAATCCCGAGGATAGCGAGCACCATATCGCCGGCCCCGGTAACGTCCGCCACGACGCGCGCGCGAGTGGAAAAATGACTCCGTCCCGCCTTCCCCTCATCGAGAAACATGCCATCACGGTCCATGGTCACAACGACGCTGCCCAGCTCAAATTCTTCGAGGAGCTTCGCCGCGGCAGACTGGCAACCCTCAATTTCCTGGCAGGGGATATCGCTGGCCAGCTCCGCCTCGAAGCGATTTGGACAGATCAGGGAGGCGCCCCTGTAGAAAGAATAGTCGCTGACCCGGGCCGGATCGACCAGGACGGGAACGGCTCCGCCCCGTTCACGAATTCCCCCCATGAGCCGCTCGGTGAGCAACCCCTTGCCGTAATCGCTGACCAGGATCGCATCCCAGGCTCCATCCCCGGAGAAAATCTTCTCGAGGAGCGCATCGGTAAGCTCAGAACTAACCGGCGAGAGCTCCTCTTCATCCACCCGCAACATCTGCTGGACAGCCCGATGGGAGTGCTGAACATACCCCATATGCCGCGCCTTCAAGGTTGTCGGACGACCCGGGGCACGAATCACCCCGCTGATGTCGCAACCCCCGTCCTCCAGAACGGAAAGAACCCTGTCTCCCGCCCTGTCATCTCCTGTCACGGAAAAAACATGCGTATCAGCCT
>CAUZHA010000060.1:0-27134 GCA_963579555.1 Planctomycetes bacterium UBA1146
CAGGATCGCCTTGCCGGCCTCGCCGCGGCCGAGCCGCCCGAGGCTGATCAGGGCCTGGGCCCGGACCCGCGGGTTCTCATCCTTCAGCGCACCAAGAAAGGGCTCGAGCGGCAGCTTGTCGAGACCGTCCCTGGCATCGGTGAGAGCGCGCAGGGCAGCCTCGCGGATGGAGGCGTCATCAAGCAGCTTGAGCAACGCTGCATTCGAGTCCGGCCCCAGAATCTGCTTCAGCGTATAGATCGCGGCGATCCGGCCGTAGAGCGGAGCCTTGGCATTTGCGGCCAGGCCTGAGAGGCCGGCGATCCTCGCCTCGCCCTTTCCGCGGCGCACAAGCTCGCGCTGGGAATGAAGCCTGTGTACCGCGGAGGGAGAAGAGAGATAGCCCAGGAGGGATGCCTCGCTGGTAGAAGACAGCGGCTTGAAGGGCTTCGGGGTAAACCCGGCCGGAGTCACCTGGGTAACAAAGCCGACGTTGGGACCGCTGAAGCTGAACTTGCCGTTCTTCCAGCTCGTCACGTAGAGGCGGCCGCTGCCGTCAACGTCCATGTCTGTCGGACGCGGAAGCTTGATAAAGACCTCCTGGTGGGCGTCAAAGGTAGCCCCGTTGGCGGGCAGGTTGTGGCGGTAGACCGTGCTGGTCCCCCAGTCACAGGTATAGAGCGCGTCGGCGTAGGGCTTCGGCCAGCGGAGATCCTGAAAATACATCGCCCCGCATCCCGAGCCGCCTCCGTAGTCCTTCAACGGCGGCAGGCTCTCCTCGGTGAAGTTGAGGTAGAGCGAGGGGTAGCCGTAATGGCCCGACTGGATGACGTGGCTGAGGCGAATATCCCAGCCGCCGCCGTCATTGGTGTTGTCGCGGGTATAGAGGTTCAGATAGGGATCGACGCAGATATCGACGATGTTCCGCTGTCCCCAGCTGAAGATCTCCATGTCGGTTCCGTCAAGCCGGACCCGAACGACTCCGCCGCCGCGGCGCGCGAGAACGGTGCCATCCTTGCCTTTCGCCTCGGTGAAGCCGAAATCTCCGACGGCGATGTAGATCCAGCCGTCGATACCCATGCGGATCCCGTTGGTCGTATGGTCCGCCCCCCGGCGCTTGGTCTCATCGGAGCTGATGCCCGTGATGAGCGTCTCCTCACGATCAGCGACACCGTCAAGGTCATCGTCGTGATAGACGGTGAAGAACGGCGGGTGGAGTACCCACAGGGAGCCCTGGTCGTAGAAGAGACCGCGGGGATGATCCATCCTGGCGAAGGTGTTGATCTTGTCGGCCTCGCCGTCACCATCGGTGTCGATGCAGCGGACGACCCTGCCCTTGCCGGGCTGCTTGCCGAGCGAGCCCTGCTCATCGATCCCGACGAAAACCTCGCCGGTGACGGCGGCAGCGATGCAGACCGGGTAGTTCACCTCGGGCGGCTTGCCGAAAAGGGTCGCCTTGAAGCCCTCGGGAACTTGGACGTCGGCGATGCTCGATGGGCCCACGGCCGCCGCGGAAACCGCCTTCTTGATCGTTTTCTTGAGGGGTGGCAATTCCTTGCTGGTATAGGCCTCGAACTCCCAGAAGCTGCCCCAATAGGAGCCGCTTGATCCGAGGAACTTCACCCGCAGGTGTCGGGTCGCGGAAGAATCAACCTGATGCGGCGTAACCTGCGCCTTCTTCTTGTTTTTCGACTGGTCGACAATCGTCTTCCATTCCTTGCCATCGGGTGAGGCCTCCACCTGGTAGCGATAGGCCGCGCCGCCCTTCTCCCAGTGGATGCGGAGGGAGCGAACGTGCTTCGCCGCGCCGAGGTCAACCTGCCAGGTCTCACCAGGGTCGCCGCCGTCAGCGCACCAGCGGGTGTTGAGGTTGCCATCGTTGCCGTACTTCGTGAGGTTATTCTTGGCCTTCTCCTGGCTGCTCGCGGACGCCTTGCCGGCCATCGACAGGTTGCCCTTCTTGCGCAGCTTGCCTGTGACCCGGGGCTTCGCCCCTCCCCCGGCCGCCTGCGGAGCCGGAGCGAGATTGACCGCGATCAGCGAACGGATGGCCTCGTCGGTTTTCTCCGTGCTGGGGGTGAAGCCGGCCTCGGTGTCCCGGCCGCAGGCCCAGAGCAGCCCCCGGGTAACCATGTCGAGGTACTTCGGCTCGGCCATGGTCTCGTTGTAGTGCCCGATGGTCGTCGCGAAGACCTTTCCATCTCCATAGCTGTTGGTCCAGACGCAGACCTGGGGCTTGTTGTCGCCCCTGCGGTTGGCCTGGCCGAGGACCGTCGCGGTATCAAAGAGCTTGATCGAGTGGTAGAGCTCGCCCTTGGGCGCGACGAACTTCGAGCCGAAGCCCTTCATGATGGGGTGGGCGGGCTTCATATTGTCGACGGTGAAGGAATAATGCGCCCCGTGCCCCGGCGACTGCATGCCGACGAACTCAAACCACTGGTCGTCCCCGGTGCGGTAGCAGTGCATGGCGCAGTGGATCAGCAGCGCCGGCAGGCCCTCGCGATGCGGCCGGAGAATGTTCGCGACGAACTCCTTATCGTTGACGCTGGCGAAGCACTCGTTGTGCACCACGACATCGAAGCCCTCGGACCAGTCGCGGTCCTGGTAGAGCGGGATCTTCGCGTTGGTCGTGCTGCCGCCCTGGCGGGCGACGGTCCAGACGACGTTGGCCCGGGCTGAGATACCTCGCGAGAGAATCAGCTTCTGGCGATCGTAGTCGTGACAGCAGCCGCCCGTAACCAGCAGCGCCTGGATCGGGCTGTTCTTCACGCCGGCGGCCTTCCTGGCATCCTGGGCGGCGGCGGGACCGGCGATGACCATCACGAGAATCAAAAGGAACGGGAAACGTTTCATCTGTTCATGGACCTCCGGAAAGGGAAACCGCCGCGAGCCTGGTCACATACGCAGGATGGGGCCGCTTCCTGTAAGCTTCGTCTCAATGTCGTAAAGAACTGAGATCTTAAGTCCTCCGGCGGCGTTTTCATAGCGCCGGGGCCTCTGGCAGGCCGGCCGGAAGAGCTCAGCCGTCACTCTCATCCTTGCGCCAGACCTTGCGGACCTTTCCATCGGGGTCCATGTCGATGACGCAATCGGAGTCATCCCGCGGAGGGGAAGGCGGTTCAGCTGGCGATGGTTCGGCCTGCGAGGGACCGGGAGGCGATCCCCCAAAGGTAAAGCCCCAGCCATTGCCGCCGCCGGGCGCCCGGCCGCCGAACAGGCCGCCAAAGAGACGATTGAGGTTCGCCGAACCCTGCTTCAGGGCCTCCTCCGCGCGCACCCTCATCAGCTCGGCCTGGGCGAGGAAGATAACCATCAGGCCGATCAAGGCGGTAATGATGCCGCCCCAGATACCCAGCACAGGTAACAGGATGAAGCTTGCCCCGACCAGCTGTCCAACCCGAACGGCGATATGGGTCGCCTTGAGATAAGGCAGCTTCAGGGCGAGCAGGGCGCGCAGGATCCTGCCCCCATCCATGGGAAAACCCGGCAGCAGGTTGAAGATCCCAAGAACCAGATTGAGGAACATCAGGAGCCAGCAGAACTTGCTCTCCCAGGCTTCGAAGGACAGGTCGGAGGTGGGGCCAAAAGGCAGGCCGAAGGCCAGGCACTGCCCGGCGAACAGCAGGCCGGCAATCACGAAATTTACCAACGGACCGGCCGCCGTGATGAAAAGCTCCTGCCGGGGTACCCGGGGGCTCCTCTCAAACATCGCCATCCCGCCAAGCATGGTCATCTTGATCTCCCGGGTGTTGATGCCGTAACGCCGGGCGGTGAGGCTATGGCCGAGCTCGTGCAGCAGCAGGCAGCCGTAAAAACAGACCGTGAGCAGCAGGCTCACGCCAAGACCGGCATTAAGATAGACTTGGAATTCCGTGGCTAACACGCACACAACCAGCCAGAAGCTCCAATGCGCCCTGACCGGAATACCGAAAGCTTTGAAGAGATGAGCAGAGGCCACGACGGCAGTCCTCTTAAATCAATGGGTAGATTGACTGAACCACTTGAGTCTAACGCAATCCATTGGCCAGAAACCCATATTCAAGACTTTAATTCGCCCATGTCCACTGAAGTACATATGCCGCAAGCACTTGTGCTCGGGGATCCGCAAGCGGCCGTTGCGGGAAGAAAATCCTGTTACTGCCCGCTTGGCAGATCGATACCCCGAAAGGCAGTCTCCACCGGAAAAGCATGGACTCAGGCCCCGGTCGAAGCCTCCGGCTTGTAAAAATACTTCCTCACCAGATCCTCGGGAGGCGGTGGAGTCCGCAGGGTGACCAGGTAGCCCGCGAGGAAGCTGACCAGCAGGCCGACGATGATCGGGTCAAAATCCATGAGCCGGTAGGGTCTGAAGAAGCTGCCGTTAGCGAAGTGCCCGCCGACGTACATCGACAGGTGAGCGGCGAAGCCCCCCAGCATGCCGGCCATGCAGCCTTCGACATTCGAACGCGGCCAGTAGATGGCGTAAACCACCGGCGCGAGGAAGCAGGCCGCCAGCCCGCTGCCGGTGTAGACGATGATGTCCTGCAGGAACTGCGGCGGGTGGACGGCCCCCAGCAGCGCCGCTCCTCCAACCAATAGGGTGAAAAGATAGCTCAGCCGCTTGAGACGGCGTTCGGATGCTTCGGGGTTCATGTTGCGCTGGTAGATGTCACGCACCAGGCCAGATGAAATCATCAGCAGGAAGCTGTCGACCGTCGACATCACCGCCGCGAAGGGCGCGGCGATCAGCAGCCCCGCGAGCCAGCCCGCGCCGACGTTCTCGGTCAGGAAGACCGCCATGGCCGGCATGATGCGGTCCGACTCGGCATCCATGCCGGGCATCAGCACCCGGGCGCAGCAGAAGATGATCACCAGCGGGAAGTAGATCAGCGAATAATAGACCGCCACGGTAAAGATCGAGCGCCGCAGGGTCACGGTGTTGTTGAAAGCCATGAGTCGAACCATGCTGGCGGGCTGACCGGAGCCCGAGATCGCCCACATGAAAAAGAAGGAGATCACGAGGCTCAGGGGAAGGAACCCGGCATCGCTGCTGGGGCTCGGTCCGGGACCGGTGACGTAGACTCCCTTGCGACCATCCTCGGCTCCGTAGGCGTAGCCTTGAAGTTCTAGGTCCCCGAGGATGAAATCGGAGCGGACCCGGTCTCCCTGGTTCTCGACGACCTGCCTGCGATCACCAGGAGAGATGATCTCGAGCACAGCGATCCAGGGCTCTCCGCGTTCTCGGAGTCGTTCCTCTAACGCCTGCTTCGGTATCACCTTGAAAAGCCTGGGCTCCGCGCCTTCATCCGAACCTGGAATCTGAATCCAGGAGCCCTCGCCCAGCGGGGTGCTGTTTCCTTTTGGGTCGCTCGACCGGAAAACCGCCACTCCTCTGCGGGGCGGGCTCATATCAACCATCCTCGAGGTGGCGTACTCGAGCGAGCCCACTCCCTCGGGCGCCTCCTTCCCAACGAGGTAGAGCGCCAGGGGCAGCATGATGATGACCCCGGCGACCATGACAATTCCCTGCATGACATCGGTCCATACCACCGCCTGGAAGCCGCCATAGGTCGTATAGGCGATCACTGCCAGGCCGAAGCCAAACAGGCAGAGCAGGTAGGCTGGATCGGGGTGGGCGGCCGGGGAATCTCTCAGGAAAGTGACGCCGGATTCAAAGACGCCGACGCCGGTCAGCAACGTCTTCAGCATCATGCTGCCGGCCTTGAACTGGGCGATGAGGTTGAAGGACATGAAGAAAACGATCAGCGCCACGGCCAGCAGACCGAAGCTCGCGCTCCTGAAACGGTCCCGGATCACGTCTGGAACGGTGATGGCTCCCGACCGGCGCGCCACCTGGTTGAGACGCTTGCCGATGAAGCCCATCGTGCAGATCGGGAAGATGATGTAGCTGCCGATCCAGAGCCCCATGATCCAGCCGTGGCTGTAGATCTTCGAGGGGAAGCCGGTGAAGCTCCCGCCGGAGGCGCTGGTGGCGGCGAAGGTCAGGGCGAAGGCCCAGACGCCGAGCCTCCTGTTGCCGAGAAAATATTCTCTGAGAAAGTTGCCGTCCTTGCGCAGGTAGTTGGCAATCACCGCGAGCAGGAAAACAACAGCGGTATAGGCAAGGAAGGTAAAGAGCGCCGGGCTGACGCCGCCCGCCTCCGCGAGAAAGGAGATGTTGAAGCTGGAAGAGAGGCTCATGCGAGCTCCTCCGAGTCAACAGAGGCCTCTTCCCCCAGGCTCCCATCCTTCATGTAGAAGAAACAGAACCAGAGGGTGAAAACATCGGCCAGGAGCCAGGGCACCGCGATCCCCCAGAAGAGCCAGGAGGGGACACCCCAGACGGTGCTGAACTCCTCCTCGACAAAGGTCTCCGGAAAGCCGTTCAGGTAGCAATAGGGTACGGCCCACAGGAGCGCCACCACCCACAAGAGCAGGATGACCAGGGCCTCCCGGCGTGAATCGAGAAACACCGGGTCCCAGGGGGCGTTCGCAGGTTCCTGGTTGTTGCCTGAAGCTTTCATCTGTCCCTGCCGGGTCGAATTAGATACTTAAGCTGACACTCTCCACCTGAGACAATCATTCTACGGGTACCGGCGGGGCTTGCATAGACAGGGACAGGGCGAGAGCCGTACGCGAACCATCTCGATAATTCCTCTGGCAGCCGTGGCGTTTTACCCTAAGCTTGGGCCACGCCTGCTGAGCAGGCTCAACGAAACGAATTCCCCAACCGCCTGGAACGCCATGCCCTCCCTCGCTACCCCCCGCCCCCTGCTGAGGGCGATCAAGAAACAGGTCGGCAAGGTCAAGGTCTCGCTTCGATCCCAGGGCGAGGCTCTCGAGGAGCTCTTCCATCTCTTCACCAGCGAGCGGCAGCATCTCAAGCGCTTCAGCTATATGAACGACCCGCGCCTGCGCCTGGCCTACCTGCGCTACCATCTTCCACTGAACACGGTACGCTCGATCTGTGTGCTCAAGGATCTGCTGGAGCGCTACCCGGCGATCGCCGAAACGGAGTGGATTACGGATATGGGAGCGGGCCCGGGAAGCTCCTCCATCGCGAGCCTCCTGACCCTGCCGGCAGACCGTACGCGGCGCTATCTGCTCACGGATCAGAGCCGCGGAGCTCTCCGGGTCGCCCGGGAGATCTTCGAAGAGTGCGCGCCGGCTGAAAAAGACGGGGTCAAGACATCCATCACCACCCTGCAACAGAAGCTCCCTCTGCTGCCGCGCTTCCAGGGACCCACACTCGTGTGGATGTCGATGATCGTCAACGAGTTCGATCACGCCGAGCGCCGGGGAATCGACATCAAGCGCTTCTTCAACAAGCTCGCCGAAAAGCTGCCCCCCGGCAGCACGGTCGTCATCATCGAACCGGGACTCAGGCAGCAGGGACGGCGGCTCCTCGCCCTGCACGACTCCCTGCTTGAATCACAACGCTGGGAGATTCTCGCTCCCTGCACCCACCAGAAGACCTGCCCGCTCCTGAGCGAACCGAAGAGGCCCTGGTGTCATTTCCACTTCAGGTGGCAGCCGGGAGACATCGTCAAGCAGATTGCCGTGCCGCTGGGCCTGACGGCCGGCAAGGGCTCGATGAGCTATCTCGCCATGCAGCCGGCCAAGGAGGGCGGCCTCCTGGGTAACCGGGACCCCGAGCTGGCCCGGGTCATTGGCGACCCGATGGACGTTCGCCACACCGACGCGGGCATCTACCTCTGCCAGGACGGGAAGCGGCGTGTCTTCCGCAACCCACCGAAAGAAACGACCCGCGGCGCCCTGCTGAAGAGAGGCCGCCAGAACCGGGATGCCCGGCTCGTGGCCCCCTGGCCGGGAGGATCGCCCGAGCCGAAGCGTCAGCGCAAGGAACGAAAAGATCGCCGGACGCCGCCGCAAGCTCCGCCGGAAAAACCCGGCGAGACTTGAGCCTGCATCACTCCGCCGTGACGGGGTTGGTGAGCCTGCCGATGTTTTCGACCTCGATGGTGACCTCGTCTCCGTCCTTGAGGAAGACCGGGGGGTTGCGCGCGGCGCCGACACCCTGGGGCGTTCCCGTCATGATCACCGTGCCGGGCAGCAGGGTGGTGCCCTGGCTGAGGAACTCGATGAGCGTCGGGACGTTGAAGATCATGTCCGAGGTCGTCCAGTCCTGCATCACCTCGCCGTTGAGGGCCGTGCTGAGCTTCAGAGCGTTGGGGTCGGGAATCTCGTCAGGGGTAACCAGGCAGGGGCCCAGCGGCAGAAATGTGTCGAAGGACTTACCGCGGCACCACTGGCTGCCGCCCTTCTTCGTCTGCCAGGTGCGGCCGCTGACGTCGTTAGCGCAGGTATAGCCGAGCACGTAGTCGAGGGCCTCGGCCTTCGATACGTTCTTCGCCTCGCGGCCGATGACCACGGCCAGCTCGCATTCGTAATCGACCGTCACCGGCTCGATGGCGGGAATGACGATGGGGTCGCCGGGATTGTTGAGCGTGTTCGCCGCCTTGATGAAGAGCACGGGGTACTCGGGGATGTCATTGCCCCCCTCCTCGGCGTGCTGTCTGTAGTTCAGGCCGATACAGAGGGCCGTACGCGGGGCGACCGGAGCCAGGAGTTTCGCGATGGCGGCCGTTTCATCCGTGACACTGTAATCGCCGAAGAGGTCTCCCTCGATCACGCGCGCCGCATCATCGCTGACCCATTCACCGTAGCGCTCCTTGGAGGAGCCATCCAGAAAACGAACGATCTTCATCGAATTGATTCCTTGTTCCTGTGGTTCTGCAGACCATCGCGATCGCGACAAGAGCCCCTATTAAAACAAAAGGGGACACGGCTTGCCAGAAGCCGCGTCCCTTGTTTGTTTTCTTGCCCCGCCCGCGACCCCGGGAAGATCAGTCTCTCTTCAGCAGCCTCCTGACAAGCTCGCGAAGCTCCCCGACCTCTTCACGCAGAGCCTGGACCTGCCGCTCAAGACCCCGCGGCTCGCTCTCTTTCTCACGATGGCCGGAATCATCTTTGTCCCGCCGCTTCTCGAAAATCTCCATCGCCAGGTGACGGATGATGCCATCCGCCTCGGCCCAGAGCTCGGCAGCCCTGTCATCATCTTTCTCTCGTCGAGCCTCGATGGACCTGGCCCTCAAACCGTTCACCTCTCTAAGAGCACGCAGGATAAAGCCGTTCTCATCCCTGGTCTTCCGCCGGCGGCCGTCGTCCTCTTCGTCGTCTTCTTCGTCGTCGCCTTCTTCGTCGTCTTCTTCAAACTTCTCCAGCTCGGCCTCGAGTCGCTCTGCCCGCTCGAAATACTCTTCGGCCTCATCCCCCCTGCCGGCCTCTTCAGCTTCTTCGCCCCGGCGACTGAGCTCTTCGATCTTCCTGTGCAGCTCGAGCTCCTCGAGATGCCTCAAGGCGTCCTCCCGCTCACCCTCTATCTCCTCGACAGCTTCCTTGTCCCCCTCGCGGCGTGCGAACCTGAGCTCCTCTTCCATTCCATCGAGATCTTCCTTCAGCTCACGGATCTTCTCAGCCAGGCTCCTGTCTTCCTCATCTTCGTCTTCGTCGTCCTCGTCATCTTCTTCCTCTCGCCTTTGCAGATCCAGCTCTTCGCGATGCGCCTCCAGCTCACGCTCGAACCGCTCAGCCTGCTCAAAGTATTCTTTCGCCTCCTCCGTTTTTCCCGCCGCCTCAGCCTCTTCCCCCATGCGGCCCAGCTGATGAATCTTTCTCTCCTTCTGAAGAACCTTGAGCTCCATGAAGGCCTCTTTATGCTCCCGCTCAAGCTCACGAAGCTCCTCCTCGATTTCCCCCAGGCGCTCTACCGCTTCTTCTATTTCTTCCTCGAGCTCCCTTCCTTCATCCTCTTCTTCGTCTTCTTCTTCACCATCTTCATCCGCATCGTCTTCTCCCTCAACGGCGGATGCGCTCACAACCGGCATCCTGTAGCCGCCGCCAGCTCGGCTTCCGATGTCCAGTGAGAGATTGCTCAGAAGGAAAGTAATGACGATAACAAGGGTCAGGACAAAGAGTCGGAGCTCTGAGAACATGACGGCATTCCTTGAATGAAGGTTGTTTGGTGAGACGCAAGAGAAGGCCGGCGCCCGGTTTCCCGGGTTTTCGCGCTTATTTCATCGTCATCTTACGATGACGACCCGGAAGACCCACTGCAAAATAACCCCTCGTCAAGAACGCTGCGAGGCGTGAACTCAGAGTGGACACTCACAGATTCCACCGAGAAAGTCTTCGGTTTCATCCGGGCGGCAGGTTCGATCCATGCCAATCGGCTCGATCTGTCCGAGGAAGACATAGCCGATGATGGTGATGGCATCGGAGAGATTGGTGCGGCCATCATCGTTGGCATCGCAGGCGTCGTCACAATACCAGCGCTCACGCCCGAGATAGAGATGGTTGAGCTGGAAGATCGCGTCACTGACACTGACGGCGCCATCGGAATTGCAATCTCCCCTGAGGAAGAGCGCGGACCGCAGAGAGCAGACCGGGACGATGCGGTCGGAATAATAACCCGCGGTATCCAGGAAATAGATGGCGAATGCGGGCACCTCAGGCCCAACCCCCGAGGCCGTAATCGAGGTAGCTCCCCTCTCGATCTCAACGCTCTCACCATCACCAAGCTCCAGGATCCCGGAGGCCCAGCTGTCCGCTCCCGCGCTCCAGATCACCTCGATGGTTCCCCCGCCGCTGGAAAAATAGCTACAGGAGATGCCCGCAACCGGCTCGCTAAGAGGCGTCGATTCACGCACCGTGAAAGACACTGTCACCAGCTCCGATACGAGATCTCCGGACTGGCCTCGCAGGCCAAACACATGCTCGCCAACCGCGACATCCTCAGCCTGGTATTCGTGCAGCTCTCCATCCAGGTCCGCCACCTTCGTGCCATCGATAAAGAGCTCGAGAAAATTATAGCGGGTGCCATTGGTCCATTCGAGCAGCAGCAGCCCGGAGCGCTCTCCGTAGGTCTTCTGCGCGATCCTCATCTCCGAGATGGCAGAGAGAACCTCGCCGCCGACCTGCTGGGCCCCAAGGGGAACCGCGAGGAAGGCAACAAGAACCAGCCATCCTGCAAAGACCCGCGCGGGCGCAGAACGCCGCCGACCGGCGGATTCGAACTTGTTCACGGAATGGATCCTGTTCATCTTCTTCCCCCCCAGAATACGGTCATCTCATCTCCGGAACGATTAGCGACAACGAAATCTTTTTCCCCATCTCCATTGAGATCCACATGCGCCATGGCCGCCGGAAGAAAGCTCTCGGCGTCCGTCTGCACCTCGGAGCCCGGAAGCAATTGGGAACTGGAAAAGCCCGCGCCGATCCTCGCCGAGAAGACCTCGATAGCCCCCGGAGGCAGAGCATTGGCAAGGACCAGGTCCACCCGGCCATTGCCGCCGAAATCAGTGGCCAGCAGGCCAGTCGGTGAATATTCCTCGCTGCCAGAGCCAACCTCGCGAAGCAGGAAGTCCTTCTCCCGCTGCTCGAAGATGAACACCCCGGACAGGGAGGCCACGGCGATATCAGCCCCCCCATCCCCAAGGAGTTGCCCAGAGGCGACCGCCACCGGCGCGCTGCCCGCGGGCAAAGGCAGGTTGTAGAGGAAGAAGGCCGTGCGATCGGAGCGCTGGATCAGCACCACGACATTGTCCGATTCGTTACCAGTGGCCACCAGGTCGATCATTCCATCCTGGTTGATATCCTCAGCGAAGAGCTGGAGAGGATCTTTAAGCAGGCCGCCTGTATCGATCAGCTCGGCAGGGGCAAAAACTCCCTCCCCCGCCTGGCGGAACCAGAGGAGATCATCGGAGAAGCCGCCGGCCGTAACCAGGTCCAGCCGGCCATCTCCATCGAGGTCGCCCGCCGCAACCGTGCGCGGTCCATCCAGCCCGCCATCGAGCGAGAGGATGTTGGTCCTCCTGTCGAAGCGACCTCTGGAGTCCTGCAGCAGGACAAGAAGATTGTCCGATTGGGCATTGGCCGTCACCAGGTCAGCGCGTCCGTCTCCATCAAGATCGGCACTGATGACCTGGGAAGCTCCTCGAGTGCTCGATGCGTCCCCGAAGAAGCTGAGAGCCTGCCTCGCATAGGACGAGTCCGCGCGCCGTGAAAGCAGGGTCAGGCTGTTGGAGAAAGGGCTGGTCACAGCGAGGTCAAGGTCTCCATCGGCATCCAGGTCAGCCACGGCGAAGGAGGAAGGCCGCGCTCCATCCTGCAGGGAGGCCAGCGTCTGCGCCGGGCTCTCCAGCACATTCAGCGCATCCTGCTGGTAGATGGCAACATCCCGAGAACCCTCATCTACCGAGGCCACATCGTAGCGACCATCTCCATCAAAATCGCCGATCGCCACATGCTGGGGACGCGCGATCTGGTCCGTTCGCCTGAGAATTTCGCACCCGGACAGACCGGCCGCATCCGCCAGGCAAACCAGCACCCGTCCTCCATTTCCGCCGGGAAGACCGGAATCAGCGATGAGAAGATCATCAGACCCATTCAGGGTCAGGTCGGCAATCAGCATCGAAGCCGGTCTCTCGAGACCCTCGGGCGCGAACCGGCCAAGCTCGAAAGAGCCGTCGGCAAGCTGCCAGGCGACGATGATGTTGTCCTGCTCCTGGTCAATGGCCAGGATGTCGAGGCGGCCATCGTGATCAAGATCGAGAACGCCGACCGACCGGATCCGCGAACCCGCCGCCGGGATCGGCTCGCGAGCATGGAAACCCGACGCTCCACGGTTCTCGAAGACCACCAGCCCGGAGAGGAAGGAGGCGACAATGTCCGCATCACCATCGCCATCAACATCCCCAGCGGCCAGGTCGGTAAGGCCCGTCTCCCCTGCCGCCGCCCCGGGCACATCCGCCGGACCGGAAAAGGTGCAGTAGGAATAGTCCCCGTCCCGTCCATCGCAACCGGCCAACCCGTTCTCTCCACGGTAGAAGACTGTCAGCGCGGTCTCCATGGTCACTCCCTCCGCAACCGCGATATCCCGGTCGCCGTCGCCGTCAAAATCAGCAAGCGCCAGCGCGGTGGGATCGAGAAAGACACCGGCGGCCTTCAGGGAGGCTCGGTTGCGTATATAATCCGCATCCTCTCCCTGGAAGTAGATCATCAGAGAGCCAGCCTTCTCTATGGCGGGAACCTCCTCATCGGGGAAGGCCGGGGTGTGGAAATGGCTCGTCACGATGACGGCGTCAAGGTCTCCATCTCCATCGAGATCTCCAAGCTCGAGATCCGCAGGCTCACCGATGCGGTCGTCGAGCAGCCGGAGCTGATCAAAGGTACCCGAGGTCCTCTGGAACGAGAGCACCAGTGAGCGGGCGCCCCTGGAGATGGCGGCGATGTCCAGCATCCCATCCTGGTCAAGATCACCGGCCGCGACCGAGACAGGGTCGTCAATCTCCGCCAGGGGAGCCAGCCATACCGGCTCGGGGGTAAAGCCTATACTTGCCGGGATGGTGAACTCCAGTATGTCGGGGGTGCCCCGGCTGCCGGGAAGCAGATTTTCATCGAAGCCATCCGGGTCTCCCGCGCACCCCGCCGACTTGGCGCCCAGGCCGCGAACTCTGTCGAACGGCGTGATGCGAAGCTTGACGTTCCCACCGCCCGGGACATCGACATCGCTTGCCCAGATCACCCGGTACTCCACGCCGGCGCTCGATGCGCCAAGATTGAGCGCCGCGGCGAGATCCACCTGGAGCGTATCGCCGGGTTCCGCAGGCGGATCGAAGGGCGCCGCAAGGGTCAGAACCCCGGTGGCGGCGGCATAGGAGCAGACGAGTCTGTCCTGGATCGCCTGCCCCGCCACCTTGACGAGCTCGACGGGGCGTCTCGACATTTCTCCGAGTGCCCGCAGCTCGCCTTTTCGGCGAATCCAGGTCGCGAGCAGCTCCTGGCTGGAGAGACCGGCGGTCGCGGGAAGCTCCACCGGACCGCTCAGCAGGTCCTTTGACAGAGTGGCGATCCGAAGGCGCGAACGCTCAGCCTCCATGTCAGCTGAATACAGCAGCTCCCGCCGCGCGGTCGGATCCGCCCCCAGCTCCCGGGGCAGATCAGGAAAATCATCATCCTGGTGAGCCCATTGGAGAAGCACGTCAACATTGTCTCCCTCGGGATCCTGGGCCATGAAATCAATTCCAATATCACCGTTGGCGGAGCCATCGGAGCCTATCCCGGGGGCGCCGAGGATCTGCACCGCGGGAGCCTCGTTGAGCTCGAGGACGATCAGCGCGGTAACGGTCTCGCCCACCGCCTCGGTAAACTCGCCGACCAGGTCGCGCGGCGTCATGCGCACCAATACGGCACGGTCGATATTTCCCAGGTCCTCGGCCGCGCGCCAGTCGAAACGATGGACGACTCCCCCGGGTGAAGACGCCAGGGCGCTCGGCGGCTGAACCGTACGCATCTCCCTGAAATCGGCGGCGGTCGGGTTCTCGGTAACGGTCGAGACCTCCATAGCCAGGTCCACGAGGTCGGAGGTAAGATCCGAGATCACAACGCTCAATCCGAGCCGCCCCGAGCTCGATCCCTCCGAAGAGATACTGTCGATCGCCGGAGCATCGTTGCCAACCTCAACCCGGGCATCGACCTGGGCATCGGCCTCGAACCTGAGGGTGACCTGGCGAAGTCTGGAATCGCCGAGATCTGCGAACGCGTTCCAGCCGACAAGATGAAGCTTGCCGCCGCGCGTGGTCTCCAGGCCCCTGAGAGGCTCGGGATAGTTGTCCTCGGGGTCGAAGTACTCCTCACCCTCGGCGAGCTCGAAGCGAGCCGGCGAGGGATCGACGAAGGTCAGCGGTTGGAAGACGGCTCCATCTGTCGACCAGGTAATATTCACGTTGGCCAGGCCGCCCGAATCGCTCTTGACCTTGAAGCGAATGACTGCCTGGCGGGGATCCCTGCGATGGCTCTCATCTTCGAAGCCATCGAATTCGACCCTGACACCGGTAGCCGCTCCGCGATTCGCGGCGTCATCGTCCCCCTCGAAGAGATAGGAGAGCAGGGCCGTGCCGGAGTTGCAGCCGCTGAAGAAGACCGGAACCAGCAGCAGGGCCGCAAGGGCGGTTGATCGTTTCAATTCTTTCTTACACCGAAGCTTCATTTCTATTTAATCCGCAATAATCACTACTGTTCGCGAGATTCTGGTGCCGTCGGTTCCCAGGGCGCGAACCTTGACCAGGTTTCTACCCGCCACCACCGGCAGCCCATCCGCCAGCTCGATCCGGGCCCTGCCTTTGACCTCCAGCTCCTGATTGACCCGCACCAGCTCATCCCCTCTGAGTACCCAGCGATAACGTTCAGCTCCCTCGGCGAGACGATGCAGGTCGAGAATACGGAGGCTGTGATCAGGCCGTCCATCGGCACTTAGCAGCTCAAAGGAGAAGGCCGAGGGGTCGGACCTGTCTGAGAAAACAATCCTCAGGGGCCTCTCCTTCTCATCCTGGTCCAGGTGGCCGCGCAGTTCTCCCTTGAGCTCTTCTAAAAAACCAGCGGCAGCCTCTTCATTCAATACATTGATCACCGCAGCCGATTCACCTGGAATGTACATGGGAGGCATCACGATGCTCTGCAGGTAGTTGTTCATCGCGCCATCGCCAGGGCTGCGGTCAACAAGGCTCAGGAAGCGAGAGCCTCCACTTGAGCGGAGCTGATAGGCAGGAGTCGGAACCGGGCTCTCAGCAGAGAGCTTCAGCCAGGCCCTGACCTTCTGGTCATTCAGATCGATGACCTCGAATTCCATCCCGCCAGCAAGAGGATATTCGTGCGTCGCTACAAACCAGGATGGCAGGCCCCCAACAAGCCAGGTTGCCACCTCCAGGGCCGCATCTCCTGGGGAGACCTGGGGCTCAGGAAGAACTTCTTCCGTCTCCAGGCTGACACCAACCAGGAAATCCAGGTTGCGCCCCTCTCGCAAGGCCGCCGAGGTGGTTTTCGAGCTGAGCGCCAGCGCCCTGCTGACCAGGGCGTCGTCAGATGCCAGCGCGGCACAGATCCTCCCAAGAGTGGCCTCGGCCTCGTCGGGGTCCTTGGCAGCGGAAGCTTTCAGGAAAACTCCGACACTGTAGGGAAAGACCTCGGAGCTTCCGGAAGAATTCCGCACAGTTCCACCGGAGCAGCCGGTCAGGACCAGCACGGCCATGATAAAAAGAGGTGCTGTCTTTCGTGACCTATAGTGAAAACGTTGAATTCTATTCATAGGACATTCAACCCAGACGAAACGGAAGAAAAACACTGGCCCACGGAAAAGAGCGATCAACACCCAACCACAACAACCCCGCATGCGACTCTACTGAGAGCGTCTTCCTACTAATGACACCAAGGTCCGATTATAACACTCCTTAGGTGGTTTCCTAAGCTAACCGACCCTTTTCAACTTGAGCACCCCGTGGGGTCTTCATCTTGCCAGCAGGGAGCCTCGTAAGAGCCCTCTTCTTCCCACATCCTGGTTGTGAAAAAACACCTGTAGAAAGACAGGGGAGCCCCCTCAAACCAAACATCCGGCGAGCAATCACCTTATTTAGAAGGTAAAAATCCTCTGGGCCCGGGCTGTGAGGCGTTCCTTTTCACGAACGGGGAAGTTATATTTCATCAGGCGGTCGGGCTTCGGAAGAGCCGACCTGGCGCTAAGAAAGGAAGACCTTGAAGATAGCAATCGGCGGCGATCATGCCGGATTCGAGCTTAAAAAGTTCATCTCCGGTCACCTCAGCGAATCCGGCCACGAGATTCTCGACGTAGGGGCCCTCGAATACGATGGCGAAGACGATTATCCCGATTTCGCCAGGCTCCTGGCGGAGGCTGTGATGGAAGGCAAGGCGGATAAAGGGATCCTGATCTGCGGAAGCGGCGTCGGGGTGTGTATCGCCGTCAATAAGCATCCAGGTCTGCGGGCAGGGATCTGCCACGACACCTATTCCGCGGCGCAGGGTGTCGAGCATGACAATATGAATGTCCTTTGCATTGGGGAGCGGGTCGTTGGACCGGCGCTGGCACGTGAGGTCGTCGAGGCCTTCCTGGGCGCAGACTTCGCGGCAGAGGGCCGTCACCAGCGGCGCTACGAAAAGGTACTCGGAATTGAAGAGCGCTATCTGGGCCCCTCGGCAGACTGACCGCAGGACGACGAATGAATAACCCCGTAGAGAAGTCCGGCTTTCTCGGCTATCTCCTGGAAGCAGACTACCGCTTCCTGCAGGAACGGGATCTCGGCCTCGACCTCTACAACAGCGGCTCTTGCGGACTGGTCGTCTTCGTGCTCACGGTGGCGGCGGCCACCATCTTCTTCCTGTCGATCTTCCACCTCATTCCCCAGCGCAAACACGTCACCCTCCTGCTGCTGGGAACCAGCGGCCTGGCCTTCGCCTTCGGTCTGCTCGGCACCTGGCTGAACCACCTCCGGCTGGAGGAGGTCGGCAAAGAGCTCTTCAGTGAAGCCGGCGGGACGCGGCCGGTCACCGTTGGACAGCGGGCCGCCATTCTCGTTCTACCTCTGGCTGTAGGCGGCGCCTCTCTTCTCGCGAGCCTGGCGGGATACATCTACCTGCTGGTCTTCTGGACCTCGGACCTCTTCCGCTCCAGCGAGCAACCGAAGAAGAAGAGCCGGGCGCGGGACCTCAGGAAGCCGGCTGGAAAATAATGTCGATATTCTCTTCCGCGGCGGCGGCCTGCAGCTCGGCCCGGAGCTCGTTGACCGCATGGTCGACAGGGACCTGGACCTCCATCTCCAGGGAGAAAATAGGCGCGCCGGTGATGGGCGCCTGGTTGAGCGAGGTGTCAAGGCTCGCCACGTTCACCCCCCGGTCCCTGAGAATGCCGGTGATCCGATGAACGATGCCGGGATGGTCAAGCGCCACGGCCTGCAGGCTGTAGCAGATAACAGCAGATGAGGGGAGGGGCGCGGCCACAGGCTTGATCTGCAATTCCAGGTCAAGCTCCGAGGCGACCGCGGCCAGCCCGACCCTGATGGACTCGAGCTGCTCAACGCCGCCGACCACCAGGACGAAGAGGGCAAACTCTCCACCGAGGATCGCCATCCTGGAATCCTCCAGGTTCGCTCCGGCATCGAAAATCACACCGGACACGGAATCGACGATACCGGGCTGATCCCTGCCCGACGCTGACACCAGGACTGTCTCCCGCTGTTTCTGCTCCACCCTGCTATATCTCCAGGTTAAGACCAACTATTGATCCGACCGAGCATAGCAGCAGGAGAGAGTCCGCTTCAACCCTCCACCCCGGGCAACTGCCGGTAATCATGAAACTCCCGGCACCTACGCCTCGGCGGGGCCGATAAGTAGAAAGAGAATTCCCTGGCGGCTGATTCATCGTAAATGAACTCAATGCAACCCGGGGAAACTGCCGATGAATAGACTAGTCCGTAGAGCGGGAAGAATCGCTTCAACTCGCGGCGGAGCGCGGTATTTCAATGAAACGAAAACTCATCTTATTACTCTTACTCACGGCCTCCTTCCTCCTGGTCGACGCCTTCCACTCGGCGCCCAGGGCGCATGCCGAGGGTCTGCCTCGTGCCGGCGAGGCGTACATCATCCGTGAGCACGACAATCTCTTCCGGATCGCGGAGCGAGCCTACGGCAACGGCTTCGACTATTACCGCATCCTCGAAGCGAACCCATGGATCGAACCCGACAGGCTGATTCCCGGGAAGCTCATCGAGATACCCGCGACGGCCCGGCCAATTGGACCGCTCCCCCCCGAGAGCTTCGAGGAGGAGCTGGCGGAAGCCGGGGCCCTTGAGCCGGCCTTCACCGAGGCGCCGGCAACGATCGACCCCGTTCCTGCCGAGGAAGCGGCAGACGATGGCGAAGAGGCCGGGAACGCCCTGCTGCCCGAGACCGTTACGCACTCCGATCCGGCCCAGGACGCAGAAAAGAAAACCTCCGTCTGGAACACTCTGCAAAGCCGGATCCAGTCGAAGACCTTCTTCGGATTCAGCCTCGAGATGTTCGCCTGCTACGTGCTTCTCTTCTGCCTGGGGCATGCGCTCCTGCAGGGCCTGATCGTCTGGATCACCTCCCATATCACCTTTGTCCGCGAAGCCTCGATCAGAAAGTCTTTCAAGGCGACCTTCCTCACGGAGATGGTCACGCTCTGTACTCTGCTGATCGTTGGCGTGGTCGCCATCATGATGCTCTACGTGGGCACAGAGAGCGCCGTCGAAGGCTCTTCCTCACAGCTCTTCCCGCTGGTCGAGGACTACCTGGGAAAACCGGTTGGAATGCTGGCGGTAGCCTGCTGCCTGCTGGGGCTCCATGTTCTCCTCAGCCTGCGCTTCATTCCCCAGATTTTCGAGATCCAGAGGGCCCAGGCCTTCATGGTCGTTTTCCTCGGAGTCCTCGCCCCCCACCTTGCCGGCTTCTACGTCGTCGGTAAAAAGATGGGCTTTATCCAGGCCTGAGACCTGAAACCCCCGACGGCGGCGGAAACAGGCTCCCCCCGCCCGGCGCGAATCAGGACGGTTGTCTACCCAGTCGGGCGGTGATACCCTGATGTCTCGCCTGGGGCCCCGGGTCTCCCCATCTTCCAGCAAAGCAACCATCCTGACAGGAGCCTATCGATGAACCATCGCCTGTTTTTCACAGCCTGCCTGCTCGTCCTGCTGCTCGGCGCCAGCGGCGCCCTGGATGCGGCCCGGGGCAATATTGTCATGTTCGTGGTCGATGACCAGGGCCGTGATGCCGGCTGCTACAGCAATGAGGTCATCAGAACACCGAACCTCGACAAGCTTGCCGCCGACGGAACAGTTTTTCAGCACGCCTACTGCACCACCGCCAGCTGTTCCGCCAGCCGGTCGGTGATCCTCACGGGACTGCACAACCACTCCAACGGCCAGTACGGACACCAGCACTCCTACCACAACTTTCATACCCGCAAGAGCGTCCGGAGCCTGCCGGTTCTTCTGTCTGAGGCCGGCTACCGCACCGCCAGCATCGGCAAGTACCATGTCCAGCCCGAGGCGGTCTACCATTTCGACACCTATCTCAAGGGCAACCAGGGTGGCTCTCGCAACGCGGTCACCATGGCGCAGAAATGCAGGGCCTGGCTCGGCGAAAAGACTGACCAGCCCTTCTTCCTCTACTTCTGCACCTCCGACCCCCATCGAAGCGGCCGGCAGGCGGGCCATCCCCTGAGCCGTCCGGACTTCTTCGGCAACGGGCGCAAATACACCGGCGTCAACGAGCAGACCTTCAAGCCCGAAGACGTGATCGTGCCCCCCTACCTTCCGGACACCCTCGAGTGCCGCAGGGAGCTTGCCCAGTACTACCAGTCCGTGGCGCGGCTTGACCAGGGACTCGGCCTGCTGGTGAAAACACTGAAAGAGCTGAAGCTCTACGACAACACCCTCATCCTCTACCTCAGCGACAACGGCATCGCCTTTCCCGGCGCCAAGACCAATCTCTATGAACCGGGAATGCGGCTGCCGCTGGTGGTCCGGTCTCCCGCGCAGAAGAAACGCGGAGGCTCGACCAGCGCCATGGTGAGCTGGACAGACCTGGCACCGACGATTCTCAGCTTCGCCGGGGCGACGCCGAAGAACTACAAGTTCCACGGCCGCTCTTTCCTCGGAGCGCTCGACCAGGAGAACCCGAAGGAATGGGACGAGGTCTACGCCTCCCACACCTTCCACGAGATCACCATGTACTACCCCATGCGGGTGCTGCGCGAGAGACGCTTCAAATACACCCTCAACATCGCCAGCGGGCTGACCTATCCCCACGCCTCCGACCTCTGGGCCTCGGCCGCCTGGCAGGGCGTCTGGCAGAGAAAGGACCGCTACTACGGCAAGCGCACCGTCGATGCCTACCTGCACCGGGCGAAGCACGAGCTCTACGATCTCGAACGCGACCCGCACGAGGTCATCAACCTCGCCAACCATCCTGACCACGCCGAGACGCTCAAGCGCATGCAGGCGAAACTCAAAAAGTGGCAGCAGCAAAGCGGCGACCCCTGGAAGTACAAGTACATCTACGAATAGGGCACAGGAGAAACATGAAAACCATCAGCACCCTGGCACTCTCGACGCTTCTGTTGACCAGCGCACTTAGCCGCTGTCCTGCAGCCGATGAAAAGAAACCCGCGCCGAAAAAACAGCCGCGCGGCTACTCCATCCCGCTGATCGATCTGGCCGGTGAAAAACATCGCCAGGTGGTCGTCGACCGTGAAAAGGGCGTCTATCTCGGACACCCCACGACGGTCCTGCTCGAGGACCAGAAAACTATGATCTGTGTCTACCCCGCCGGACACGGACGCGGACGGATCATCATGAAACGCAGCGCCGATGCGGGGCTCACCTGGAGCGCCAGGCTGAAAACGCCGGAAAACTGGGCCACCTCGAAGGAGGTGCCGACACTCCACCGGGTCATCGATGCGGCAGGGAAAAAACGCCTCATCATGTTCTCCGGTCTCTATCCCGCCCGCCTGGCGGTCTCAGAAGACGATGGCGCGACCTGGTCGCCACTGAAAACCCTTGGTGACTGGGGCGGAATCGTCGTCATGGGAAGCGTGGTCGACCTGAAGACGGGCCCGGGAAACTACATGGCCCTGTTCCACGACGATGGCAGGTTTTTCACGAAGAACGGCAAACGCGCGAAGACGGCTCTCTTTACCGTCTACAAGACCTTCTCAAAAGACGGCGGGCTCTCCTGGAGCTTCCCCGAGGCCATCCTGGCTCGTTCGGATCTGCATCTCTGCGAACCCGGCACCGTGCGGTCCCCCGATGGGAAGCAGATCGCCGTCCTCTTCCGCGAAAACAGCCGGCGCCGAAACGGCCACGTGATCTTCTCAAACGACGAGGGTGTCACCTGGACCGCGCCGCGAGAACTGCCCGGCTCGCTGACCGGTGACCGACACACGCCCAGGTACGCTCCCGACGGAAGGCTCTTCATCTCTTTCCGTGACCAGACCCTTGAGAGCTCCACCCGCGGAGACTGGGTCGGCTGGGTCGGCACCTACGATGATATCGTCAAGGGAAGGGAGGGCCAGTACCGCGTCCGACTCATGGACAATACCCGCGGTGCCGACTGCGCCTATCCCGGCGTCGAGCGGCTTCCCGACGGCACCTTCGTAACAACCACCTACGGCCATTGGGCCAAGGGAGAGTCGCCCTTCATCGTGAGCGTCCGCTTCAAGCTCGATGAGCTCGACGAAAAAGCCCGCACCGCGAAGAAGTGATTCCTCAGGCCTCGCTCTCCCCTGCTCCATCCTTCTTCCCACCCCCGGCCTTCAGCTCGATCACCTTGAGGTTGAGGACCTCAACGAAGAGCGAAAAGCCCATGGCGAAGTAGATATAGCCCTTTGGTATATGGAACTTGAGCCCATCGGCGACCAGGGCCATACCAATCAGGAGCAGGAAGCTCAGGGCGAGGATCTTGATAGTCGGCCGGTCGTTGACGAACTTGCCGACGCTGCGGGCGAAGAAGACCATGAACAACACCGAGATAACCACGGCCAGGATCATCACAGGAAGCTCATCAACCATGCCGACCGCCGTAATAACTGAGTCGAGCGAGAAAACTATGTCGAGGATCATGATCTGCACAAGAGTCGTCACAAAATTCGCCTGCACGGTGCCCTTGCCATTCCCATCCTGATGCCCCTCGAGATTATGGTGGATCTCGTGGGTGCTCTTACCAAGAAGAAACAGCCCGCCGAGTATGAGGATCAGGTCGCGGCCGGAGATGTCGGATTCAAGAACTGTAAAGAGTGGTGCCGAGAGGCCGAGAACCCATTTCAGACAGAAGAGGAGCGCGATTCGCATTCCCATGGCAAGCAGAAGACCTACACGCCAGGCTGTCTTGCGCTGATCTTCCGGCAGCCGGCCGGTGAGCACCGATATAAAAACGATATTATCGATACCGAGAATTAACTCGAGACCCGTAAGGGTCAGGAGGGCAATCCATGCCTCCGCTGAATCCATCCACGTGAACCAGTCCATGAGCAAACTCCAGGGCTTTCACATCGCCTCAAAATAAACCCGGCGAATCAGGGTTTCGTATTTTTGCCGATTGCCCCGACTCCAAACCACTCAAATCCCGCTAAACAGCGTGTTTTCCAGCTCCTTCGAGAAGGTTTGTCTTTCAAGCCGACTCGGGCGATAATAGTCTTCAGCAGGAAGACTGTTCCTCCGAAAAAAGGGATAGATATCGCAGCGAAGCGGCAATTGAACCATGCTCGAAATCCACGGACCGCAATTCAGCCACTGTGACGGACTCTCGCGCCGCGCATTCCTGAGCGCCGGCGCGGCCGGTTTCTGCGGCCTCACCCTGGCGGGCCTGCTTCGCGCCGAGAGCCTCGGAGAAATCGGCTCATCGACCAAGGCGGTCATCAACATCCACCTCGATGGCGGACCACCGCAGATGGACATGATCGACCTGAAGCCGGACGCGCCGCGCGAAATCCGCGGTGAGTTCAAGCCCATCGAATCGAAAATACCGGGACTGCTGATCTCCGAGCTGCTGCCGAAGATCGCGTCGATCGCTGACAAGTTCGCATTTATCAGGTCGCTGGTCGGGGCCTCCAGCCAGCACGATGCATTCCAATGCCAGTCCGGGTTTGACCGCAAGGCCCTGGATTCCATCGGTGGGCGCCCGGCTATGGGAGCCGTGCTCTCCAGGCTCATGGGCTCGCCGGCCGACCCCGCGCCCTGCTTCGTCGATCTCATGCAGGGACGCCCGCTGGTTCGAAACAGCGCCCGCCCGGGCTTCCTCGGTCCGGCCTATGGCCCCTTCCGCCCCGACATCTCGAAGATGTTCGAGCGCCCCCTTGAGGAGGGCATGAAGGGTGAGCTCAAAGCCCTCGGCGGTAACCACGCCACCAGCCTGGCACTCAACAAGAGCCTCAGCGCCGAGCGCATGAAAACGCGTGTCGGCCTGCTCCAGGAGCTCGACAGCCTGAAGCGCAGCGCCGACGCCGGCGGCCAGATGGACGCCCTCGACCGCTTCACCCGCCAGGCCGTCGGGATCCTCACCTCCGGAAAATTCGCAGATGCCCTCGACCTCGAGAAGGAAGACCCTGCTGTTGTCGCACGCTACTCGCTGCCGGAGGCAAAGAACAGGCCTCTTGGCACCAACGAGGGCGCCGGCTCGACCAGGAAGTTCCTGCTCGCCAGGCGCCTGGTGGAGGCCGGGGTCCGCTGCGTAAGCCTGTCGATCTCAGACTTCGACACCCACTCCTCGAACTACCCCCGCATGCGCCACACCCTGCCGATCGTCGACCACGGTCTTCACGCCCTCGTCACCGACCTCGATGAGCGCGGCATGCTCGATGATGTCGCGATCGTCGCCTGGGGAGAATTCGGCCGCACCCCCAAGGTCAACTCCAAGAACGGCGGCCGCGACCACTGGCCCAAGGTCGGCATGGCGATGCTGGCAGGCGGCGGCATGAAGACCGGGCAGGTCATCGGGGCAACTGATCGCTACGCAGGCGAGGCCATCACCCGCCCGGTTCACTACCAGGAGGTCTTCGCGACCCTCTACCACTGCCTCGGTATCGATCTCGCCGCGACCACCATCGCCGACTCCGGCGGTCGTCCTCACTACCTCCTTGACCGCACCGAGCCGGCCAGGGAATTGGTCTGAAACTCCACTCCAGGCGGTAAGTACCCATGGGACGAAAATTCGGCTTCTCGTGGTCCTGGAAAAGAGCCATCGGCCTCTCCGCCTTAAAAGGAAAAATATCACGGAAGATCGGCATTCCCCTGACCCGTCTCGGCCGGCAGCAAAAGGCTGGACGCGCCGCCGGCTG
Source organism: Planctomycetes bacterium UBA1146 (assembly GCA_963579555.1). GTDB lineage: Bacteria > Planctomycetota > UBA8108 > UBA8108 > UBA8108 > UBA8108. The sequence continues at coordinate 24,683 of CAUZHA010000060.1, forward strand.
CTGCGTGCTGTTTTTCTGCCTGCTCCTTGCCGGGGCGACGACTGCGTCCATCCTGCTGTGAATGGCACAATGCAGCCTGGTCCTGACGAGGGTATACGGTTCCTTCAAGAACCTCCCGCTATGAGGGAGGGAACCATCGATGGCGGCTCATCGGTAATGCTGATCGCCCCCTCAACGAGGGCTAGGGCCTCGTCATGGCCCCTGCCGTTGCTCAGCAGGGCGAGCAGTAATTGCCCCTCCTCCACCTTATCGCCGAGGCGAATATTCATCTCGAAACCGACCGCCGGATCAATGGTGTCCTTGATCGACCTCCTGCCGCCTCCAAGAGCGATCAGGGCGTAGCCGAGAGCCTCGCCATCAATTGCCGAGACATAGCCGGAGCGGGAAGCCCGAACCTCCCGGGCGGGTGCCAGCTCCAGATCCGCCTCCGCGTCGCCTCCCTGGGCTCGCGCCATCTCCCTGAATTTTTCGAGCGGCCGCCCGGAGGCCAGCTCCTCCTCGAGAGTTGCCCGCGCCGCGGCCCTGTCTTCTGATTGGCCCGCGGAGGTCAGCATGAGAACCCCCAGCTCGTAGACCACCTCCATGAGATCAGCCGGCCCCTCGCCACTGAGCGCGGCAAGAGCCTCGCGCACCTCGTTGGCGTTTCCAACCGCGCGGCCGAGAGGCTGGTTCATGTCGGTCACCAGGCTGCTGGTCCGCACTCCCATGCTCTCCCCCACCGACGCCATCGCCGCGCCGAGCGAGCGGGCGCTCTCGATGTCCTTCATGAAGGCGCCGCTACCCCACTTGATGTCGAGAACCAACGCGTCGAGTCCCTCGGCCAGCTTCTTGCTCATGATACTGGCGGTGATCAACGGCACCGAGGCGACCGTCGCGGTCACGTCCCGCAGGGCGTAGAGCTTGCCATCGGCGGGAGCAAACTGGTCCCCCTGGGAGGCGATGACGCAGCCGACCTCGTCGGTAATCCGCCGGATGTCCGAAGCCCCAAGATCCGTACGAAACCCGGGGATGGACTCCAGCTTGTCGATGGTGCCCCCGGTGGGACCCAGGCCGCGGCCCGCCACCATCGGCACCTGGAGGCCGCAACAGGCCGCCACCGGGGCCAGCACCAGCGAGACCTTATCGCCCTGGCCGCCGGTGGAGTGCTTATCGACCCGTAAACCCTCGACACCCGTCCAATCGAGACACTCCCCCGACTCCATCAGGACCCTTGTCAGGGCGCTTGTTTCAGATCCATCCATTCCCTGGAAATAGATGGCCATCGCCAGTGCCGCCATCTGGTATCCGGGCACGGCGCCGGAAACGTACCCCTCGATCACGGCGGAAATCTCACCGGGGGCGAGAGCCTCTCCATCTCGCTTTTTCTGGATGATCCGGGTTACGTTCATGCGTACTCCTGCGCCTGGCCCGCCTTTTCAGCCTGAAGCTAACACAGGGGAAAATGATCTCTGCTGAAAAAGAGACCGTCTTTCGGTGAAATGAAAGCCTTGGAATAAGAGCGCCAGAGTCGAGAATGTAGAAACCATGATTTTCAGAAAAAGCCACGCGGGTGTTTCACGGCGAACGCTTCCCCTCGCCCTCGCCCTGGTCCTGCTGGCAGGGCCGCTCGCCGCCAAGCCCCCGAAGATCCGGACTGTCCGGCCGCTGGCGGCGGTCCCCGGAAAAACCACCGAGCTCGTGATCACGGGAGACGGCCTGGAGACGGCAACCGGCCTCTGGACCTCCTTCGACTCGAAGAGCTCCATCGTCGCCGGAGCAAAGCGCGACGGACAGAGCCTGCGCATCAAGCTCTCGATACCGGCGGAGACCCCGGTCGGTATCGGCGCGCTCCGCGTCGCCGGACCCGGCGGCCTCTCCAACCTGGAGCTCTTCCTCATCGATGACCTGGCCGCCCGGACCGTGAGCGAAGGCAACACCTCGGCCTCCACAGCCATCTCGATCGAGCCTCCCTGCGCCATTGATTCACAAGCGAAGGCGGATCACCGCGACTTCTACAGCTTCAAGGCGCGCGCCGGACAGAGCCTCTCCTTCGAGGTCATGTCCCAGCGAATCGGCTCCGCCCTCGATCCCATTCTGCGAATCCTGGATGCGGACGGCCGAGAGCTTGCCTTCAGCGATGACGCCGCTGGAGCTGACAGCCGGCTTGCCTGGAGATCTGAAAAGGATGGTGAATACCTCATCGAGCTGCGCGACATCACCTACCGAGGAGGAGAGAGCTTCAGCTATCGCCTGCGCGTAGGCGACTTCCCCCTCGTCTCGGCCCCCTATCCCATGCGGGCCGAGCAGGCGAAGACCACGAAGATCGCCATCGCCGGCGAGAGCGCGGCCGGGGTGGAGCCCCGCGAGGTCCAGCTGCCCGGGGGCTCGCACGGGCGCGCCTTCTCACTGGCGGCCCGCCGGCCGGGGGGCAGGAGCTCGAGCTTCGTAACCCTCCTCTCCAGCGATCTTCCCG
>CAUZHA010000061.1:0-27105 GCA_963579555.1 Planctomycetes bacterium UBA1146
AAGTGTTCGTCCAGCTTGTTTTCGGCGACCTCGAGCGCGGCGGACTCTACCGAGCCCGCGATCTCGGCATCCAGATCGCCGAGCTTGTTGTTGACCCGGGCTGCGGCCAGCTTGACCAGGCCAAGCGCGCGGGTGAGCTCAGGGGGAATGGGCCGGCCCGAGACAGGGAAGTTGATGACAGCCCGCTGTGTCGAGGCGCCCCAGAGCGCGTTCGCCGGCACCTGCATCTCTCCCATCGAGTCTTTTTCAATTCTGTGATCGCTCATCTTCGCTCCGTATGGAATGTCCGGGTTCAGCAGAACCAGATTATTTAACTGATCGCCGCGGTTGCCGCTACCTGGCTTTTAAGGAACTCAGGAGCGAAATCCAAAAGATTCCGTGGTGCCCTATTCCTTTTTTCTCTTCTGCAACTCCTCCATGAGTTTGTACTGGATCTGGGTAGAGAGTTCATTGGATTCGTGCTGTTTATTCTCGACTTCTTTCAGCAGTGTCGCGAGGTCTTTAAGCCTTTCCCATGCAGGCTGTATATCGCGGATAAGCCGAATGATTCTCCTGGCCGCTTCGATCTGGCCGAGTTCCAGTTCGAAGAGTACCTGCAGCTCTAGAGTCCGCAGAAGGCCGGCCTTGGCGCCTTCGAGGTCAGGCGCGATCTTTTCTACTCGCTGAAAGCCGAACCTGCAGAGGTAGGCTATCTCATGGAATTTGAAGCCCTGCCTTTTAGTCGCCTTTTTTTCATAGAGCTCTTCGAGGGAGGCCAGTTTTTCTTTTGTAGAGTTTAGAAGATCCATGGCGTGGTAATGGGAGAGGTGAACGTCGATGGCTTTGCGGAAATCTTTCGCATTCTGGTAGCGCTCATCAGGATCACGATGGGTTGCCTTATTGGCGATGATCCCTAACGCTGGAGGCACATCCTCGTTGTATTCGCAGGGCTCTGACACCAGAGCTTTATCGATCAGTTCCTTGAGACTGTCGCCTTGATGGCGGAGTTCAAGAGTCAGGATTTCGTGGAGGATGCAGCCCAGGAGGTAGATATCGGTGCGCCTGGTGAGCGGGACGCTTGAGCTGAGCATCTCCGGGGCCGCAAAGCACAGGGTCCCGCAGAACTGGTCTATCTTCCTCTCGCCTTTTTTATCAAGTTTAATGGCGACTCCCCAGTCGAGCAGATACACCTCACCGAAATCACCGACCATAACATTTTCGGTTTTCAGGTCGCGGTGGAGGGTTCGCTTTTCGTGGGCGTACTCAATCGCGTTGCAAACCTGGCGGAGAATTTCGAGGTGCTGCTTTAGATGAACCTCGGGATGGTCCGACCAATAGGGGTGCGTGGGATCGTGGAGGAGGGTTCTCCAGGAATGTCCATAAACCCGTTTCATCACGATTAGAGGTTGTCCATTCTCATGAAAGCCGAGCTGGTGTACGGGGGGGATGTTGGGGTGGTCAAGGTTGGCCATCAGTCGGGCCTCGTTGATGAGCGAAGCTGCCACGTCCTCAGTGTTTCGATCCGCACGGGGCCGCTTCAGGGCGACCTCCCTGTCGAGAGATTCCTGGGTTGCGGCATCCACCTCAGCCATTCCACCGGATCCTATGGATTCGTTGACGGTTATCTCAAATCCTGAAGGTCCAGATGACCTCCTGGCCTGGAGCTGGATCTTTTCGCAAGAGCCGTCCGTCGGTGGCTGCTCGTGATCTTTGATGGTCTCGCCGCCGGCGGGAGCCCCTTGCTTGATAGTGCTTCGAGGACTCTGTTGAAAGGAACACTCGACCGTTTCGTCGAGGTAGATGCGGGTGTTTTCTTCTGGTTGTGACCTGGATGAGTCCGCGCTGCTCATGACTCCTCCAGGGCGCCCTCGAGAAATTCCGCTGCTGTGAGGACATTGGCGTAAAGCGGGAAGATGTTTTCGCAATAGAACTCCTGTTCGTAGGGAGTTCGCGAGGCGGTGCAGTCTGACAGGATGGTGACCCTGTAGCCGCGTTCATGCGCGGCACGGCCAGTCGAGTCAATGCAGATGGACGTGACGGCTCCGCAGACCACCACCTCTTCGATTCCGCCCCGTTTCAGGGTCTCATCGAGTTCTGTGCTGGCGAAGGCGTTCAGGCCTCGCTTGCCTTCCACGGTGATGATGCGGTCTCCGTATTTCTTGAATTGCGCGATGATGTCACAGCCATGTGTCCCGGCCTGGAAAGCTTTTACATCGGCGATGGTCTTCAGGATGCCGATCGGGTTAACCAATTCGTCGTAGTCTTCAGTGAAGATAATCGGGGTCTGGATCATTGTGGACTCGGTGTCCTTCAGCCCCTCAACAATAGCTATGCTGTTTTCCAGGATGCGGTTCGTTCGGTCCGATTCCTCGATGACTGCTCGAAGAATGCCATCATCTGCAAAATAGTCATTTTGGTATCCAACGAAGATGACAGCCGTTTGTTTTAATCCCATCGCGATCGTTCCAAATACCTGATTGTTGAATACCGTCATTCTACCCTTCCCCACCCTTTCGGGGGAAAGCGTTATAAAAACAGCCCATAGATGCCCAGTTGCCCTGGAGTTGTTTTTCTGCAAAAGGAAGAAATCTTTTCTACTGCGATCCGGTCAGGTATAAAAGTTATAGAGTGAAGTGAAGCTGGTGCTGTTGTTGCAGGAGAACGCCAGCGGAGTGGGGAGCCCATGTTATTTTCAAATCGGTACAAGTTTCTCTTCGTACACATCGCGAAGACTGCCGGGACCAGCATCCAGAGCGCCCTGAAGCGGTTGCGCAGGAGGGATCCGCTCTCCTGTCCCCAGGTACTCTGCTATAATTTCTCGAAGAGCCGGGCTGGGTACCGGGAGTATTATGATGAAGAGCTCTCGGAACTGGTGGAGAATCATTACCGGCGCGATATTGAGGCCTTTGGCTACAGCTTTGACGGCAAGCTTCCCTCGGGCTCCCTGCAGGGAGAGGTCAGCGCGAAGTTCAGGAGGAGTGTTTCTTCCGATCTCGTTACAGAGCTATAGAGAAATGCTATAGGCGAGTCTTTCCAGGAAAGGGTTTCCGGTAAAGCGAATGACAAGAAGGTTCTTACTTCCAGCAGGATTGCTCCCGGTCGTGATCTTCCTGGGCGCCTGTTCGCCGCAGGGAGGAAGCCCGGCTTTGGAGCGGAGAGCCTTCCTTGACGAAGCGAGGGCATTGCTGACCGAAGGCGAGACGGCTCTTGCCATCGACCTTTTCACCCGGGCGATCGCCAGCGGGGAGAGTCCGGTGGAGGCGCGCCTGGAGAGAGCGAGGGCTCATCTCGCCATGGGGCAGCTGCCGCAGGCGATCGAGGACCTGGGCCGAGCGATCAAGCTCGATCCAAAGAAGGCCGATGCCTACTATTACCTGGGTGTCGCGAAGGCCCGCAGTAAAGACCTGGCCGGCGCCATCGAGGCCTACGGAGGCGCCATTGGAGTCCAGCCCGATTACGTTAAGGCCTATGCCAACCGGGCTGGGATCCTGGGCGGGCAGGGAAAGGTAAAGGAGGCGATTGCCGATTGTGATACCGCGATCCAGCTTGATCCCTACAGTGCCCCCTTTCTGGTCAACCGCGGCATCTTTTACAAGCAATCAGGCGACATCGCCAGAGCGCTCAAGGACTGGGATGCAGCCCTGAAGCTGGACTCCAGGCTGGCGGGGGCGTATTTCAACCGTGGGATGCATTACGGAGCTGGGGGGGACTATGCCAGGGCGCTTGGTGACCTGGACAAGGTGCTCGAGCTGCAGCCTGGAGACATCCGGGCCTTGCGCTTTCGAGCCATGGCCCGCCACGGCCTGGAGGATTATGAAGGGGCGGTCGAAGATTTCTCGGCTGTGCTCAAACGGGCTCCAGGGCAGGCGAGCGTCTGGTTGGCGCGCAGCAAGGCCTGGGAGGAGATCGGTGACCAGGAGAAGGCGGCGGCTGATCGTCTGAAGGCGGTCTCGCTCAACCCCGCTCTTGGCGAGGAGCCCTGAGAGCGCCGATCAGTTTTTTCGCGCGCCCTCTCCCTTGCTCAGCACGAGCAGGCGGTCGAGACCATCTGCTGTGAAGCTCTCGAGGCCGCCATCGCTCCAGCGAACCGTGATGGCGTCGATTCGTTTGTTCTTTCCCAGCCCGAAGTGAACGCTGGCCTCGCTGGCGCAGGAGAAACTGAAAGTCGAGAGCACGGGACGTCTCAGCGTTCTTTTCCCGGTCTTCAGGGTTACCAGGGCGCCAAGGTCATCCCGCGGGCCGCTGAGGGCTCGTACCCGCAGCCAGTGGTTGCCGCTGTCCTGGGCCTCGTTGCGAAAGAGTCTCAGCCCTTCTCCAAGGTTGGACTGGAGGAGGTCGGTGTCTCCGTCGTTATCGAGATCGGCAAAGGCCATGCCGCGGCTCACCTCGGCACGGCTGGAAAAGTGGCCTGCCCGGTTTTTCTCCAGGGAGTATTTTCCTTTCCCCCGGTTCAGGAAGAGCTGGTTCGATTCGGCGTAATCGTTCCAGAAAGCGCCGCAGTCGGCTGCGGGCGAGACCGGTCCGCGGGCAACCCGCCCGTGGGCGATCACCAGGTCCAGGTCTCCATCGTTCTCGAGGTCGAGGAACCCGCAGCCCCAGCCGGTCATGGGGAGGGTCTTTGCGCCGATGCCGGAGCTGGCGGAGCGGTCCCTGTAGGCGAGGCCGGAGCCTGTTTCTACGGCGGCGTAGAGGGTGTGGGTCTGGTCGGCGAGATGGGTGATGAAGAGATCCAGGCGGCCGTCGCCATCCACATCGCCGAGAGCGACGCCCATGCCGGCCTCCTCCTTGCCCGCTCCGTTGAGGGCGAGGCCTCGCGCCAGGGCTTCATCCGTGAAGGTCCCATCTCGCCTGTTGACCCAGAGCTGGTTGGGCTTCATGTCGTTGGCTACGTAGATGTCGACCCAGCCATCTCCTGTCAGATCGAAGCAGATCACGCCGAAGCCCGGCAGGGCCCGCGAGATTCCCGCCTCTGCGGTCACATCGCTGAAGCGCCCATTCCCCTCGTTTCGGTAAAGGGAATCCCGCACACCCTGGAATTTATCAGGGCCGCAATAATCCCGTTTTTCCTTCAGGCTCGTCCTGCAGAGCCGTGAAGGATCGTCTCGAAGATAGTGACAGACGAAGAGGTCGAGGTCTCCGTCTCGGTCGTAATCGAGAAAGGATGCGGACGAGCTCCAGTCGTCGCTCGAGGCAAGGGCGGCCGCCGGGGCGCGGGTAAAGGCGCCCCCCTCGTTGAGGTAGAGCCCATCCTCTCCGATGTTCGTAACGTAGACATCGAGGTCGCCATCGTTGTCGATATCCCCGACCGCGACACCGTTGCCGTAGCCCGGGTCGTTTAGACCGTTTGCCCCCGTGATGTCCTCGTAAATTCCGGCCTTGTTCAATCGGTAGAGCCTGTTGCGAGCCGCCTCCGATGGTTTTCCGGGCCTGGGGTAGCGAACCTGGTAGATCTCAGGGGTTCCATCTCCATCGGAATCAAAGAGCCCGAGGCCGCCGACAGATATTTCCGGTATCTGGTAGGTTCCGCGCGGCCAGGGCGGCTGCTTTTCGGCCAGCCCGGCCTCGGCGGTGATCTCGCTGAGCAGGGCCGGGGACGGGGATGCGTTGTTGCCGCCGCATCCGCAGGCGAGCAGACAGGGCAACAGGACGTAAATAAGTGCGAAGGGGAATGCCGGCATCCCTTTTTCCAGGGGACGGTTCCTCTTATTTGAGTTGCCTGACATCGCAGATCCTTGTTGTTTCCGATTTCCCGACCGAATAGAATTTCAGGGCATACTTCGAGGACGGATGTTCGGCGAATGTTGTTTCAGCCGGGCTATTGGGTCGAAGAATCTGATACGGTCGGCGCGGTTGCCGATTCTATCACAGCGACAGCTTTTTTAGGTTATGTAGGACTCTAACGTCCACGGCGGCTTTTCCTAGCTCGTTCGTTTCTTCGGAAGGAAGAGTATGGAGTCGTATCAATCATGATTTGTCACTTTAAGGAGAGGTTCGTATGAGAATACTCAAGACCTTGTTTTCAGCAGCGGCACTGCTTCCCGTTCTTTTATGGGCGGCTCCGGGTTTTGCGCAGGACATTGTTACCGCGGGAGAGCTCTTCGTCGATCTCGATGCGGATGATCCTACCGCAGGAGAAGAGGTTTGGGAAAACGCGGGGACAGCCGGAGATTTTCTTCTCAACGGCGAGGTCGTCGTGACGGTTCTTGGCCCTCTCGATTCGACCGCCGTCCTGTTGAATCCCGATGGTTTGCAGGGCATCTACCAGGCCCAGGAAAACGCGCCGGCTGGACTGGTCGGCCTCAATCCTACCCGCACCATCGAGGTCTGGGCCTACAATGAGTTTGTCGATTCCGAGGAGACCATGGTTGCCTGGGGGCGCCGTGGTGGACCTGATGGCTCCGAGATGAGCTTCAACTACGGCAACCACGGAAACTTCGGCGCGGTGACTCATTGGGGAGGAGGTGGTCCGGACGTTGGCTGGATTGATAATACCTTCACTCCTGGGGCGCCTTCGGAGGCGAGCTGGCACCATCTCGTCTATACCTTTGACGGAGATGCCACAGCTACGACCCGTCTCTACGTTGATGGAGAGGCCTGGAACTCCGAGGTTCATGGAGTCAATGCGATCAATACTCATCCGGATCATCCCATCACGCTTGGCTCGCAGATCGTCAACGCGGCCGGTGAGATTGACTGGGGACCGCGTGTTGGAACCCTGGCGCTTGGCCAGGTGAGAATCCACGACGAGGTGCTGACCCATGAGGAGATCATCAGCAACTTCAACGCCGAGCGTGAGCGCTACGGGGTGGAGGGCATTGTAGAGACCGCTCCTGTATTTACTAATGTTCCGGAGAAAGACAACTACTTCAGCGGGGCGAAGGTCTACGGCTTTACTCTCGCAGTGGAGGCGCTGCCGCCGGCGGAGCTCGATGTGATCTCTCCCGAGGGGGCTACGATCTCTCTCGAGGGGCGCTTTGAATACGTCATACCGGACCCCGAGCCTGAGTTCTTCGATGTAGAGGTCGTCGCTGTCAACGATGTGGGAGAGACCACGGCTGTCTGGACTGTTGTCCGGGAGGTGATCGAGGTAGGCGATATTGAGGTGGCCGGAGAGCTGCTCGTCAGTCTCGATGCCGCCGATCCGACCGCCGGCGAAGAGTTCTGGGAGAACCAGGGCACCCTGGATGATTTCCAGATCATCGGCTCTCCGGTGGTGGCGATGCGCGATTTTGGTATCGGGGTGAGCTTCAACGAAGATGGCCGTAGTGGAGACAGCTACGAGAGCATGGATGACGCTCCCCTTGCGATCCTCGGCCCCGGGCCGACCCGAACCATCGAGATGTGGGTCTGGAATGGGCCGGACATGGTCGGGGAGGAGACTCTCCTGTCCTGGGGTAAGCGAGGCGGCCCGGACGGCTCGAACATGGCCTTCAACTACGGTACCCACAATCTCTTCGGCGCCGTCGGGCACTGGGGAGGAAACGGACCCGACCTCGGCTGGAACAACGGCGGCGGCGCTCCCGCCCCCGAGGAATGGCACCACCTGGTCTATACCTTTGACGGTGATGATACCGGGACCACCCGGGTCTACGCCGATGGTTGCCTGGTCGCGTTCGATTGCGAGTTCACCAACGAGGAGGTGCTCGGGGCGGGCGCGCTCAACGCCCACCCGGGCAAGATCCGGATCGCTCAGCAGGTCGAGGGCGATGGTGTCGGTCTCACCCTCGGGCTGCAGGGAAGCATCCTGGTCTCCAAGGTGAGAATTCACGATGGAGTTCTCGAGCCGGAACAGATTCGCAACAACTACCTGAGCGAGCTGGGAGAGTTCGCTCCGTCGCCCTGCCCCGAAGAGGGAGAGGAGGGCTACGCCGACACCCACCTGACCGAGGCGGTCATCGAGGCTACCGGGTCAAGATTCGGCCCGAGCCATCGCCTGATCGCGGCGGGCGAGGACGATTCCGGCGATCCGATTCTTTACACCTTCACGGTGGAGCCCCAGATGGAAGGCGAGGCGGTCCAGGTCATTGGGCCGCAGGCGAGCGGGCGAGCTTCGATTCGTCTGCGTACCGATGGATCCTATCACGTTACCATCACCGTCCAGGACCGTGAGGACTGCGATGACTTCGCCGACGATGCGACCTACCGCGGCGTGATCATTCTCGGTGATGAAATCCCTCCTGAGGATTGCTCTAACGGCTGGGATGATGACGCCGATGGCGACACCGATTGTGACGATGGCGATTGCGCTGGAACCGCGGGCTGCGACGCGGCACCGGCGGAGATCTGCGACAATGGCGTGGACGATGATGGAGACGGCGCGACGGACTGCGTCGATACCGACTGTCCCGCCTGCAACGAGATCTGCGACAACGGCGTCGATGATGACCGTGACGGCCTGGTCGATTGCGACGATAGCGACTGCGACCGCCACAATAACTGCCTGCCGGCCGGGGTGCTCTTTGTTCGCGGTGACGGCAACTCCGATGGCTCGATCAACCTGACCGATGGTGTCATTCCGCTCCTCTATCTCTTTAGCGGAGGTGATGCCCCGTCCTGTGTTGACGCGGCCGACACCAACGATACAGGTGCCATCGAGATCACCGATGCGATCATTATCTTCAGCTGGCTGTTCAGCGGCGGGGCCGCCCCTGCGCCTCCGACCCCCTCGGGCGCCGGCTACACGACTGCTGACTGCGGCGTAGATGAAACCGAAGATGGGGCCGACTGCCTGTCGGTCTCACCGATCTGCGAATAGAGCGAGAGCTCACCGAATATCGGTAAGAGAGTCCGCCCGGAGGCCTGCCTCCGGCGGACTCTTTTTTTAGGGATTGCCCATAGCTCGCTCGAGGTTTACCCGCGCCGGCGTGAAGCCGGGGTTGATCTCGAGAGCGCTCCGGAAGCTGGCCTTCGCCTCTTCGAGGCGGCCCTCATCGAGGTAGAGACGACCAAGGTTGTTGATCGCCTCGACAAAGCGGGGCTGGAGACGGATGGCCTCGAGATAATGCTCCAGGGCGGCTTTTGTTTTTCCGTTACGCTTCAGGGCGATTCCCAGGTTCATCCGCGCCTGCGGGTCGAGGGGGTCCAACCTGACGGCTTCGCGAAGCCGTGTCTCCGCGGCCTGGTCCTGTTTGACCTCCAGCAGCAGCTGGCCGAGGTTGTTGTGGGCCTCGGCAAACCGAGGATGGATCTCGATCTCCTTCTCGAAGCGCCTGGCCGCCAGGGCTCTTTGCCCCTGGCGCGCGCGGATGATTCCGAGAGAGTTGTTCGCCCTCTTGTAGCCCGGCCTGCGGCGTAGCACATCGAGGTAGAGGGCGATGGCCTTGTCGAGCTGGCCTTGGCGGTCATAGACGGCGCCCAGGTTGAAGCGCGGCTCTACATACTCTTCGCGCAGTGAGATCGCCCGCCTGAAGGAGCTTGCCGCCTCGGCGAGCCTTCCGGCTCGCAGGTGCAGGAGACCGAGGTTGTTTTCCGCCTCCGTGAACTCCGGCTTCATCGAGATAACAGCCTGGTATTGTTTGAGCGCGGCGGGGCCAAACCTCAGCCGGTCGAGGTTGAGGCCGTATTGGAAACGCAGGGCCGCCTCCGCCTCGATGGAGGCGGCCTTGACCGCCGGGCTCTCGATGGAGACACCGGGGAGCAGGGCTCCGGCAAGGAGGCGCTCCTTTCGCTCCAGCCGGCCATGTCCGATGTCTTCGATCAGGTCATCGACCGAGAGAGGTCCCTTGTAGATGACCGAGAGCCGTCCGGCGCTGTCGATCAGGAAGCTGCTGGGCAGCGGTAGCGGCTTGTTGAGCGGCACCATGCTGTCGTGGAGATTCTGCAGGAAGGCGACAAGGTCGCCGGTGGCCCTTCCTGTCCTGATCGGCGGCCCCAGGCCGCCGATAAATTTCTGAACCCGTCCAGGCAGCTCGAGGCGCCCCTTCTTCTCGAGCTCATCGGTGCTGAGGGCGAGGATCTCGATCCCGGCTTTTTTCAGCTCGTCGCCACGCTCCCGGAATTCTCTCAACTCCTCCAGGCAGGGAACACACCAGCTTGCCCAGAGATTTACCAGCAGCGGACGGCCCCGGCCCGGCAGGAGCGGACTGCGCTGCCCCTCGAGATCGAGAAAGGAGAGATCGGGGATGTCCAGGAGGGTGACCAGGCGGATCCGGGCCCGGTCGCTTGCAGGCGGGGGGGGGAGGGGAGTGGAGGATGCTGGAGGCGGCGGTCGGTCGATGTTGAAGGGCTCTGCCCGGCCGCTACCCTGTCTCAGCTCGTAGCGTCCACCCGCCCGGACCCCGCTGAAGAGCTCCGTCTTTCCCGCAGGCCAGCTCACCTTCACCTCCGAGATACCAGCTCCGTTCCTGACCGCGAAGGCCAGCCAGCGGCTTGACTGGGTCAGGAAGCCATCTCCTGCCGTCACCGTCCGCAAGAGCGGCCGCTTGCCGTCAGAGGCGAGCCTGAGCTCAACCCGGGCTCCTATGGCATCCAGGCTGGTTTTTTTACCATCCCCCCGCAATCTGAGATTCAGGAAACTTCCGGGTGGAGCCGCGTCATTGCGGAGAAACCTGAGGCGAGGCGCGTTCCGGTTCGAGACCCAGAGGTCGGGGTCACCATCTCCGTCCCAGTCGCCAACGGCGAGCGCGCGGCTGTCATCCGGGAAATCGAGTCCCGAGATAGCGGAGACATCGGAAAAGGTGCCACCCTGCGTGCCGAGAAAACAGCAGTTCCTCTCGCGGCCGCTCCACGAGCGGCCCTCGCGCATCATCCGCGAGAGCTGGAGATAGGCGTGGTTGGGCCCGGGCGAGGTCTCCGTCGCGGTGTTTTTCGTTTGCGACACGACCTGCCGCCAGAAGAAGCTTCACAGGTCGCCGGTATCGCTGGTCGTGATGTAGCCATTGGCGACGACCAGGTCGTCCCAGCCGTCTCCGTTGAGGTCGACGAAGCTCGAGCCCCACGCCCAGCGACCCATGTTGACCCTGGCGCTGAGGCTGACATCCTCAAAACTGTTGCCGCCGCGGCGAAGGAGGGTGTTGCCCCTGGCGAAGCGCTGGAGTCGCTTCCGGACCTGTTCGGAGGCTTCCGGCTTGAAGGAATCCTGCCGGGTGACACGGCTGCCGGCGGCCGAGAACATATTGCTGACGTAGAGATCCATGAGACCATCGCGATCGTAGTCGCTCCAGCTGACCGACATCCCGGAGGCGCTGTCTTCCGCTCCCTCGCTGGCGGCCACATCGACGAAGCGGGGCTCTGTCCCCGGGGCGATATCGTTGCGATAGAGGTTGTTTCGGCCGAAATCGTTGGCGACGTAGAGGTCGGGGTCGCCATCGTTGTCATAATCTTCCCAGGCGGCCGCGAAGCTGAAGCGGCGGTTGTTGACGTCGAGTCCTGATTTCACGGTGATGTCGGTGAAGGTCCAGCCGCCGGTGGGGGCGATATCGTTTCGAAGGAGCAGGTTCGCCGCCGCGTTGTTGGCATCGTGGTAGACAAAGCCCTCGGCCGCTCCGATGGAGACGACGCCCGCATCCTGGGATAGGTCGTCGGCTTTGTGCGAGCAGACATAGAGGTCCAGGTCTCCATCAAGATCAACATCGGCGGCGGACAGCGACATGGTATCGTTGCTGGTGGGGATGCTGGCGCGGATCTCGAAGCCGCCTGAACCATTTCCGGCGGCGAGAACCAGCGCCCCTAGGACGGTGACGGCGAGATCCTGGTCGCCATCGTTGTCGAGATCGACCAGCAGCGCCGCCCGGGAGCTCTCGAGCCAGTTGGCCCCGGAGACGGCCGAGCTGTCGGTGGCCGTGCCATCGGGGTTTCGCAGGAAGAGAAGGTTGGGCAGGCCGCCTTCCTGGCAGACATAGAGATCGTCGAGCCCGTCGCCGTTGACGTCGCCCAGCGCGAGACCAGGGGTGCCCAGCAGGGCGAAGAAACGGTTGTCCTGGCTGCGGCTGAGCCAGTGGTTGAGGCCCAGCTGGAGCTGTCGCCTGAAGGAGGGGTTGGAGCCGAGCACGGCTCCGGTCCTGTCGGTGAAGAGGGGAGCTTCGCTGCCGGTGCGGATCTGCTCAAAGTCGTCTATGGCAATGGAGCTGAGCAGGGGCTCTGCTTTTTCGCCGGCCTTTTCCCAGCGGGTGGTCCAGGTAGAGTGCTCCTCCACAAGGCCCCTGCTGCTGCGCGCGAAAATCGCGAGGTGCTGGGTTGTCTCTAGCACTCCATTTTTCTCCGTCACGCCGTAGACCTTGAAGGAAGCTCGAATTCCCGGCCTGTTTTTCCATTCGAGGCAGAAGCTTTCGATGGCCCGGGCGAGCCCCCGGGGGGTCCGGTAGGCCGGCAGGGAGCCCGGACTCCCTGCGTCGGCTTTCCTTCTCCTGATCTCGAGCGGAGGCTCTTTAAAGACGAGCTCGAGGTTCCCGGGCCGAAGCGGGCCACAGGAGAAGGTCGCAGCCGCGATGGCCGCGAAAGCCTCCGGGCTCTCTCTCTCCTCACCCGAGATCAGCGCTCCAAGCTTCTTGAGCTGTCCGGAGATCTTCGCGGTGAGAACCTCGGTGTCCCAGCCGTCCTCACCGGGATTGTCTATTCTCTCCCACCCGGGACCAGGGGACTGCCGGATTGATCCGCCCGGCCGGCCTTCGAAGACCTCCCTCGATTCCTGCTTGCAGCCGGCAGCGAACAGGGCCGCGAGGACCACGCAGATGCGGAGAGGAGCGCCGGTGATTTCCCTGTTTTTCTTCATAGCTGATGTTTACGCAATAGCGACCGAGTGCTTCATCAGGATAACCGAAGCGGGCGTCCCCTGAACAGCGCGCAGGGGGAGCTCAGCTGACAGGTTCGGCCGTCTGGATTCGGTCGAGGCGGAAGGTGCGCTGCTCGTTGCGCAGATGGCAGTGGGCGATGAGCAGGTTGCCGTGGCACAGAAGCGGATCGATGACACGCTTCGTTCCGGAGCCGTGCTTGTCCCTGTACTCGATCTCAAGGCTGGTTCTTTCCTCCAGGGCTGAGGCGACAGGGTGATGCCCCGGGAGGTCATGATGGTTGGAGTCGGGGGGAGGCACATCGCCGCCCTGGGCTCTCAGCCAGTCTTCGACGGTTGCATCTCCGTCCTCTCCCAGCTCTTGCGCGAACCTCTGGAACACCTCGAAGGTAGCCTCCACGTCAGCCAGGGCGCGGTGGGCCTCTTTGTTCTCGATATCAAAGGCGGCACAGATCGTACCCAGCTGGTTGTTGGGGAAGCTGTACCTGCCGCGGGCAAGCTTTACCGTGTCGCAGACCGGTCCCTGGGAGAAGTCTTTTCGAGCCAGGCGGAATTCGACATGAAGGAAGCCGAGGTCGAAGGGAGCGTTGTGCGCCACCAGCACCCGGTTTTCCAGGAGCGCCTCGACCCTGGGCTGGATGTTGACGAAGAGGGGCGCATCCTCGAGATCTTCATCGTAGATGTCGTTGATCTCGCTGGCCTGCTCGGGGACCCGCCGTCCAGGCTGCACCAGGGTTTCGTAGGTTTCC
This sequence comes from Planctomycetes bacterium UBA1146, assembly GCA_963579555.1. GTDB lineage: Bacteria > Planctomycetota > UBA8108 > UBA8108 > UBA8108 > UBA8108. Next base: position 13,456 of record CAUZHA010000061.1, read on the forward strand.
TGCACCTGACCGCCAATGCTGGTGAGGATTCCGATCTCGATAATCCGGTGGCCGCTGTAAGGGTTGATGCCCGTGGTCTCAAAATCAAAAACCGCGATGGGGGCATCGGCAAGTCTTGTCTTTACCAGGGAGCTGTTCATGTGTCGTTTCGCAGGTTGGTCTGTCTGGAGCCAGCGAGCCGCGCTCCGATTGCAACGGTTAACCAACGAACATGGACCCTGCCGACCGGTTTGTCAATCCCCTGTGAAGCTGCCCTGTGATGAACACTGTGATTCGGCGAGCAGGCAGCCATGTGATAATAGAGAATTCAGGGGCGGCCCGTGGTCTCTCCGGGACGGCCGGTCGGCCCTGGTCCTGCAGGTCCGGGGAGCGGACAGCCGCGCTCCGAATCTGATTTCCCGCCGCGTTCGAGTTTGTTTTCTTGACTGGCTGCCTTCTGGAACAGAGACTTCGTAAGAATCATGTTGAAGCTTCAAATTACAGATAGCAGCGGAGTTTCCAGGGAACTCGACTTCGCTGAATTTCCCGTTCGAATCGGGCGTGAAGACAGTTCAGACATCGTTACGGGAGATTCTAAAACATCCCGCAGGCACGCCGTTATCGAGCTGGATGAAGGCAGTCTCTACATTTGTGACCAGGGTTCGAGCAATGGCTGTTTCCTGAATTCAGCCCGGGTCGAGCGGGAGAAGCTCGGTCCCGGTGATCAGCTTCGTCTTGGCAATACCCGGCTCGAGATCCGGGAGATTGACGGTCAGGGGCCTCCTGCCGTGCCGGAAGTGGAACCTGCAGTGGAAGTTACCGAAGCGGCAGTAGAAGAGCCGTCCGTTCAGGATCCTGCAGAGAAGGTCGCCGGCTCGGAGGGAACAGCCGGCCGCAGAAGCGAGGAGCTGGCGGCCAGCCTGGCGAGGCGGCGCAAGCTGGCTGTGCTTGGTCCGGTCTTTGTCCTCATCCTGCTGGGTGTCGGGGGCTATTTTCTTTTTGATGGTTACGTGAACCAGGAGCGGCCGGCTGTGCAGTGGAGCGCCGCCCAGCTGCGTCACCGGGCGGCCCTGGACCAGGTCAGCAAGTTTGCCTGGGAGAGCGGCCATCTCGAGTCGATCACACCTGATTTTCTCAATCGGGTAGCCGTCTCGAAGATCGAATTCTCGGAGGTCAAGTTCAGGGCAGGGGAGATGTCTTTCAGCCATCTGGACCGGATCCTGCGCGATCGTCGTCAGCTGGATGTGAACAATCGCATGTACGCCCTGGTCAGCCGGAGAGACAGGCTGCTGAGACAGCAATCCTGGAGGATGCTGTTTGAGTTCGTCGAGAAGGAGACGGCGGAGATTCTCCGCCTCGACCCCTCGATTGCGGGCAAGCTACAGCAGCTGAGCAAGAGCTGCGCGGATGCCGCGGACGAAAATTATGAAAGGTTCGTGTTTCACTCCGAGCATCTCGAGGGAATTGGGCAATACGGCGAAGCCCTCGATACCATTGCCTATGGTCGGGAACGTTTCAAAGGCACGGAGTACGTGGCCCGATTCGATAAGGTTCTTGCCGGGTTTCGAGAGCGGGCCACGAAGAGAATAGAGGAGGAGAAGGAGCTTCTCGTACAGCGGCGCAGCAAGCTGCTGAAGAGCAGCCTTGCGGTGGCAGAGGAAAAACCGCTATCACTGGCCGGGCAGCTCGTCGGTTTGTTGAAGTCTTCCCTCAGCGCGGTGGACCTGGCCGGACCCGCAGAGGAGATCGCCTCCTCGAAGCTGGTTGCCCTCGCCGCCGAAAAGCTGTCCGGAAAGAATCTTCTCCTGGCGGCCCGTTTCGCTTTCAACGCGATGCTCGCGGAGGAGGGCGGCAAGCTGTTGCTGAAGTACCTCGGCAAGGAGAGGGAAAAGGAATGCGTCGCCGACAGCGTCGCGGCGCGATTGCTCGCTGATGCCCGCGGGTTGGAGGAAGTGCCCGCCGGGGGGTTTACCTATACGCAGGGTAGCGGCTGGGAAGATACCGGGGATAGGACCCAGCGTCTCGCCCTCGTCGAGACCTCGAAGATTCTCAAGAAGTTCAAGCTGGTCAAAAGTGAGAAGAAACTGAACGATTATTTCGGCCAGCTGGTCGCGGTGATGTCCCGCCCTGAACTTCCAGCCGAGGGCCGGGAGCTGATTCGCGCAGGCACCATCGAACAGCTCGGCAAGCTCAGGGAGAAGACCTCGAGGGGGCTCGAGCGAATGGTGAAGCACACGGCCTTTTCTCGATTGAAGAAGGCGCGTGAAGAGCTCGACAAGCGCAGGGTGGAGGCGATCAGGATTATCTACGACAGCGAGATCTACCTGCCTGAGAGTCATGCCGACTGGCCCAAGGGAGATGAGGTCAACGGTCAGAAGGAGGTGGATGAGGCGGTGGAGCGCGTACGGGAGCTCTGGAACAGCGCGGCGAGTTTCGCCATCAGTCTCGACAAGTCAACCAACGCGATGAGCGAGCTGATCAGGGCCATCGAGGAGAGCTGTTACTCCGAGCTGAAATACTCACCCGCCGAGGGCGACAAGGGCGGGCTGCAGGATCTGCGTAACAACCTCGACAGGAAGATCGATCTCAAGAGCTTCGCACAGAACCGGGCTGACCTCGATGCCTACACCTACAACCGCAAGGTAGAGGGCTACAACAAATCCCTCAAGAGCGAAGACATAGCCGAGACAGACAAGCAGCATGCCGTGGTTTTGAATGATTACCGCGAGATGATGGGCCGTCGCCGGCTTTTTCTCGATGAGCGGCTCTGTCGGGCCACCAGGAAACACAGCGCCGTCTGCGATTCAGCCGGGAAGATCTGGCACAGCGGCTCTGATGGAAGTCCGAGTTCCAGGGCCAAGGCCGAAGGCTTTCCGAGCGGGGTCGGTGAGAACATAGCGATCGGCTATTCCAACCCGGTGGACACCTGGGAGCGCGGCTGGTATCGCGCCAGCGATCACCATCGCAACGGCCTGGGTGAGCGCTGGACCTGCCTTGGCTACGGCTATGCCGGCCGGGTGGGAACGCAGAACTTCTCCGCTGTCCCGGTGCCCTTCAAGTAATCGCAACGGCTTCAGCCGGCGGATTTTATTCGAGCGTGAATTCAGGCAGGGGAACGATCGCTCCACCCTTTACCGCTGACTCGTGGGCGCAGATGCCAACGCAGGTCCAGTTGGCCGACTGTACGGCGTTCGGCCACGGGTCGCGGTCATCCAGGAGAGCCGACACGAACTCGTTCACCATATGCGGATGGGAGCCCCCGTGTCCGCCGCCCTGGACGAAGGACAGGTGGTCGGAATCCTCGATGCTCTGCGTGAACTTCTGGATCTCTTCGGGGAGAAGGTGGGCGTAATCAGGCACCGTAACGAGCTCGGGGATCTCTCCCTCGGGTTTCTTCGCGGTATGGATCACGTGCTTATCATCCTCTACGAGGGTCCATTCGAAGGATTTCTTCGTACCGTAGACATCGAAGGACTCACGGTACTGGCGGGCCGTGTCGAAGAGGAAACGCCAGATGTGGGCGGCGATGTCAGAGTCCTGCAGCTTGATGTGGCAGCTTTGTACGGCGCTCGAGTTTCCGGATTTCTCGGCGAGATCCTCGCTGATGGTTCCTGAGCCGATGCAGGAGACGTATTCGGCTCGTCCGTTGACGAGCCCAAGAACCGGGCTCACCACGTGGGTGGCGTAGTGCATGGGGATCATATGCTCCCAGTACTCCGGCCAGCCCTCCATGTCCTGCGGATGGGAGGCCTGCATATACTGGATCTTGCCGAGCTCTCCTTTTTCGTACATCTCCTTGATGAAGAGGAACTCCCGGCTGTAAACGACAGTCTCAGCCATCATGTACTTGAGGCCGGTTTCCCTGACCAGCTCGCAGATCTCGCGGCATTCTTCGATCGTGGTGGCCATCGGAACAGTGCACATCACGTGCTTGCCGGCCTTGAGGGCGGCGATGGACATGGGCGCGTGATCCGGGATCGGGCTGTTGATGTGGACGAAATCGACCTCGGGGTCGGACAGCACCTCATCGTAGCTCGTGTGGCGCCGCTCGATGTTGAACTGGTCGCCGATTTCGTTGAGCTTAGACTCGGTTCTCTGGCAGATCGAGTGAATCTCCGCGTTTAGGTGGGCCTGGTAGATGGGTATGAACTCAGCTCCGAAGCCAAGTCCGATGATCGATACCTTCATTTTCTTGTCGCTCATTTTCGTAAAGCTCCCGCTGATGGGCCGAACGGCTTCCGGGAAAACAATGGAAGCCCGGCAGGTTGAGTAAGCCTTGGATTTTCTGTAAGCGGGCCGCTGATTGCAAGGCAGATCGAGGTGTTTTCGGATATCCGGGGGAAGACGTCAGCTTAACGGGTGGGCAGGAGGTACAATTGTCCCGGGGCAAATATCATCATGATCCGCGTGAAAAGAAAAAAACGTTTCACTGCCTTGCTGATTCTCGCGGCGCTGCCGGCCTGCGCGGCGCTTTTCGCCCACGAGCGCAAGCGTGGCAGCATCGGCTATATCGACAAGACCGGCCGGGTACTCATTACCAGCCGGGTGCTGCACGAGGCGGGCAGCTTCTCGGGAGGTCTTGCCCGGGTTCGTCTTCACGAAAACAAGGTGTACAAATACGGCTATCTTGACCGCAAGGGGAAGATGACGATTCCAGCCCGGTTTGACTGGGCGCGGCATTTTTCCGAGGGAAAGGCCTGGGTCGAATCAGCTGAAGGGCGCGGCTATATCGACAATCGTGGCCGACTGGTCATCAAGGGGGAATACCGGGCCGGTGGAGATTTCAGCTCTGGCCTGGCCGCCGTCGGCACCGCGAGCGGCTTCGGCTATATCGATGGCGGGGGAAAGATGGTGATTCCCGCGAAATATTCATCAGCCGGAAGGTTCAGCGAGGGGCTCGCCCCGGTGGGTCTTGGCGGCAAGCTCGGCTATATCGATCGGGTCGGCAAGCTCGCCATCTCGCCTCGTTTTGAAAAGGCCTACGATTTCCACCAGGGCCGGGCACGGGTTCTTCTCGATGGGCGCATAGCCTACATCGAGAATACCGGCAAGGTTGTCATCGGGCCCCTGGAGGGGGTGAGCAGGGCGTTTGATTTCAGGCACGGCCTGGCGCGAATCCGCGTCAAGACGCGCTGGGGGTTTATTGATCGCTCCGGTAAACAGCTGATTCCACCAAGTTATTTCGCGGCCTATGATTTTTCCGAGGGGATGGCGAGCGTACAGAACGAGAAGGGCTGGTCCTGTATCGGTCCTGACGGAAGGATCCTGCTGCGGATGGGGCAGGATTGGCTGATGACCTATTCCGGGGGGCTCGCGCCGATCATCAGGAATCGCAAGGTCGGCTACGTGAACCGCGAGGGAAAGATGGTGATCCAGCCCCGGTTCCTGCGGGCCTTCGAGTTTTCCGAGGGCTTCGCCAGCGTCGAACTGGAATGAGCGCCACCCGGGAAACCTACTGACAGGCCTCCGTTGGTGTTTCGCAGCTCAGCTCATCCTCGGTCGGGTCTTCCCCGCATTCGATCGGCTCGGCCGGGGCGGCCCCGCCTATGAAGAGGTAGTTCAGCAGATAGACGGCGTCGGTAAGATCTACCACCCCAGTGTCGTTGACGTCGGCAGCCTTCATGCAGCCGGGAGCTCTTCCGCCTGTGAAGAGGTAGTTGAGAATGAAGACAGCGTCGCTGATACCGGGTCCGGCAGCCCCTTCTACCATTCCGCGTAAAAAGACGGGTGGGCAGTCAGGTCCGCAGCCGGCCTCTACCTCGAGGATCCCATCAGCGTCCGGTGGGCCCAGCGCGCCAATCTCCTCCGCGTTCAGGACGCCGTCAATGAAGAGGAAGCTCGACAGGTAGCCGCCGCTGGTCTGTCCATTGTCGTCCGTCAGGGTGTAGAAGAAAGGGGTGGCATCGTTGCGTGAGTACATCGCCCAGCGGCCATCCGCTGCTCCGAGGTTCTGTTCGCCCGCGTCTTGTCCATCGATGTATTTGTGGAGAATGATGGACCCACCCTCCAGGGAGAAGACGAAGGCTATCCGGTGCCAGGTGTCGGCCTGGATAATGCCGCTGTAGCTGCCGCTGATTCCAATGCCGCCGTTCTGCAGGTTGACAAACAGATCTCCATCGTTGGAGTTCGATGCGTTCGTGTTCAGTAGCGACAGCCAGCCGTCGGCGGCAAAGGAACTCGATGGGACGAGCATGTCAAAGACCAGGCTGTAGTCATTGACATAATTCCCGGCGCCATTTGGAACGGCTCCGTGGGTTACAAGGAACCCCATGGCGTTTTCCTCCGCCTTGGGGAATTTCATGACCTGGGCCTCCTCGCCGCCAATCGGAGCAATATCGAAGTCGGAGGTCGATCCGAATTCCGTCGCGGCCGAGGTGGCGCCATTGGGGCCATCGCTGTATTGCAGGGAGCCGAAGCCTCTCGATGCATCCAGGTCACCCCCGGTGAAATCCCATTGGGTGATGGCTGCGCCCGAAGGCTGCTCAGGGGGAATATTGATTGGCGGGGGAGGTTCGGGAGCTTCGCCCGTACGGGGCATGCGGTTCAGGCGGATGGAGTCAAAGGAATCTCCCTCCCTGTCAATTGCGTTGATGACCAGGGTGTCCTCTGTGACATCGACGCGTACGTAGTGATGAACGTATTGGACGACGCGCTGGATCTGGTCCCACTCGCCATCGAATTCGTCTTCCCAGAGGCGCCCACCTGCTCCGGAGGTCTGGATGTAGGCGATCCTGCGTCCGGTATCGGGAGGCGTGAAGATCCCGCGTTCGTAATCGTGGATGTGTCCGGTGAAGTCCACGTCGACTCCCGCCGTCTCCAGGAGTGGAACGACATGCATGCGAAGCTGGGCGTAGAGGGTCTCCTCGTAGATCTCGGAGTAGGGCGGGTGATGGTGGAATACCAGCAGCCAGTTGGCTTCCTGGGCGGCATCTGAGAAGAGATCATTGTAGAGCCACTGGTATTGCTCGCTGCCGGGCATGAAGGGGAAGTTTGAATCGAAGATGACGAAGTGACAGCCGGCGTAGTCAAAGGAGAACCAGTGCTCATTGCCGGGCTGGGCCAGGTAGTCGTAGAACCAGTGCGAGTTCCTTTCGTGGTTGCCGATCGCCGTGTAGAAGGGGATGTTCTTCGACAGCGGCTGCAGGGGAGAGAGAAACTCCACTCCCCACGAGGCGTAGACATCACCGTTGTCGACGACATCACCGAGTCCTACGGCGATGTCAGGTTCGTCGGCCGCCATCAGCCTCGATATCTCGCCAAAGACCGAAGGATTTGCCTGGTTGTCTCCCCAGACGGTGAAGCGCATCGACGCCTGGTCTTCCGGCGCCGTTGTAAAGGTCTCGGGCGCGCTCTCGATGAGCTCGGCTCCCGCTTCTGAGCGGACGAGGTATTCAAACTCCTCTCCCGCCGAGAGACCTTCGAGCCTCACCTCGTGGATTCGGCTTACGCCGGGATGAGAGGCTTCCTGCCAGTCTTCGCCAGCGCGGCGATAACGAACCGTACCGCTAGCCTCGGAGAAGGTCTCCCACATGACGGTGATCTCACCCGGGGTGACCCACTGCAGATACGGGCCCTCCTTGATGCCGGGGTCGCCGGCAGGGGGCTCTACGGCGCATTCCTCGCCCGCGACCGGTTCGGTGTCAAGGGGTCCATCGGAGATCCCCCCGAGCAGAGCGATTTCTTCCGCACAGAGGGCCGCGTCGCGGATCTGTACAGCGTTCAGATGCACGGTTCCCATCTCCTGCGGAGCTCCAACTTCGCCGGACTCATCCGCGAAGAGCAGGAACCAGTCCACCGGGTTGCCGGCCGGGTAGAGGCTGAATCGTCCATCTACGGTCACCGCGCCGGCATTTCTCTGCACCTCGGCTCCATCGATGTAGCTGATGTAGGCTCCCGAGGCGCTGTCGACCACGAGCGCCAGGCGGTGCCACCTGTTCGCCGTGATGGCGCCGCTGTAGTTGCCGCTGATTCCGATGGCTCCATCTCCCCTGAGGAACCAGTCTCCATCGTTGCCGCAGGCGAGAGGGGCCGTCGAGCCGTTCTCGTTCTGGCAGGAGTTGGTCTGGTAGAGCGAGACCCAATCGCCTGTTTCGGGGAACCTTACATCCATGACCAGGGTGTAGCTGTTGAGGTAGGAGCCTCCGCCGTTGGCGTTGAGACCGTGTCGCACCGTCAGCGCGTTGCCATCGGTAACCACGGCATAGGTCGTTTCATCCCCGTCGATATCGGCTGAGGCGAACCGAATGGAAGGGTCGATTCCGGGGAAGGCGGAAAGGATGAGCTCCTCGGCATTCGAGGAGGATGAGAGGTCGCCATCAAGATCCCAATGGGCGACGTTTTCAGCCCGCGCGGTACAGGGAAAGAAGAGAAAGAGAAAGGCAGCGGCAAGACATCTGGGTTTTGTTTTGAACATACAACTGCTCGGTGGTTTCACTCGGATTCGGAAAATAGAACGGACAGGCCTTCCCTGCTATTTTCCAGCTTCAAACTCCGGGATTGAAGCAGCTAATGAGAATTATCCCGGATCGTCTGAGAATGCCGTACAGCGCTGGAGAAGGAAATAAAATGGCGCGCCAGGGAGGACTTGAACCCCCGACCACCGGATTAGAAATCCGGTACTCTATCCAGCTGAGCTACTGGCGCGCTCCTGAAATTCCATTCGGCCGGCTTCGCTGCGGCGAAGCCTCGTCGGAGAAGATAGCAGGCGCTTCGATGACACGCAAGTTCACTCGCTCGGGGGAAACCGGTCCGGGAGGGAAAAGCGTTGTCAGGCCGCGGGGCCGCCGTGGCGCAAAATGGCCCTTGAGCGCGGCAGGCAGAGATCCAGGACCCGCTCTCCCTCGATCACGAGGTTGATCTCCGGAAGCCAGCTCTCGGCGCTTTCCTGGTGTTCTCCCCTGTGCGGAGACTCAAGGATCATCGTCTGCTCGGTTTCGGGATGAAGGTCTCCGGAGAAGAACTCCGGGGGCAGATCCTTTACCTTGAAATCGGCATCCGCTCCCGGGAGAATCTCGATATCGAGCTTGTGTTCATAGTCTTCCTTCTCAAACCGGCAGACCCTGATCGGCTTGTCGCCGAAGTTCCGGACCCTGCACTGGAAGGTGCTCTTGAACTTTCTGCGGCCTTTTTTCTGTTCGGGTGTCCACTTCATGAAGAAGTCGATGTCGCGGTTCAGGCGCAGCCTCTCGCTGTCAGAAACAAGGAAGTAGGTCTCATGTTTTTCAGTACACTCCAGCAGCTCGATCCAATTGCTCGAGTACTCTTTGAGGATGCCCAGATGGCGGCAGGTCTCGTCACCGTTTTTCGACTCAACGATGACCCTGGAGCCGATATAGCGTTCGAGGATCGGCTCGAAGCGGTTGCTCACGGCGCCCAGCGCCTCCTCCCCGATCTTCTTGATGCCCGCGTCCTGGCTCTTGGCCTGAGATGAAGATGCCTTACCCCTGGTCTGGGCGACGACCAGCCCCATCGACTGGCTGATGGCATCCTTGAAGGCGTTGGAGAGATTGCGCAGCCCGCGGGCGAGCTTCTTGATGAGACCTCGATTTTTCAGGGAGTTGACGTCTTTGAGCCTTCGGGCCTTGTCTTCCTCATCGAGCTCTTCGTGGTAGCGTTCGACTGCGAGGATCTTGTCCATCTGGTTCTCAAAGACAATGTAGCTCGTCTCGGCATTGCCGGTGTCATCCGCGCGGGCCTCCGAATAGATGACCTCGATGCCTCCCGGATAGACCGTCAACTCGCCCCAGACCGGATCCTGGCCCTCCAGCTCAATGCTGACGTTGAAGTTGCTGAAGTGTTTCAGGCAGCGATCGAGCGCCCAGCGTTGGATGACAAAGCTGATCAGGGCCGCTCCAAAGACGAAGATCAGGGTGATATAAAAAATATTATCCATTTTGTTTCCGCGAATTCACTTCGGTGGCTGGTTGCGACGGTCTCCAGAGCTTTAAATCTTTATCAACCGTCTGCCTGAAGCAATCTATTTCCGCGTCATCAGGTTTATAGGCCCTGCCCGTCGGCGCAGGCATTGGAGCAGCCCGCGATGGGAAGACACTCGGTTCCAAGAGCCGGAGGCGCGCCTCCCATAAAGAGATAGGCCAGAGAGTGGATCGCATCGGTGAGGTTCAGCTCTTCATCGCCGTTGACGTCAAGCAGGGTGAGGTTCGCCGGGTCTCCGATGTTGCCATCCTGGCATGGCAGCCGGGCGGGACTGCCGAGGAAGAGATGGCCGAGCAGGGCGATCGAGTCGGAGATGTCCATGCCGCCGTCCTGGTTCAGGTCCCCGGGAACCTGGAGGCCGCCCGGGGGGGCGCCAGGGTCTGGTAGGCCCGGGGTGCCATCGCTGACGCTGCTGGGCCGCCAGGCGCCAGGTGAGCGAAGGGCTTCGCCATCGGTGAGTGGGTCGATGAGCTGCAGGGAGGGGCCGCCGCCGTCGGTCTCCGGATGCCAGCTGTCGTTGTAGCTGATCCTGAGGGTCTCGGCTCCACTCGAGTCGATCAGTGAGAAGGTCTCGCCGCCGTTGGACAGGTTACCGGAGAACTCGCCGGCCACAAGGATCCTTTCGAGGTCGTAGCGCGAGGCGAACGCCTCAAGGTTCTCGACGATCAGCAGGCGCTCACCGGGCTGCAGGCTCGTCGCGCCGCCGGCGGAGAAGTCAAAGCGGATGCCGCCCTCGATACTCGCCCCGGTAAGGTCGAGCGTCGCGGGTGAAGAATTCCACAACTCGATGAACTCAAAATCACCCGGGTCGTGGCCGCCCTCCTCTTCCTCCGGGCGCGGATGGTACATGAGCTCTGTTATTCTCAGGGGGGAGAGGTCGGCGGTGTATTGCGCCTCGGCGAGGGAGCTCCAGTTGCCCCGCCTCAGCACCCTGGCCTTGAGGGTGGTGGTTCCCTCGAGGGTCAGGGGATCGCTGTATCTTGAAGCCGCAGGGGAGGCGGCGCCTCCCTCGAGGCGTGGGTCGCTTCCATCCGTGGTGAAGTAGATCGTGCCGATATCGACGCTGATGCCGACCTCCAGTCCGCCGCCGCCGGCGGGAATGGTTCCGCCGTGAGGTTCGAGAGCCGGCGGCGAGAGCTCTGCAACCAGCTCGCGTCGGGCAAGCTGGGCGAGAAAGATGTTCCTGCGTCGCGGAAAATACGTGTTCAGCAGCCACTGCTGGTAGGCGACGTAGTGCTGGTTGCGGTGGAAGAGGTCGTACTGCTCCCTGGAGCCGGAGCCCTGCAGGACGTCACGGCGGAAATCACCCCAGCGCGCCGATTCGGCGACGACCGCACGCCAGACCTGGTCACGGCGTGTAAGCCACCTCGCCAGCACCTTGTCGGTGCCCAGCGCTCCGTCGTTGTAGAAGTGCTTGTGAACCCTGTCTGCAAAGCGCAGACGAAACTCGGGGTTGGCCCGCAGCGCATTGTAGAGACGCGTTGGCTTGTTGTTGTTGTTGAGCCCGGTGCGGTCGCGGTTGAGGATGATGTCGAGGTCAGGCTGGGGCGGCGGCGGGTTGTTCTGGTGGCGGGAGATGATGAGCTCGGAGTCCCAGCAGAAGAACTGGTAGCCCGGGCCGCCTTCGCGCTTGCTGCCAGCGTACCAATTGTGTCCATCCCAGTCATCGTTGCCCAGATAGAAATTGAGCAACATGTAGTCGATGAGGTTGTCGACGTCGAGCAACTCGCGGATCCTGGCGTAGCCGTCTGCCGAGGAGACTCCGGAATTGGCTATGCTCATCATCCTGTTCCAGTTCGACAGGTTACCGTCGACCGCGGTGGTAACATTCTGGACATCGTAATCCTCTCGTTCCCCATCTCCGTAGGCTGCCATGAACGGAGCCGAGGGCCTCTCGTGGAGATTGTAGAAGCCCCAGTAGAGACCGTTGATGTAGAGATGTACGAAACGTCCATGGGGCGAGGGCTGGCCCATGGCGAGCTGCGAGTCGCGGATGAACTGGTCCCGCAGGTACTGGGCCCTGGGGTTCTGATACCAATGCCAGTGGGTCCACGAGTTATTGAAAAAGGCGCGCAGGACGACCGTGTCGAACTCATCGGTCGAGTTTGAGCCCTGGGGCTCAGCTTCAAAGAGGGGGTAGCGCAGCTTGCCCGGTCCGTAGTCGCGTTTGAACAGCAGCCGAAAAGAATGCTTCGGGAAATTTGGCGAGCGGCTGGATCCTCCCTGGATACGGATTCCGCAGTTGACCTGGAAACCCTCCTCTTCACCCTCGGGATCAAATAGCTCGACCGAGGCGGGCCGCTCCCAGCCGACTCCCTCTGATTGGGAGTTGAGGTAGATCCCGCGGGAGCCGAAGAGATCATCACGGCTCATGACGATCGATAGCGTGGGGATGTCCTTCAGGTCGTCGACGATGCTTTCACGGTAGACGCCATTGAAGAGGTCGTTGTCACCGACGACCTCGGGGTCCATCTCGTAGTCCGCCGGTCGACCTGCCCAGGAGGCTGGATAGCCCGGCTGGTCGTTGGACTGGCTCACCACCTGCGAGGGGAATACATAGGTGTGGGTCATGACGTCGGAGGGCTCGTAGCCCTCGCGAAAAGAGGCGGCCCGGACCGTGGCCGTCCTCGAGATCTCGATGGGCCCCCTGTAGGCCGCGCCGTCACTGGGTCCCGCAGGCGCGGAGCCGTCGGTGGTGAAGCGAATCGCCGCGAGTGGATCGGAGGATGAGAGCTCCAGGGTGAAGGGCTCCTCGTAGCAGCCGCGCTCGACGCTGAAGGCGGGGGAATCCAGGAAGCCGATCACGCCGTCGCCGTTCGGCTCTCCCGGGGTCGGCTCGATGTAGTAGCCTTCACGGCCCAGGGCGTCCCGTCCATAGGAGACGTCCTCGAACTGGCGAGGGTACCCGGGGGAGAATTCAGAAAGCACGGTCACTCCGTCCGGAGCGACCAGGGCGAGGTATTCACCATCGGAGCGCAGCCTGAAGCTGGTGTGGAGGCGCGTCTCAGCCGCGAGCTCGCCGGGCTCGACCCCGGCGGCATAAACGACTGCGTATCCTCGCGGGGGGATGATGAGCTCCGGAAAGCGCCAGCGGTCAAGCTCCTCGGGAGTGTCTGTCAGGAAGTACCCGCGAAGATTGACCTGGGTGGTACCGGGGTTGTGGAGCTCGATCCAGTCGTGGCGGTCTCCGTTCGAGTCCGGCAGGCCCTCCTCGTTGTCGGCGAGAAACTCGCTGATAAGAGTCGACCTCTCCTTCTGCGCGGCAGCCTGGGGAGGGCTGCCGAGATGAGCGAGAGAGAATAGAAGTAGAACGAGGGCCGCCGGCCCGGCCCGGTTTCGGGGATACATGACCGGGCTATTTTAGCATCTGCAGGCGCCGCATACATCCCGATAGGAGAAGCTTCAGCAGGGGCGCGCTGCAGAAGGCGGGGAGGACAAAGCCGTTTGAGGCCCGGGTTTCTTCTGGACTGCCTCGCTGTCAAGGCGATAGGCTTCGGGGCGCGTATCTGGGAACAGGCCGAGGTGGCGGAACTGGCAGACGCGGGGGACTTAAAAGACTCTGCCACCCCCAAGGGCGTCAACTCACACCGGGTCACACCAACCGTTAAACACTAGTTGTTGGCAGGTTTAGGGACGCTGGATGCAACGCCGTATAGGTTTGCGTCAATAGCCCCCTAAGCCCCCTTTTTGGCCTCCTTAGGCCCCCTTTAGTCACACTTTGGTCATACCAGGGCT
>CAUZHA010000062.1:0-26708 GCA_963579555.1 Planctomycetes bacterium UBA1146
TGTACGAATCAGGGTTTCTACCAGAAAATTGGTCTCTATGGCAACGCTTTATAACGCCGAAGAAGCGGATGTGATCTGCGCCGGGGCCAGCGCGAGAAGCCTGGCGTTCTCGTGCCTGCGCGCAGGGCTGCGGCCTGTGACCTGCGATCTCTTCTACGACTCCGACCTCGCCGCCCGCTGTCCGGGTACCCGGATCGCCGCGGACACCTGGCCGGAAGGACTCCTCGGCGCTCTCGAACAGCTGCCGCTGCTGCCCGTGATCTATTCCGGCGGCCTTGAAAACCACCCCGACCTCATCAGCAGGATCGAGAGCCGCCATGAAATCCTCGGAAACGCCTCGGCGGTCCTAGCCCGGGCCCTCGACCCCTTTGCGCTCAACGGCTGCCTCGCCCGGGCCGGGCTCACGGTTGCGGAAATCCGTCAAGCCGGCGAAGAGGCGCCTGGAGAATCCGGCTGGCTCTCCAAGCCGATCAGGAGCGGCGGCGGAATTGGAATTGAAGCCGCCTCAAAGGCGACGACCTCCGAAGGCCGCTACCTGCAGCGCTTCGTCGATGGAGTTCCAGCCTCCGCTCTTTTCATCGCCAGTGAAAACGAGCCCTCGAGACACTCCCTCCTCCTGGGAGCCACCGAGCAGCTCATCGGGGAGAGCTGGCTTGGAGCCGCTGGCTTCACCTACTGCGGCAACCTCGGTCCCCTGAAACTCGAGGACGAGGCTCTGCGCCAGGTCGTCCTCGCCGGGGAGGCGGCCGGCGGTGAATTCTCCCTGCGCGGCCTCTTCGGCCTGGATTTCATTCTCAGCCCAAGCGGCCCTGTCTTCATCGAGCTCAATCCGCGCTATACCGGCTCGGTGGAGGTCATCGAAAGATGCTGCGGATTCGAAACGATTCCGCAGCACGTCAGCGCATGTCGTGGAAATGCATTGCCCGCCAGCTCTCCCAGGGCATCCCGGGCCTGCGCCAAGGCCATCCTGTTCGCCGAAGCTCCTGTCGAGCTGGTGGCCGCGCCCCGGGCTGCCGAAGACGGCAACCTCGCCCTGGCCGATATTCCCTCTGTCGGCGAAAAGATCGCGGCCGGCTCCCCTCTACTCACCATCCTTACCGCGGGAGAGGAATTGGCAAAGTGCGAAGCAAACCTGCTGCGCCTCGCACGGGAAGCCCGCTCACTCTTCGAGTAGAGACTATTTTCGGTAGTCGGCCCCCGCCAGGCTCGCCTTGGTGGATTCCTGCCACTCCGCGAGAGTTTTACGCAATCTCGCCGCCAGGGACGGCTTTGCCTCGGCGAGGTTCTTCTTCTCAGCGGGATCGGCAGAGAGATCGTAGAGCTTGTCCTTGCCCGCATCGCCAAGCTTGCTGTGCAACTTGTAGCGGCCATCGATCAGGGCCAGCTCACTCCGGCTCTGGAAAGAGAGCGCCTTTCCTCTTTTGAAATCCATCCCATCGACCAGGGGCAGCAGGTTCACCCCATCCATCGGGCGTGACGGGTCAGGCGAATCGATCCCCAGCGCCGCGAGTACCGTGGGGAAATAGTCCTGCGTTGAGCAGGTAACATCGCTCTGGCGCGCCTTCGAAATCCGTGCCGGCCATTCCAGGATGCCCGGCACCCTCACACCTCCCTCGAAGAGGCTCCGCTTGCGCCCCCGCAACCCGCCGGTGGTCCCGGGCGATCCAGGCCCCTCTTTCTTTCCCTCCGGCCCGTTGTCACTGGTGAACCAGAGCATCGTATCCCTGGCGACATCGAGCTCCCGGAGAGTTCCCCTCAGGCGCCCCACCTGCTCATCCATGGCCGTCAGCGCGCCCCAGTAATGCTTCTCCTTGTCCTTACGGCCGGGGTAGAGCTTGCGGTGTTTTTCGGCAGCGAGGATGGGAAGGTGCGGAGTGTGAAACCAGATAACGGCGAAAAACGGCTTCTTCTGTTCTACCGCCGAGCGAATGAAGGGAAGCGCCTTGTCCATGATGATCTTGGAGTCATCCCCCTTAAGGGGCCCCTCCACTTTCTTCCCGTTGTGACGGTAGCTCGCCGCGTCCGGGTGCAGCGTGGCGACCTTGCGGGCCGTGGAAAACCATTCGTCAAAGCCGTGGTCCGAAGGAGCTGAGCGCGACTTCCCCTTAAAATCTCCGAGATGCCACTTGCCGAAATGCCCGGTGCGGTAGCCGCGTCCGGCGAGAACCTCGGCGAGCGTTATCTCCTCCTTCGGCAGAAGATAACGGGAAGGTGTTGTCGGTCCGCCGGCATTGGCATAGAAAATTCCGTAGCGATAGGGATGGCGCCCGGTGAGACAGCTCCCCCGGGTCGGCGAGCAGACGGGCGAGGAGGCGTAGAACCGGTTGAAACGCAGGCTTCGCCCCGCCATGGCATCGAGATGCGGCGTCTTGAGAATCTTGTGCCCGTTGTAGCCGACATCGCCCCAGCCCTGGTCATCCGACATCACCAGGATCACGTTGGTGGGTTGCTCTTCACCCGCTATTGCAGCCGGACACAGGGCGGCGGCAAGGAAAAGCCATCCCGAGAGATGGTGTCTTGTGGTTCGTCTCATAACCCGCGAATTACGCCATAGAGGGCGCGCTCAGGAAGACCCTCCGAAATGCGCGTTCTGTACCGGGCTCACCTTCTCGAGAACCGCGGTGAGCACCTCGGAGGGGCTCTGGGTGGCATCTACCTCGATGATGTTCTCGGGCGGATAGAAAGCCAGGAGCGGACGGGACTCCTCCTCGTAGATCTTCCAGCGATGGCGGATGACCTCTTCGCGCGCATCGTCGACGCGGTTTTCCTTCAGGGCGCGACGCCTGAGACGCTCGACCATCTTCTCCTTGTCAGCACAGACGAGATGCACAAGCTTCAGCACCTCGATATGAGCGGTGAGGAGCTCGGCCTGCTCGGCATTGCGGGGAATTCCATCGAGAACGAGCAGGTCGTCATTGGGCTTGTAGTCGTTGAGAATCGTCCGTGCGTTCATGTTTTCCTGCCAGAGCTCGACGGTGATGTTGTCGGGTACGAGGTCTCCGCGCGAGGTGTACTCGCAGATCTTCTGACCCAGCTCGGAGTTGATATTGATGGTGCGGAAAACATCGCCGCAGGAGAGGTGAAAGAAACCCGGGATCGAGCCAAGGATCTTGCCCTGGGTACCCTTGCCGGCACCGGGAGCGCCGCAGAGAAGTACGGTCTTGTAGCGTTCAGGTGTCATGCTCGCCTTCCTGTGTCGTTTTACCGTGTTCGCGAACCGCGATTTTACACCGTATTGCCTAAAAGATAATGGCTTATCAATAACACTTTAAGCCAGGGGAACCAGGTGACTCAAAATGAGAACCTCGACGAGACCGAACACTCCCATCGCCGCCAGCTGCGCCGTCCAGGTCTTGAGGGTTTCCTTCTCGGTGAAGCCGCTCATCTTGCAGACCACCCAGTAGCCGCTGTCATTCATCCACGAGATCACCTTGGCACCGAAAGAGATCGCCGCGAAGATGTAGATCTTGTGGTAAGGAAGCTCGACTCCGGCCTCGTCAAGTCCGGCGAGAACACCAGCCATGATGCCTGCTGCGGTGATCACGGCCACGGTGCCGGATCCCTGCGCGACCTTCATGACAGCGGCAGATCCCCATGCGATAAAGATCAGCAGGACACCGAGTCCCCAGGTGCCCTCCCCACCGTCCACATAGCCCGTAACCATATCCGAGATGGTCTTTCCAATACCCGTCTCCTTCAGCATGCCCCCGAAAGCTCCACCGGCCGCGGTGATCAGGATGATCACGCCTGCCTCCCTGAGAGCGGGCTCGATCGCCGTGGTGAGTTGCTTCAGATTGTACCCCTTTGATCTCGCCAGCAGCGCCATCGCCACGCCCGTAGCGATAAACATGGCCAGGTTTTTATTTCCCAGGAGCGCGAGGACATCACTCTCATTGCCAAGCGCCTTCCAGACGCTATGGGCCGTGATCAGGATGACCGGTAAGGCAACGGGAAGAATCGAAACGGAAAACCCCGGGAGTTCTTCCTCGGGCCGGTCAACAATTTCCTGCAACTCCGCTGTCGAGGCCCCGGGAGTGTCCCGCATCGGAAGATCCAGGCCGCGCGAGACAAACAGGCGCGGCAGCACCAGGCCCCCGAAGAGGGCTACCGGAAGACCGATCAGAAAGCCGCCGAGGATCGCCTGCCCGAGTTCAATATTTAGCGTCTCCGCCATCAGAAGCGGCCCGGGTGTCGGCGGCACGATCCCATGCGTGATAACTCCCCCGGCGCAGATCGCCATGACATAGCTCATGTAATTCTTCCCGGTTCGCAGGAACATGGCCCGTGCCAGCGGCACGAGCAGGAAAAAGACCGTGTCGAAGAAGACCGGTATGGAGAGGCAGTAACCGCTCAGCAGCAGGGCCCAGTTTGCCCGCTTCTCTCCGAAAACATTGAGCAGTGTCCGGGTAATCCGGTCGGCCGCTCCGCTTTCCATCAGGCACTGGCCGATGACCGCCGCCAGGGCTATCACGATGCCGATCTTGCCGGCCATCAGCCCCAACCCCGCGGCGGAGCTCTCAAAGGACCTCAGGGCCTGCTGCCACACAGAGACGCCGGGCGCGACCTCGACGGCATTCGAAGGAAGAATACCGACCAGAACAGCCGCAAGGACCAGCGCGAAAAAGGGGTGCAGCTTGAGCCAGATGATGGCGGCCACGATGAATAAAACACCGATCAGGAGAATCAGAAAAGGTGACATGGCATGCTCTTGCTGGAGTTGTATGGACCAGTTCCCGGAAAGGCATGATAGCAGGAGGCGGTGGAATATCTCAAGAAGTGTGAGCCGCGGCCACCTAGATCGTTTGACCCAGTCGTCGACTCTGGCGACAATGCTGTCGCGATCATGGAGGATCCCCATGTCTGATGCACAATTGAACGAGCACGCCTGGAGCTTCGTCGAATCACAGCTCGCCTGCAACGAGCGGCTCAAAAACAGCTGCTCCATTGCCGCCGGCGGCGGACGAATCATCGACTGTGGAATCACAGACGATGGCGGCTACGAAGCCGGGCTCTTCCTCGCGCGGCTCACCCTCTGTGATCTCGCCGAGGTTTCCATCGGCCCGGGAAAAGACCCGGAACTGCCCTTCGACCGGGTCTTCGTGAAAACCAGCCACCCGGTCGCCGCCTGCATGGCCTCGCAATACGCCGGCTGGCAGCTCTCCGTCGGCGACTTCTTCGCCATGGGCTCGGGCCCAATGCGCGCGGCCTACGGCGGTGAGGAGCTCTTCAAGGACATCGGGCATGTCGAGAAGGCCGCGCGAATTGTTGGCGCGCTCGAGACCCGGCAACAGCCCACAGAGGAGGTGTTCGATTTCATCTCCTCGAAAACGAGTGTCGAGCCGAGCAACATCACCCTAGCCGTAGCCCCCGCCGCGAGCGCCGCCGGCGGGGTGCAGGTCGTGGCGCGCAGCATCGAGACCGCCCTTCACAAGCTGCACGAGCTCCGCTTTGACCTCACGCGGGTCCTCGCCGGAAAAGGCAGCGCCCCCATCCCGCCGACGGCGGACGATGATCTTGCCGCCATCGGCCGCACCAACGACGCGGTACTCTACGGCTCGAGGGTCGAGCTCGAGGTGGCCGGAGATGACGAATCCATCGCCGAGCTGGGAGCGAAAACCCCCTCCTGCGCCTCCGGCGACCACGGCGCCCTCTTCAGCGAGATCTTTGAGCGCTATGACCGTGACTTCTACAGGATCGACCCGGGGCTCTTCAGCCCGGCCGAGGTGACCTTCCGCAACACCGAGACCGGCAGTGAATTCACCTTCGGAAGCACCGAGCCGGAGCTGGTGAGGAGGTCCTTCCTGGAATGACTGCCCCGCGAATCGCCGTTCTCTGCGGCCCCAACCTGTGGCATGTCGGCGACCTGCGGCGCGCCGCGAAGCTCAGGAACCTCAACCTGGAAATAGCCGATCCGGAGAAGCTCCGGGCCGAATGTCCAGCGCAGCCCGGTGCCCGCCAGTCGGTTCGCTGCGCTGACCTCGAGCTGACAGAGCTCGATGTCCTGCTGGTCAGAAGCGTTCCCGGCGGCAGCCTCGAGCAGGTCGTCTATCGAATGGACGCCCTCCAGGCCCTGCGAGCAGCCGGCGTAACGGTGATCAACCCGCCAAAAGCCGTCGAGGTTGCGGTCGACAAATATCTCTGCCTCTGCCGGCTTCACGAGGCGGGGCTCCCGGTTCCGCGCACCATTGTCTGCGAAGACCCGGACCAGGCCCTGGAGGCCTTCGGCGAATTAGAGGAACAGGCGCTGGTGAAACCGCTCTTTGGCGCAGAGGGGCGCGGCATCATCCGCCCGGGCAGCCTCGCCGAGGCCGGGAGCGCGATCCGGGAGATCGCCTCTCAACAAGGGATTTTCTATCTGCAGGAATACATCGATCATGGAGGAACCGACCTGAGGCTCTTCGTGATGGGCAACGAGATCATGGCCTCGATGAGACGCAAGGCGCCCGCCGGACAGTGGCTGACAAACATCTCCCAGGGAAGCTCCGCCGAAAACTTCGCTCCCGGGGAAGAGCTCGAGGAGCTGGCCCTCAGGGCCGCCCGGGCCGTCGGCGCCGAGATCGCCGGGGTAGATATTCTCGAGGGTCCCGATGGAACCCCTCGCATCCTGGAGGTCAACGCGATACCGGGCTGGCGAGCCATCAGCGAAGTCAGCGGCAGAGACATGGCCCTCGCTGTCCTTGACTACGCTACAGAGCGAGCCGCCAACCCGGATTCGAAGGCCATCGGAGCCCTGCAATCGTGACCGGTCCAGATCGTGAAGTTTCCATCGGCGACCTGGCCATGATCGCCTGCATCCTCGAGGCGAGGGCGCCGAAGGCGGGAAACGTCCAGCCCGGTAAAGAATTTGAAGGCACCACGCTTCGCCACTTCCTCGATGCCGCCGGCTCCATCTCAGGCCCCCTCGACCGCGCGCGGGACAACTCCCTGGGCGACACCATCCTCGAGGCCGTAACGGAGAGCCGCAAGGTCACCGACCAGAACGTTAATCTCGGCATCATCCTGCTGCTCGCTCCTCTTGCCAGTGTTCCCGCCGGGTCCGAGCCGCGCGACGGCCTTCGGACCGTCCTTGAAAAACTTGACAGCGAAGACTGCCGCAAAGTCTACGAAGCCATCCGGCTCGCCTCGCCCGGCGGCCTGGGTAGCGTCGAAGAGGCCGATGTAAACTCGCCTCCTCCCCCGAACCTCATCGCCGCCATGAAGCTGGCTGCAGAACGCGACCTTGTCGCGCGCCAGTACGTCAACGGCTTCGAGCAGATCTTCGAAGAGGGCCTCGACTGGCTCCTCGAGGCTCTCGAACTCGAGCTCGACCTCGACACGGCCATCGTCCACCTCCACCTTCGATTCATGGCGACCTATCCCGACAGCCTCATCGCCCGCAAATGCGGCGACGAAACGGCGAAGGAGGCCGCCGCCAGGGCGGCGCGGGTACTTGGCAGCGACTGGCCGAAGGAAGGCTCCGAACTCCTCCTCGAAGAGCTCGACGGGTGGCTGAGAGAAGACGGCAATCGCCGCAACCCCGGCACGAGCGCGGATCTCGTGGCGGCCTGCTTGTTTCTCGGTCTTCGTGCTGGCATAATCGGCCTTCCTCCATCCTTTCCCGGCAGCGGGGACGGGGAGACCTGATCTGGAACCGCCAAGCCGGCTGAAATATGCAGAAATACACCGTTCGCGTATCAAAAGATTATCTCGGCTTCTGCGCCGCCCACTTCATCGTCTTCGGTAACAATGTCTGCGAGCGGCTGCACGGCCACAACTACCAGGTCGCCGCCGAGATCGAGGACGATCTCAAGGCAGATCACCTGGTCTTTGACTTCATCGAGTTCAAGCAGATCCTGCAGGGCATCACCGACAGCCTCGATCACAGGATGCTCATTCCGCTCAACAGCGACACCCTGGGTATCGAGGTGACCGACGGGAACGTAAGGATCAACTCCGAGGAAAAGGAGTGGATGATCCCCCGGGACGACTGCGTGCTGCTGCCGATCGAGAATACGACGGCCGAATTGCTGGCCCGCTGGGTGTCGGGTGAGCTCAGTGAAAAACTCGAAGCGAAGCTCGGACAGCTGCCGCGGGTTCTGCGAGTTGAGGTCTTCGAATCCCCGGGACAGAGTGCCATCATCGAGCTCAGGAACGAGGCCTGAACGCGGCCGACCTCCTCCCCCAGCGCAAGGGAAGTACCTTGAACGAAACCGAAATGCCGCAGGATTCTCTCTCCCTTGATGGACGCCGTGCCGTTGTCACGGGCTCCTCATCAGGAATTGGCCGGGCAATCGCCCTGCAGCTCGCCGCCGCGGGCGCCGAGATTCTCATCCATGCCAACCGCTCCATCTCCGCTGGAGAGACGCTCCGGAAAGAGATCTCCGCACAGGGGAGGCGTTGCGCCTTCCTCCAGGCTGACCTGGGCACCGCCGAGGGCGCCGACTCCTTCTTCGAGGCAGCCCTCGAAACCCTGGGAAACATCGACATCTGGATCAACAACGCCGGGGTGGACATCCTGACTGGAGAGGGAGCGAAGCTCTCCTACGATGAAAAGCTCGAAGCTCTCATCGCCGTAGACCTGCGGGCCAGCATGCTGCTCGCTCGCCGGGCCGGCGCGGCCATGAACGAGCGCGGCGGCGGGGTCATCCTCAACATGGGCTGGGACCAGGCGGCTGTCGGCATGGAGGGAGAAAGCGGAGAGCTCTTCGGAGCCATCAAGGGAGGCGTGATGGCCTTTACCAGGAGCCTGGCCCTCAGCCTCGCGCCGAAGGTCCGGGTCAACTGCCTGGCTCCCGGCTGGACCCGAACAGCCTGGGGAGAGGAGGCGTCGGCTGAGTGGCAGGAGCGGGTTCTCAGAGAGATACCCCTTGAGCGCTGGGGGACCCCAGAGGACATTGCAGCCACGGCGCTGTTCCTGGTCTCCGATGCCGCGAGCTTCATCAGCGGACAGGTCGTCAACATCAACGGCGGTGCCGTCAGCTGAGCCAGCTCGGCCTCCGCTGCATCTTTTCGAACGACTTCGAGGCTGGATTCTGTTAATTGTTGGTCTTCGCCGGAAAAGAAATAAACAGCGGCAAGGACTGATCTCTAACCAGGAGCCGAGAGCATGAGCGACGAAAAGATCTACAGTGAGGAAGAGATCCTCGAGAAACTCAGCGAGTTACCGGGCTGGGAGCTCCGCGATGGCTGGATCAGGAGAAGCTTCAAGACCCCCGGCTGGCCCCACACCCTGATGCTCGTCAACGCCATTGGCTACAGGGCCGAGGCCGGCTTCCATCACCCGGACCTCGAGGTCGGCTGGGCCAGGGTAGTCGTCAGGCTGCAGACCCACAGCGCCGGCGGCATCACGGACAAGGACTTCAGCCTCGCCCGCGAGATCGAGGAGCTCTCCACCTGGACTCCCGGTGAGGACAGCGCCCTCGAAGGCTTCCCGAAGAAATGGATACGCTGAGAGGCTGAGATGGCCGATTCCAGGACCAGAGGTTTCGTCACGGGTAAGCTGGCAGCTCCAGCCCTGCGTCGACTCCTCGCCCGCCTGGAACCGGAGCTCGACTTCAGACCTGTGATCATCGAGCTCAATATCGATGTCGCGGCCCTGCTGACGACCGACTGGGTCGCTCGCAAGCTTGAGCTGAGCGAAGAGCTCGAGTCCATCGTGCTTCCCGGCTACTGCCGGGGAGAGCTCGCGGCAATCGAAGATGCCACTGGCATCAAGGCGGAGCGTGGCCCGAGGGACCTGAGAAAACTACCGGAATACCTCGGCCGGCAGGCCGTCGAGGATGACTACGGGGAACACGACATCGAGATCATCGCCGAGATCAACCATGTCCCGCAGCTCGATCCGGAAGAGGTCCTCGCCATCGCCAGGCGCTACGCGTCTGAAGGCGCCGACATCATCGACCTCGGCTGCGATCCAGATGGCCCCTTTGAGGCCGTCGGCGAGCTCGTCGGGGGGCTTCGCGACGAGGGCTTCCGCGTATCGGTAGACAGCCTTGATCCGCGCGAGATCGAGCCGGCTGTCGCCGCCGGGGCGGAGCTGGTCCTCAGCGTCAATTCATCCAACCTCGATGTGGCGCGATCACTGGGCTGCGAGGTGGTGCTCATCCCGGATGAAACGCAGAATCTCGCTGGAATTGATGAGAACGTGACCCGGCTCGAGTCCTGGGGAGTGCCCTACCGCATCGATCCCGTCATGGAGCCTATCGGCTTCGGTTTCGCGCGGTCGCTTGGCCGCTACCTCGAAATCCGGAGGCGCTACCCCGAAGCCGAGATCATGATGGGAATCGGTAACCTCACCGAGCTCACCGACGCCGACTCGGCTCCGATCAACCTCGTGCTGCTCGGCTTCTGCCAGGAGCTCGGAATCCGCAGCGTTCTGACCACCGCGGTCATCCACTGGGCCTCGACGAGCGTCCGTGAATGCGCTCTCGCCAGGAAGCTCGTGCACTACGCCTGCGCCAACGGAGTCCTCCCCAAGCACCGGGAGCCGGACCTGCACCTGCTGCGCGACCCGAGCATCCTCGAACATGGTACAGAGGTCATCGAGGAGCTGGCCGCCGGCCTCCGGGACCGTAACTTCAGATTGTTCGCAGAGGATGGAGAGCTCCACGTCGCCTCATCAGAGGGGCTCGTGCGCGGAAAAGACCCCTTTGAAATTTTCGACCAGCTCGCGGTGGATGATCCATCCCATGCCTTCTACCTCGGCTATGAGATGGCCAAGGCCATCACCGCCCTCACACTCAATAAGAACTATGTCCAGGATGAGGCCCTGCGATGGGGATTCCTGACCCGCGAGGAGAAAAGCCACCTTGACAGGAGAAAGGAACGGCCGGAGAAATGACCGCGCCCGCTACGGATAGCTCCAGCCTGCCGCTGGTCGAGCGACTGCGGGAAACGCTGTCGCCCCTGGAGGCGTTTGAGCGGCTGGCTGGCCTGCCCTATCTCATCTTCCTCGACAGCGCCACTGAAGATGATGCGCAGAGCCGCTATTCCTACATCACGGCCCGCCCCTTCGAGGTATTGAAGACATCCGGTGACACCACAGAGGTGCTGGAGGCCGCCGGAGAGGGCAAAGAAACCACCTACGAGCTCTCAGGCAGCTACAGCTCCGATCCATTCGACCTCCTGCGGCGGCGCCTGGAGAGCTGGGCGACTCCTTCTCTCCCAGGCCTGCCCCCGTTCCAGGCAGGTGCGGCCGGGCTCCTCGGATACGGCCTGGCTCATTCCATCGAGAAGATCAGTCGTCCATGCCACGACGAATTCAAGCTCCCTGATCTGGCAATCGGACTCTACGACTGGGTGCTCGCCTGGAACCATCTCGATGGAACCTGCCATATCATCTCCCATGGCTTTCCCGAGTCCGGCCCAGGACGCCGGGAGCGCGCCGCGCGACAGATCGACGCGCTCAAGAAGCTCCTTGACGACAGCGCCTCCTCCCCACGGACCGCCACGGAGAAAATCCTTCCGGCACTCTCACGCGACGAGCTTTCTGAATCGTGGGAGGTTCCCGAATTTCCCGGCCTGCTCAGCAATTTTTCGAGAGAGGCCTACATCGAGGCCGTGGCACGGTCGATCGAGTACATACGCGCCGGCGACATCTTCCAGGTGAACCTTTCGCAGCGGCTCGTCTACCCGGCGCCAGCGTCTCCCGAGCGCTTCTACCTCGCCCTGCGAAAATCAAACCCCTCCCCCTACGCGGGCTACTTCGACCTCGGCGACTACGTGGTCGCCAGTTCCTCTCCCGAACAATTCCTCAGCGTCGAGGGAGACCGGGTGACCACCCGCCCGATCAAGGGCACCTGCTCGCGCGGCTACACACCAGAAGAAGACCTCAGCCGCAGGCGCAACCTCGGCCAGAGTGAAAAGGACCGCGCCGAGAACGTCATGATCGTCGACCTGCTGCGCAACGACATCTCTCGGGTCTGCCGGCCACATACCGTCGAGGTGCCGGGCCTCTTCGAGATTGAACGCCACCCGACGGTCTACCACCTGGTCTCCGAGATCCGTGGACGGCTGCGGGAGGACAAGGACGCCATCGACCTGCTGCGCGCCAGCTTCCCCGGAGGCTCCATCACGGGAGCTCCGAAGGTACGTGCGATGGAGATCATCTCGGAGCTCGAGCCTACCGCGCGCGGCCCCTATTGCGGCAGCCTCGCCTGGCTTGGCTTCGGCGGCGGCATGCAGAGCAGCATCCTGATCCGGACAGTGACCATCGGGCGCGGCTGGCTCCAGATGCCCGTTGGTGGAGGGATCGTATCGGACTCGTCTCCGGAGGCGGAATACCAGGAGACCCTCCAGAAGGCCACCGGCATGCTGCCGGCTCTTGTCCAGAGCGCCACCGGGTGAACCAGTCCCCTTGACGACGCCAGCGACTCACTTCCGGGTGCCGATGATCTCCTTAACCAACGCATCCATGCCGTAGATCTTGCTGAGCGCCTCGATGATAGCCTCGGCGTTCACGGAGACCGCCCGCGCCTGCTCCTCTGTATAGACGACATCGAGGACCAGGCTGTGAATATTACCGTCGAAGATCAGGCCCACCACCTCCGCCTCGCGGTTGATGACGGGACTGCCCGAATTGCCTCCGATGATGTCCGGGGTCGAGACAAAGTTGAACGGAATGTCAGCTCCAATCCTGCCCCTCGCCTCACTCCAGCTCTTCGGCAGCGTGTAGGCATCCTCCCCGGCGCGCTCGGAGGCAAGCTTCCAGGCGCCTCCCAGCTTCGTGTGATCAGGAATGTCGCGGCCGCCTTCCTTCCAGCCCTTGACCACGCCGGCGGCGAGCCTCAGGGTAAAGGTCGCATCAGGATAGACACCGGTTCCCGTGACGGCGAAGGTGGCGGTCGAGATGCGGCCGTAGGCCTCGTTGCGAACACTGGTGACGAGGTCCTCGTATTTGCGCCGGCTGGCCCTGGCATAGGAATCAATACTCCGGGCAAGGTCGACCATCGGGTCATCGAACTTATCAAGCGCCGCCCGTCCCCCGGCCAGCAGCTTCTTGCGCGCCGCCGCGTCACCCAGGGTGGTTCCCGAGACAAGCTCATGGGCCCTCTCAGCCGGCGAGCGCCCGGCCAGCACCAGCTTCACATAAGGATGCTCCGCGCCAAAGACCTTGACGAAGTGAGTCAGGGAGTCGGTGAGCTTGGCCGTCTCGAGTGCGGGATAAATCGGTGCAGGAGATTCTAATCTCATCCTGACAGAGGGAAGAGCCGTGTCCCTGTACTCGGGCAGACGCTCACTCGAGGGTTTCTCCTGCTCCTCCACCAGCCGCAGGATGGTCCGCGCGTTTCGATAGAGCGTCGACCAGAAAGCCCGGGCGCCCTCGAGGAAGATAAACTCCTCCCTGAACTTCCGGGAGGCGTCCATCGAGTGCCGGATTCTCTCCCAATCATCCAGGCTGGCGCCAAGGCCGGCGTCAGCCGCCACGGCGGCCTGCAGCTTTCTCTCCTGGCGCAGCTTCGAATCGAAGGTGGCCGGGCTCAGCAGCCCGCCGAGGGTTCCGCGGATAGCCTTGCGGCTGTTCTCGATGCCGAAGAGATCCCCCCGGGCGATGCGCTTGAACTCGGGCCCCTTGAGCGCGAACTGCTGCAGCGCGATCTCTCTGCGATAGAGCAGCTCGAGGTAGGATGGATAGGCGACATCTCTTAAAAATCTGAGATGGTCGACGGTATTGAGACGCTGGGTGCTGCCGGGATGCCCCGAGACCATGACCAGCTCTCCTGGCCGGGCGCCGCGTGAGCTCCAGCGGAGCCAGTCGGCCACCCTCGCCGGCTTGCCATCCTCGTAGAGACGGAGAAAGGAAACATCGAGGCAATAGCGCGGGAACTCAAAATTGTCTCCGTCGCCGCCAAAGAAGGCGATCGCTACCTCCGGGGCCATGACGAGGCGGACATCGTCGTAGCGCTTGTAGCGGTAGAGATGGTACTGGCCGCCGCGGTAGAGCATGACCACCTCGCTGTGGAGGTCCGTTTTTTCTTTCGACTCCTTCTCGATGGCGGAGCGCTCCGCCCGGCGGGCCTGCTCGGCGGCGCCGGGGTCCGAGGCGTCACTGCCGGCTTTTTTTACGCGGGCCGTCACATCCTCGATTTCCCAGAGGATGTTGATCTCGGTATCGGGGCATTTGAGCTCCTCAGCGCGGCTCCTGGAGAAGAACCCATCCTCGAGGTAATTTTTCTCAGCCGTGCTCAGCTTCTGCAGGATGTCCTCGACAACATGGTGATTGGTCATCACCAGGCCGTCTGGGGAAACAACCGAGCCCGAGCCGCCGGTAGAGATCCGGGTGGAGGAGCGCATCACGTGACGCGCCCACTTCGCATCCGGCTTGAAACCGTAGGTCTTTTCGAGCCGCTCCAGCGGAAGCTGGCTGAACAGCCACATCCCCTCATCAGCGGCGCAGGGAATGGAGAAAAAACAGGCCAGCAAAACAGGAATTCCACGCGCCATGGCGACAATTGCCTTCAATACTAATTTCATGAGCTTTCCTTTATTCTGTCTTTGGTTCGAACCGGTGATCGGCCCGCGAGTTACGATCGCTGATGACAATCGAGACGCCGTGAAGAACAAGATCGTATGCTCGACCGCCCCCCGGGCGCAAGAACCCCGGACCACGATGATGCAAGCAAAACGGCTGCGGAAGCCCTGCTCTCTAAAACGAATACCGGTGGCCCGGATCGCTCACGGACTGGCGGCGGCGCTGCTCGCCATCACCCTGGCGTCCTGTAACGCCCTCGTCCGGCTTTCCCCCGGCCGCGAGCAGCTCACAGCCGAACCGCCGCGGAGTCTCTCAGGCCTCGAACGCCTGTGTTTCACCCTGGAAAATCTCGGCGAGGTCGAGCCCGGCCTGCTCTACCGCTCCGCCAATCCGAGCCGGGGCCTGCTGGAGTTCCTCGCCAGGCGAGTCGGCCTGAAATACGTGGTCAACCTCCGAAGCACCATCGACCGGGAAAACGCCGACTTCATGAGATCCATCGGCGGCGAGGTCTTCAGCCTCCAGATGTCCGCCAGCCGCCCCCCGAAGCCGGCCCAGGTCCTCGAGCTGATCAGGATTACCCACAAGGCACGAAAGGAGGGATCCGCCATCCTCGTCCACTGCATGGCCGGAGCCGATCGGACCGGGATGATGGTCGGAGCCTGGCGCATGCTCTTCCAGGGAGCCCGCGACCGTGAGGCCCTGGCCCGCGAGACCCTGATGTACCGCCATGTGCCGCCCGCCTGGCCAAATGTCCACAGGTACCTGGAGCTCTTCCGCCCGGAGCTCTTCCAGGACTTCATAGATGATCCATCGCTCCTCGATAACAATGCCCGCAAAGCGGACCTGGAAAAAAACTTCCTCCTGGACTATCCCCTGCTCGGTGGGCGCCGCGACACGGCCACCGGCCCCCTGCGAGCCGGAACCGCGCGGGTGGACCTGGCCGAAGGCTGGAGCGGCCCGGTTCAGATGGCGACCTATGGACCATCCCCCCCCAGGGCGCGCGGAATACGACACCCTGTTTACGCTCGAGCGCTGGTCCTCGACAACGGCGCCACCCGTTTAGCGCTCGTCTCCTGTGACCTTCTCATCATGCACCGGGGCCTGAGAGAGGCGGTGCTTGAGAAGCTCACCGCGCGGGATGCCGATTTTGACGGGGTGATGCTCTCGGCGACCCACACCCACACCAGCGTCGGCGGCTACGTAGACAATGCCCTCTTCGAATTCTACATGCTTGGAAAATTCGACCCGGAATGGACCGACCATCTCGCCGCCAGGATTGCCGACTCCATCACAAGAGCCAGCAATTCCCTGAGAGAGGCCATGCTCGGCTGCGGACGGACCTTCGTCACCGACGCCAGCCACAACCGGCGCTTCGGCAAGACGATCGATCCCGAGCTCGCTCTCATCAAGATCACCGACCACGATGAAAACCCGCTGGCGCTGGTGGTTAACTTCGCCGGACACCCCATCCTCGATCCCGACGATGGACTGGTATCTCCGGACTACCCCGGCATCCTCGCCCGCAAGCTCGATGCTGATTTCGGCTTCGGATTCTTCCTGCAAGGCGCCCTGGGAGATCTCAACGCCGGCTCCGGGGAGCGCTCCGACAAGTGGAAGCAGGCCGGCCTGGCCGACTCCATCGCCGAACGCCTGCACAAGGCCATCGCCGAAGCCTACGATGCGATCCCCGTACACGCTGAAATCCGCCTCACCTCCCTGACAGCCTCTTTCGAGCTCCCCGAGGTCGATTTCAACCTCATGCCGGACCTGCTCTTCCCCCTCGAGTGGCTCTTCAGTTCACTCATCTCCTGGCCGGCGGAATATCCCCTCCAGGGCATCCGGATTGGAGATGCGGCCATCCTCGCCACTGCCAGTGAGCTCAGCGGACGTCTCGGACTCCAGATCAAGCGCGACAGCCCGGCTCCTTTCACCCTGGTAGCCTCCCATTGCGGTGATTACGCGGGCTACGCCCTGGCCCAGGCCTACCATGCCCGCAGCAAGCTCGATGCCAGCTCTATCGCGGCTCTTGGAGGCCCATCCCACGGCCCGCGACTCGTCGAAAGCTCCGCGGCTCTCCTGGCCGCCCTCTGGGAAGAGGAAGAGAATAAAGCCGACGGCCCGCGACTCTCGCCCGCCGCGCTTCATCGAATCAGCTGGCCGGATCGCCCACTCTCGCAACAGGAGCGGGACCTGCTCCTGGCGAAGGCCGCGGAGGCCGAAGGTCTCGAGCTCGGTCTCTCACTCGACCCGACCCTGCCGCAGAGCAGGAGCCATGAAGCCCTGGTCGGCGGCTCTCTCAGCGACAGCCTGAGGCTCGATCTCTACGCCTCCTGGCGGAACAAGGCCAGGGGAGCTTCCGGCGCCCGCGGCGACCTGCGCGACACAGGCCTGCGTCTCAGCGTGGAGATACCCGCCGAGCTCCGCCTGGACCTGCAGCTTGGCCACCGCACCTCTTCCTGGCGCGTGGATGGCATCGGAAAAAGAAGCGAGGGCTTCCTCGACCCCGAGCTGGGAATTGAGAAGGTCTTGACCCTCGACTCGAGCAGGGTCGATGGGAACGCGCTCCGGCTGATCCCCAGGCTCGAGCTCAAGGCCCCGGGCGCAGAGGCCGACTCCAGCGAGCCCCTCGCCTTCGCCCGCGGCGCCGGCACCTGGAGACCCGGCGCCGGAGGAGGCCTTGAGTTTACCTGGAACACCTTCAGAACGCTCAGCGCGCAGACCCTCTACACCACCTCGCTTGGTGATCACCGCGGGCGGCGGCCGGGCGACCTCTGGGAGACCCTGCTGGGCTACAGCGAGCGGCACGGCTCCGTCTCGCTTCACCTGCGGGCGGAGGCATCCCTGTGGCTTGCCGACCATCGAGATGGCGGCCGCACCTCGGTCGATCTCGACCAAGCCGCCTGGGGATTCGCCCTGCGCCCCGGCCTCTCCATTCACCTCGCTGATAAGATCGAGCTCTTTGCCGAGGGCCGCCTCCCCCTTGGCGGCGGAGCCATCGATGCCGGCGGCGGCAATGGCCTCTTCATCGGACTGGCCGCCGGATTCTGAAAAAACCTCGGCTCAGGCCTCGAGCAGACCCTGCAGCTCTTCGGGTCCGAGGCGTCCATCGTGCAGCGCCGAGGCGACCAGGACACCATCGACTCCCGCCGACCTCAAAGCCAGCAGGTCATCGAGATCTCTCACCCCCCCGCCGGTGACCAGCTCGAGCCCGGCGTAGCTCTCCTTCAAAGCTGCGCATCTCTCGAGATGCGCCGGGCCCTCACCAGTCCCCACGGCCTTGAGATCAAGCAGGATCAGGCGCTCGACACCGGCGGAAACCGCCTCCCGGGCAATCTCCTCAGCCTCGGAGGGCCAGTCGTCGCCCGGAGCAAGAGGGCGCCCATCCGCAAGATCGAGGCTGAAGATCAGCCGGCCCGCGCCCAATTCATCAACGAGCTCGGCGAGGAGGGCGGGAGCGGGAAGCGTCTCGAGCGCGGCAATGAGATCGCCATCAAGCTCGGCGGCAAGCTGGCGGGCCGTTGCGGCGGAGCGAATACCTGCATCGATCATGAGCTCGAAGCCAAGCCCCTCCAGCTCGACACAGGCCTCCAGGGCCGGAGCTTCGCCGGAGATGGCATCGAGGTCGGCAAGGTACATCGATCCCGGACCCAGCAGGTTTCGCAAGGATGCCGCGACCTCGGCCGGCCTGGCCGAAGAACAGAGCCTGCTTTCAATCGGCTTGTAGAGGTCTCGCTTGCCGGCGATCCCCCTGACGATGAGCCCGTCCTTGAGGTCCAGCACTGGAATGATCCGCATGGCTGTAATGTCCGGTCATTCCTTTTGACCGAAAGCTCCACTAGTGAATTGAAATATCCGTATAGAAAACCGAGAATTGTCGCCTCACTCTAATGCATAACGAAAACCTACCCATACCTGAATCGATCATCAAGCTGGGCGGAAGCCTGCTTGAACTCCCGGACCTGCGGAGCCGGCTGAAGAACTTCCTCGGCGATTTCAGCAGGCGCCGCTCGATTCTCATCTGCGGCGGCGGCGGCGCTGTCGACCAGGTGAGAAAATGGGACCGCATCTACAATCTCGGAGAGGAGCGCTCTCACTGGCTTGCCC
This sequence comes from Planctomycetes bacterium UBA1146, assembly GCA_963579555.1. Taxonomy (GTDB): domain Bacteria; phylum Planctomycetota; class UBA8108; order UBA8108; family UBA8108; genus UBA8108. Next base: position 18,554 of record CAUZHA010000062.1, read on the forward strand.
TGCGAGCACTCTCCATCACCGCCCGTGTCGCGGAAAAGACCGTCCCCGGGCTCGAGCTTGCTGACTCGGTAGAGTCCATCGAATCTCTCTGGGAGGCCGGAAAGATTCCTGTCTTCGATCCCTTCCAGTTCATCATCGAGATCGACGAAGAGAGCATCGGCACACTGCCCCGGCGCTGGCGGGTCACCAGTGATTCGATTGCCGCCCGCATGGCGAGGGTCTTCGGAGCCCGTGAGCTGGTGCTCCTGAAGTCGACCACCTTTCCAGAGCGCATCTCGATGTCAGAGGCCGCCGAGCTCGGCATGGTCGACGAATACTTCCCCACCGCGGCGAGGGATGTTCACCGGGTCGTCGCGATCAACCTGCGAGCGGAAGACCCCGAGGAGAGCATCCTCTACAGCGTGTCTAGCCAGCAGTGAGCTCTTCGTGGATCAACCGGCTGAGTTCATCGACAGCCCGGCGGTCAACGCAGGCGGTCCGTTCACCGGTCGTCGCCGCACCGCGCACAGCGATGACGTCGACACCGGCCGCCGCCGCCGCCGCGAGCTGAGCAGCTCCCAGCTTGCCAGCCGCCACGAAGCGGACCCCTCCGGAGCGGGCTCTCTCTGTAAGAGCGGCAACCATGCCCCAATCCATAAAGGTAGAGAGGTCGCCCGCCTGCTTGTCGTAGGTGTCGATCAGGAAAAAAGGGAACTTCCGGTCAAGGGCATGCTCGAGGACCGCCCCTGGCTCTGGAGACCCGGCCGCCTGCCAATCGGCGTAGGCCACCGCCACGAGATCCGCCTCACCATGACTTCCCTCGCCCACCAGGGCGCGTGCCTGGTCGAGCAGCTCGCTCCAGCCCGGCTCACCGAGACCGCTGAGTCCGAGCTTGTAGAGTGCGATCCCCGGCTGATGCTCCAGCTCCCAGCCCTGCCCTCGAAGCCTGAGCTCACCGAGAGCGGCGCTCACTGGAGCTTCACCGTCTACAGCCTCGACCACCGCCTGTCGGGCGGCGGCCGGAGCCTCGCCCAGGGAACCCTCGCCGGGCTCCTTGATATCGATAATGTCGGCTCCTCCCTCGAGCGCCTCGACAGCCTCCGCGGCTGACCTCACGCTTACCAGCAGGCGAAGAGACCCCTCCTCGACCAGCCCGGGCTGGCCCGCCAAGTCGCTCTGGGATCGCTTCAAGATCCGCCCCCTCCTAAAAATCGCAGGACAGGTTGTCCTCGGTCAGGTCTATTCCCGGAAGCGGGAAGGGCGCCGGCAGCGCGGGGCCACCGAGAAAGAGGTAGTTGAGGATAAAGGTAGAGTCGGTGAGGTTGACGCTCGCATTGTCGTCAGCATCTCCGGCATCCATGCAATCCGGCGCCGCCTCCCCCATGAACAGGTAGAGAAGGATCCCGACCGCATCGGAGAGATTGACGCTCGTGTCACCGTTAAAGTCGCCGCGAATGAACCGCGGACCGGGCTCCGCGGTGACGCCTCCCGGGGAGCCGTTCAGCTCAGCAGAGGCGCTCCATCGATCGCCAAAATCATTATCGAGATCGGCGGTCACCGAGGCGAGCTCGATCGAGTGCCCGGCCTTGACCTCCGGCCAGGAGCCGCCGTCCTTGTATTTCACATAATCGATGGTCGCCGGGTAGCCCGGGCCTGCGTCCAGGAGCCGCAGCTCATCTCCATTGTTGTCAAGCGCCCCCTGGTACTCACCCAGGATCGTCGCGAGATTCTCAGCGCCGGGATATTGAGCCAGGAAAGCATCCCTGTCTCTCACGATCACGACCTTCCCGCCTTCGGGTACCACCGTCCCCCGGGGAAAGACGAAGCTCACTCCGCCGGAAATCATCCATTCGGAAACATCTATCTGGCGGCCGCTGGTATTCTCCAGCTCGATGTACTCAAGGTCGGAGCCGGCGGTGATGGGACGATACATGATCTCGGTTATCTTCATCTTGTCATGGTCGCGAACATCCGCGTGCCAGCGGGAGATATACTGGACGAGATAGTTCCGGTGCAGGCGCAGCTGCGTTCGCACCTCGGCCGTGTTCCCGATCATCGTCTGCAGGGTGGCGCAATTGCCGCCGCAATCCGCCGCGCAATTGACCGGGGAGCGACCCCAGCGGCCGTAATCCAAACTCTGCTCGTTGGCCAGGAGGGTCTCCAGGTCATCGATGAGGGCGTCGTAGACGTCGCTTCTGTACTTCTCCTGCAGCAGGTCCCAGAGCCTGACAAGGTAGGCACGCTGGTAATAGCCCGCTGAGGCACTAAAGAAAAAATCCATGAAGTAATGCAGGCGGAAATTGCCCCGGACCGAGGTGGCAAACCAGGGGTTGAGATCACGGCCGGGACTGAGCATACAATCGTTCAGCGTTCCCACCGGCCGGATATCAGGGTCGAAATTCTTGCCGAAGGCCAGGTCCATGTCCCAGGTAAGAAGAGTCCACTTGTCAGACTCCTTATTCCAGCACAGGAAGTGGTTCTTCGCAAAGCTGTCGATATTATCGAGCACCGATTGGGCAAGCTGGTAGCCGATGAGCTGCTCCGGCATGCTGCGCTGCTGGAAAAACTCGGCCGAGGAGCCTCCCTGCGCATCGCGATGCATGTCGCCGATAAAGCCGGCGATTGCGGTGAAGTCTTCATTCTCGCAGGTCTCCTGCTCCCAATAGGAGGGGTAGTCGGTGACCCGGCTCTGGACGGCGACCCCGATGGGGGTGCCTCCATCCCGGGGAGGCTGCTTCGCCTTGTAGAGGCAATCATCTCCATCGAAGCCGTTTCTCTCGAGGTAGCGGCTGTCGGGATGCTCGAGCGAGAGGTAGAGACCATGGTAGCTGCCATTGAGATGCACCCTGACATACTCGGTCTTGCAGTAGGGGATCCCGAGCTGGCGAATGAACTCCCAGGACAGGTGCTCACGAACCAGGGATTTGTCCGTCCACATGCCCTGGAGATTCAGCTTTCTCAGGTTCTTGAAATACCGTCCACGATTGAACCGGAACTTGAGGTTTCTCTTGTCGAGGACACAGGCGGTATTACCCCGAAAGCGCATTCCAACCTCCGGATAGATATCGCCGTGATAAACAAAGGATCCTGGACGCAGGGTGTCGCAGTTGAGAGCGCCGTTGATAGCTCGCGGGTTGGTGGTGCTCACCCCGGGTATGAGGATGTGGTAGACCGGCAGGCTCGTATCGGCGATCTCATCATTGACGTAGAATCCCCGCAGGTCGCGCTTGACCATGCGCGTACCGTTATGGGTCCGCGGTCCCGCCCCGACACTTCCATCTGCGGCCCTGGCCACAACCTGGTAATAGACCTCGGTGTTGTGGTCAAAGAGCGTGGGAAGCTCTACGGCGTAGACCCCATCGGAAAAGAAAGCATCTCCGTGCTGCCCATCATCGAACATCTGCAGGGTGACCGGGTCATCCTCGCCCACCACGTACTTCAGCTCGACCGATTCGAGTGCCTGGTTGCCCGGCATGCGAACCCGTGCGGAAATCGTTGTGCGATCTTCCGAGGTCGGTTCCATGGGAAACCTGCCGTGATCCGAGATAAACGGCGGGATGCTCTCAGCCCTGGAGGAATTGGTCATCCCGGGGCTCACGAGCTTCTCGTTGAGACAGATCTCGACTCCGCGCAAGAGCCTCAGTGACAGGTTCGAATCGCCCTCGACAAACTTGTAATCGAAGGAAAGAAGATAGTCCGCCTCACGGTCGAGATTGTCTGACCTGAAAGACTGGGCGACGCTGTCGCGTGAGGAGCAGGAGAAGCAACCCTCGCCGCAGGAGGCCGCGGTGAGAATTCGGAGGCCACTGCTGCCATCGACGCCAATTCCGTTCAACACGCCGGAACCAGACGCGTTGCCGCGAAGATCCCAGCCCTCAACTCCCGCTTCAAAATCACCGTTCACGATGAGATTCAGAGCCGGGTTCTGGACTGGACTGAGCCGGACATTGTCGATCACGAACTCCCCGCCTCCGTTGATAGCGATAAGAAGCCGCTGGATGACCAGGCGGCCGAGTGGGCCTACGGCGGAGACACTGGCAAAGTCACCCGGGCTGATGGCGCTGCTCGTCCAGCTGGATGGATCGGAGCTGGCCGCGTCGGGCCTGATCTTCTCGAGGCTGCGGCCCTCACCATCAGCCTCCCAGGGCCACTCCCCACCATCTGAGTAGCGCACCGAGTCGACAGGGACGCCCTCTGCGTCCAGCAGGGAGACCCTCTCTCCACCGTTGGCAAGCTGGCCGGTAAAATTGCCCAGTACATTATCCAGGCCGAAGGACGCGCTGACATGCTCGGCGTTGCGCGCGATGACCACATAGCCATCCGCGGCAAGCACGGTTCCCTGAGGAATAACGAATTCTATCCCGGTGAAGCTCCAGCCGCCAAGGTTGACAGCCTGGGATCCGTGGTTGTGAAGCTCGATGAATTCCTCCAGCGCTTCGGAATTTCCCGCGGGATGGTAATGGATCTCATTGATAACCACATCAGGAACGGACATGGGAACCGGCGGACACGCGGCCCGCGAATTGGTCGCCAGCGGGGTGGGCCGGTTGCCCATCGCCGAGGCCCAGTTGGTCGGCATGATCGAGGGTGCCGAGACGCAGCTCCGCTCGAGAGAAGCTCCCCCCCCGTCTACGGAACCTGAGCCGGACGGCCAGGGAAACCTGTCATCGTATCTCACCACATCCGCAACGGCGTTGAAGCCGTCGAGCAGAGAAACCTTGTCGCCATCATTGTCCAAGCTGCCCTCGTAGTTACCGAAGAGCTCCGCCTGGGACACATTGTAGCTCTCGGCGGCGAGCTCCCTGTCCCGACAGACCACGACATAGCCGAAAGCTGGAATCTCCGCCCCTGCGGGAAACTCAAAATAGATCCCTCCCTCGAGCTTCCAGCCAGCGATGGCGAGCGCTGTCGGGCCGGAATTGTAGAGCTCGACGAATTCCAGGTCCCTGCCGTCGGGCGCCGGCGGATGATAATGAATCTCGTTGATGACGACCGAGGCCTGCCCCGTGGATTGCATGGCAAACACCAATACAATTGCCGCCACTGAAACCGGAAATCGGTTCAATCGGCCGCTCTTCAGCCTGACATCACTTGCTATACCAGCCAATTGAAAATCCCCATTTGTTCGCCAAAATAGATATTAATACGCCCCAGTACAATATTACGGGCCGATCCCCGTTTGGGCTACACTGAAAACTGCTAACAAGGCGCAAGAAATAACGCTCCTGTGCGGTTTTTCCTGCATCCAGACCCTGTTAAAAAAAACTATCCCTGCCCGCATCGAGAAGACCATGACCACCAGAAAGATCCTGACTGTCATTATCCTGCTGCCTACGCAGCTCCGCTGCCCGGCGGAGGACAAGAACCGGATTGAAATATCCGCGCCTGTTGACGATGGAGGATTCCAGCTCCACACGGTGCGCTCCCCCTACCAGGCCGGGACCACGAAGATCAGGGTCCTGCTTCCGGATGCATTCGACAAGAGCCGGCGCTACAGGGTTCTCTATGTTCTTCCGGTTGAAGCCCTGGACGGCAAGCGCTGGGGAAACGGCCTGAAGACGATCCGCAAGGCAGGGCTTCACAACCGGCATAACCTGGTCTGCGTAGCCCCGACCTTCTCACATCTTCCCTGGTACGCCGACCACCCGAGCGATCCGATGATTCGCCAGGAATCCTACCTGACCCGTGTCGTGCTGCCCTTCGTTGAAAAAAACTACCCTGCCATCCCGGGAAGAGCCGGACGACTCCTGGTCGGCTTCAGCAAATCCGGCTGGGGCGCTTTTACCCTGCTGCTGAGAAACCCGGAGCTTTTCGCCGCCGCCGCCGCGTTTGACGCCCCCCTCGCTCTCGACCGGCCCGGCCCTTACGGATCGGGACCCATTTTCGGCAACCATGAGAACTTCGAAAAATACAGGGTAGAGAGCCTGTTGAAAGAAAATGCCGGGCGGCTTGGCTCCTCAAAACGCCTGGCGCTCCTCGGACATTTCGTAAACTTCCGCAAGCAACACGAAAAGGCCCGGAGCTGGATGAACTCTCTGAAGATCCAGCATCATTGGCACAAGGGCCGGAGATGGGAACATTCCTGGGAGAGCGGATGGCTGCCCCGGGCCGTCGAGCTCATCGCTGGCGACGACAAGGTCCAGCCGGAGGGAAATCAACTCCGCGAGTGAAGAAGGAGCCGGCATGAAACGGCTGCCGACGCTTCACCGCCGTGGCGACTCAGAGCTGACGGAGATGATAGAAGATCTCTTCCTGATCAGGGAAGCGTGAGCAGGCACGCTTTGAGAACACGACCCTTCCATGGACGGAAACCTCGAAGACGCCATCGCGGGAAGGAACCAGCTCGGGGGACTCGCCAAGGGAGGCCTCGATGGCCTCGGCGAGAGCTGTCGCGATCCGCTCGTAATTCCCCGGTACGCAGTACTCAATCGAAACCGAGGGCTTGTCGCGCTGGAGAGCACCGGTGCCGGGACTGGCGACCAGGTCGCGTTTAGACTCGAGTTTGCTCGTCAATGTTTGCATAGCTGGCCACCCATTCAGGCGCTGCTGGATTGTAATGTAAGAATTTCCCTGAAACAGCCTTTTTGACGACGCCGGAAAGATTCTATTCAATCCGCCGAATAAGTATTCGAGATTCGGACATGAAACCGACGAGATCGTCGGCATTTTCGAGCGTCCCCACCAGGTTGACATCGCTTGCGGGAACCGGTTTATCGGAAGTACTCATTGGCGTCCTGCCAAAGAAAATCGCCAGGGCTCGGCCCGGGGGCCAGTAGCCGATCGTGCCGACCTCCACATCGCTGGTGGCAGTTCCATCGAGCTCGGCGCTGACGGGGATCTCGAAGTAGAACTCCTCTCCCCAGGTGTTCAACGACGTGTCCACCGGCAGGCTCTCAGCGATCGCCTGGGCGCAGACCGTATCCGAAAGTTCACCCCGCAAGGTCAGCTCGCCAACCTGGACCTCAATGCTTATCGACATCTTCTCATACCTCCCGGCCGGGGCCAGCTAAAGTGTTCCGCTCTCGAGAGCCGGTATTTACTGCGCAATAAAAAGGGCCGCGGCTAAGTCGCCGCGGCCCTCCAAAAATGGTGACCCCAAGGGGATTCGAACCCCTGTTACAAGGATGAGAACCTTGTGTCCTGGACCAGGCTAGACGATGGGGCCATAGCCGCCCGCACCTTTCGGTGAAAAGCGTTCTGCCATGATAGAAATGCGGGGGCAATCGTCAAGACCTTAGCAGTGTTTTCTGCGACTTAGGCCTGCTCTATACCGTTGGCAACGGCGTCAGCCGTTTCCCAGGCGTGGTAGGAGCTCCGTACCAGGGGGCCGGAAACAACCTGCAGAAAACCCAGGCTCTCGGCCTCGGTCTTCAGATCAGCGAATTCGGCGGGCGTCACGTAGCGAAAGACGTCAAGCTGACGAGCGGTGGGCTGCAGGTACTGGCCGAGGGTGAGAATGTCGACACCATGCTCACGAAGGTCGGCAAAAACCGCCAGCAGCTCATCCCTGGTTTCACCCAGGCCGAGCATGAGCCCTGACTTGGTAAGAAGAGGGCCCTTGCGCCGCTCGGCGACAGGAGGCCGCAAGGAAAGCTCCTTGGCGGAGCTGAGAACCTCGAGCGAGCGGACGTAGCCGGCGCCGGGCCGCACCCGGTCATAGAGCCGCGGAACCGTCTCAATATTGTGCGCAAAAACATAGAGCGCCGTATCCACCACCCGCTCAATGCATCCCGGTGACCCCTGGAAATCAGGCACCAGGGCTTCGACCCTGCAGGATGGAAGCCTGTCATCGATCGCGTCGATGGTCGCGGCAAAGGCGGTGGAGCCCTGGTCAGGAAGATCGTCCCGGTTCACGGAGGTCAGCACGGCATAGTCCAGGCCAAGGTCCTCGATAACCTCGGCGACCTTGGCAGGCTCATCCTCATCCAGCTCCCCGGGTCTGCCGCTGGAGACGGAGCAGAAATTACAGCCCCGGGTGCAGATGTCGCCAAGCAGCATGAAGGTGGCCGTACCATGGCCCCAGCACTCGCCGATATTGGGACATTCAGCCTCCTCGCAGACAGTGTGAAGGCCATGGGCCTTCAGACGTTCACTGAGAAATCTGTAGCGCTCGTTGTAAGAGAACTTCGCCTTGACCCAGCTTGGATGCTTCGGCCGCGCCGTGCTGACCGCGGGT
>CAUZHA010000063.1:0-26478 GCA_963579555.1 Planctomycetes bacterium UBA1146
CGGCTCTCTTGTATTCCCAGACCGGCTCGGTAAAGGGCTGCCCGGTACTTTTTGCATCCTTCGCGTTCTCGAAGGCGTGCTTTCCTTCGCGAATTTTCCAGCCGTAGTTTCCGCCCCGGTTGACAATGTCGATCTCCTCCCAGAGATTCTGCCCGACATCTCCCAGCCAGAGATCACCGGTCAGGGAATCAAAGGCCATACGCCAGGGATTGCGGAAGCCATAGGCCCAGATCTCTCCGCGGGTACCCTCTCCAAATTTCTTTCCAGCCTCGCCGACAAATGGATTGTCCGGCGGAATGGCGTATTCCTTGCCGGGATCCTTCCTGTCAACGTCAATCCTGACCACGGTCGCCAGCAGGGTAGAGAGGTTCTGGCCGTTGGCGTGCGGATCATCTCGCAATCCGCCATCCCCGAAGGGGACATAGAGCATTCCATCCGGACCAAACTCAAGGCTGCCGCCATTATGGTTACCGTAGGGTTGCTCAACCTCGAAGAGAACCACCTCGGAACCGGCATCCGCCTTGTTCGGATCCTTCGACACCTTCCAGCGCGAGATGACCGACTTGCCCGGGCCCTTCTGAGGCTTGCCCTTGGGCGCGGAGGGGGCTGTATAGTAGGTGAAGAAAAGACCGTTGTTCTTATAGTCCGGGTGGAAGGCGAGCCCAAGCAGTCCATCCTCGGGATGGCCAGGCTTGTTCTTCAGCGGCGACAGGATCTTCTCGCTCACATCGAGGAAGATCGGCGGGTTCTTGACATCGTTGTCCTCGGGGAAGACATAGACCATGCCCGGCTGGTCGAGAACGAAGATCCGCCCGGAACCATCACCGGCATTCGTCAGGGCAACAGGCCTGATGAAGCTGAGATTGGGGAAGGCCTTCTCCACCACCAGGGGCGGAAGAGGGTCCGGAGACCCCATCAGGAGACTGCTATCAACGGGAACAAAACGGCCGGTGTCGAATCCGGCAGGCGCGGGTTCCGTCGCCCGGGCTGCGAATGTACACAGGACCAAAGCCAACGGTAAAAAGAGAATACGAGTCAAGCTCATGTTGATTCCTCTCGATGCGGGGTCGGCCGGGCAAGTGGAAGACCGCCCCGAGGGTTACCTGATTATTTCAGCGGGAAACATGTGAATCGATTGTCCGCTAAATCGTCAAAACCTTCAAGACACTGGACCCCGAGATAGAAGCGAAGGCATCTTGTCGACAGCCTTGCCATGCCATACCATGGGCGGGTGGAAATAACGCCGGAAACAACTGTTCCCTTGCCAGAGTAAAAAAGACTATAGATCGGAGAGCTCGAGACCATGAGAAAACCCACGACACGTCGAAGCTTCCTCAAGGGTGCAGCGGCAGGAATCGTCCTTCCCGCCGGAGCCATCTCAATCGCCAGGGCCTACCCCGCCAATACCAAGGTCCGCCATGCGGCCTGCGGTGTCACCGGCATGGGAGGCTACGACCTTCGCATGCTCGCCAGCAGTCCGCACTCGGAAATCGTCGCTCTCTGCGACATCGATGACGGGCATCTCGGCTCGGCCGCCAAGCTTCACAAGAAGGCTGCACAATACAACGATTTCCGCAAGATGTTCGACAAGGAGCATAAGAACATTGATTCCTGTCACGTGACCGTGCCGGACCACATGCACGCGCCGATCACGATGACCGCCCTTAACCATGGCAAGAACGTCTACTGCCAGAAGCCCCTCTGCCACGAGATCGACGAGGCCCGCAAGATTCGCCTGGCAGCAAAAAAAGCCGGGGTGGTCACCCAGATGGGTATCCAGATCCACTCCCACGTCGCCTACCGCACCGGCGTCGAGGTCATCCGCAGCGGAGCCATCGGCAAGGTGCGCGCGGTGCACACCTGGGCCGACCGGGCCTGGAGCAACGGCGGCCGTCCGAAACCAACGACTCCGCCCAAGCATGTCCACTGGGATCTCTGGCTCGGCGTCGCTCCTGAGCGCCCCTGGGGCCCGAACTCCTACCACCCCAAGAAGTGGTGGAGCTGGCTTGATTTCGGCACCGGAAATTTAGGTGATATGGGGTGCCATTTGTTCGACCCCGTCATCAACTCGATCCAATACAGCGCACCGACCAGCGTTCGCGCCGAATGCAGGGCTCCCGAGAAAGAGACCTGGCCGAACGCCGGCAAGGTCGACTTCAACTTCCCCGAAACTCCCTATACCGATGGCAACACGGTCATGACCTGGTACGACGGAGGCTTCAAGAAGGGGCATCACCCCTCGCCGGACCTCCTGCCGTCGAAGGAACGGGTAAAACTCCCCAGCCAGGGTTCCATCTTTATCGGCGAAAAAGGCACCATGCTCCTGCCGCACTGGAGCACCCCGAAACTCTTCCCGGAAGAGAACTTCGCGGACTACAAGATGCCGGATCCCGGCAGCGTCAACCACTGGCATTCCTTCATCGACGCCTGCCGCGGCGAGGGAAAGACCGGCGCCAGCTTCGAATACGCCGGCCCCTTCACCGAGACGATCCTGCTGGGTAACCTCGCCAAGCGATTCCCGACGCAGGAGCTCAAGTGGGATGCTCCGAACCTGAAGGTGACGAACTTCTCCGAAGCGAACAACTTCATCGGCCGCAAATACCGCAAGGGATGGGAGATCGACGGGCTCTCCTCCTGAGGAGAGCCGGCCTCCGAGCCGCCTACCGGCGGCGATGCAGCTTCCCGTGCCCGGGGAAGTCCAGGGCGTACCGTTTCAGGAGTGCCGGGATATCATTGTCGGTAATGTAGACCTTGCCCCGGATCTCCAGGGTCTCTCCGGGCTTCAGTCCGCCAAGGCGAAAGTCGCTGTGCAGACAGGTAATCACCCCCTGGAAGAGCTCCTGGTAAGGCTCCCATGCCATGGTGAGAACCTGGCTGCCATCGGCGCTGAAGCAACCAATCAGGCCGTTGGAGGGTACGTGCTTCGACAGCGGTCGAGGGTTCACGTCGGCGCGCTGGACTCCCGGGGCCGCCCAGACCTGTCCCGGGATGTAGCGTGCCTCCAACGCCCAGTCCTTCGTCGGCATCAGGCTGAGCTTGCCATCGAGGAACACGAATGACTTTTTAATGTAGTCGTAGGTCTGTGGATTGTCGGGATGTCCCAGCCCGGTGAAGTCCCCCACCCGCATGCAGGGCTGGGCCCAGTGCGCCTCGGAGGTCTTCGTGGTCGGATTGTGCGCCCGCAGGCGGAGATCTACCTCGTCGCTCTTCGCGGTGATGATGTGCTCGACCACCACACCGTCCTTCAGAACGCAGCGCAACTCGATCCTGCTTCCATCCTCGCGGGCGGAGACCAGGGTGGTGGAATGACCGACCACCGTGTGCTTGCTCCAATCGGTTGTCTGCGAGTTGGCGCGGCAATAGGCCTCGAGGTACAGGATCTCTATCTCCCCTCCCGGGATTTTCTCTCCGCTGATCCTCAGAAAATTATTTTTCCACACGAGCTTCAGCGACGGGGCGCCGGGTGCCGTCACCGCGCCCCCGGACTCCAACACTCGACAGCCGGGCAGGCTGGCCAGGAGGACAAAAGCGAAGAGAAAAAGCCGCGCTGGTAAAGACATGGGATGCACCTTCCTTCTCCCTCGAAACCCTGTATCTTGAAATTAAAGTCTGCTGAACAGTTTGCACGATCGAGCTCCGAACATCCTATAGCTTGAAGGTCCTATGAGCGAAATCTTACTCGAGTGTTGCGTGGCCAGCGTAGAGTCCGCCGTGCGCGCGGAGCTCGGCGGCGCGGAACGGGTCGAGCTCTGCTCGGCACTCGAGCTCGGCGGAGTCACTCCCTCGAGCGCCGCCATCAAGCTGGCGAGAGAGAGGATCGACATTCCCCTCTTTGTGCTTGTACGCCCGCGCGGCGGCGGCTTTCACTACAGCCCTGGCGAGATCGAGGTCATGAAGGCGGATGTCGCCGCCGCCAGGGACCTGGGAGCGGATGGGATCGTCCTGGGAATATTGCGGGAAGATGGAACTGTCGATGTGGAACGAACGGCCGAACTCATCGAGACGGCAGATGGCGCGAGCATCACCTTCCACCGGGCCTTCGATTCGACCCCTGACCCCCTCGCGGCGCTGGAAACCCTCCGCGGGCTTGGAGTGAACAGGGTGCTGACCACAGGCGGCGCTGACCGGGCGGAGGAGGGCCTTGCCGAGCTTCGAAAACTGGCGGAGGCCGCAGCGGGACGAATCGGCATCCTGCCCGGAGGTGGAATCAACCACGAAAACTGCCGCCAAATTATCGAGCGGACAGGTGTCAAGGAAGTCCATGTCGGCTCAGCGGTCTGTTCCGCCGGTCCTCGGCAGGAAGCATCCGGACTCGGACCCGGTGGCATTGAGACCCCCGCCCCGGGCGGCGAAACTGATCCGGAATCGGTGCGGCGGCTTCTCGACCTGCTGGGTTGAACAGATCGACAGCGGGCTCTGCTTCTTGCTATCATCCGCTCCCTGCAAACAAAACCAACTTCCCCGACTAGAGAGTCATGAACAAGATGACACTGAAAACAAAACGGATCGGCAATCTGGGCTTCCTGTTTCTCCTGGGCGGGCTTCTGTTCGGAGCGCGGACCGCCAGCGGCGAGGAGACCGCATCCCCTGGCCCCAACATTCACCTGCGCGGGAACCTCCTCAACAGCCACGACACCTTCAGCATGAAGAAAAAGGGGCACGTTGCTTTCATCGGCGGATCGATCACAGAGATGAACGGCTACCGCCCCATGCTCTACAGCTTTCTCCAGAAGCGCTTCCCTGGAACCAGCTTCACCTTCACCAATGCCGGGATCGCCTCGACCTGCTCGACCACCGGAGCCTTCCGGCTGCGCAGAGACGTACTCTCAAAAGGACCTGTCGATCTCTTCTTCGTCGAGTACGCTGTCAACGACGAACTGGATGCCGGCCACGCCCGGCGGGAATGCGTCCGCGGATTGGAGGGGATTCTGCGCCAGGTGCGAACACACAACCCGATGGCGGATATCGTCATCACCCACTTTGTGAGTCCCAGCATGCTCAAGACGGTCGGCAACGGCAAAGAACCCGTCGCCAGCGGCGCCCACGAGGAGGTCGCCAGGCACTATGGAGTCTCAACCATCCACCTGATCCGTGAGGTTCACCGCCTGATCACTGCCGGGGAGTTGACCTGGAAGAAATTCGGCGGCGTTCATCCCGGCCCGCATGGCAACCGCCTGTGCGCCAATATGATCGAGAAACTGCTGACCAAATCCTGGAGCATGAAAGCGCAGAAGGGCGCTCACGACCTGCCGAAAAAAGCCCTCGATGCGGGAAGCTATGGAGCCGGGATGTTCATCGACCCGGCCACCGCCACGGTCAAGTCCGGCTGGAAGAACTACATCCCCGAATGGAAAAAAATACGCGGCGGCTTCAGGGGGCGCTTCGGCGGCAAAAAGCTCCTCTGCGCCACCGCTCCCGACGCCGAATGCAGCCTGGAGTTCACCGGCCACGCGATCGGCGCCTACCTCCTCGCCGGCCCCGATGCGGGGACCGTCGAGGCCAGCATCGATGGTGGCCCCTTCAAAAAATATGACCTCTACCATCGCCACAGCCGTGGACTGCATTATCCGCGAACTGTCATGTTCTCCACCGACATGGAAAACGGCAAGCACACCCTGGTCCTGCGCACCAGCGAGAGCAAGTCGCGGCCGAAGGCCGGCCACGCCGCGAGAATACTCCAGTTCACCGTTAATTGAGAATCTTCAATGTTCCATATCAACGTCTGCCTGAAAGTGAAGAACCCCGAAGACATTGCCGAGATCCGTGAGCTGCTGGAACGCTGCCAGGCTCTCTCCCGCCAGGAGGAGGGCTGCGAGCGTTTCGAGGTCTACCAGTCGCAGGCCGAAGAGGCCCGGTTCTTTCTCTGTGAACACTGGAGCGATCGCGATGCGTGGGAAGCCCACAAGGAGAGGGAGGCCTTCAGCCGGCTCTACGCCCCCCTGGTCATGCCGCGGGTTGAGCGCGAACCGCATATCTCGACCCTGCTGGGCGGCGAAGGCGAATAGACAGCGCGCCTCAATACCCCCGGCCGGTGACGAGGTAGACCGCGAAGCTTCCGAGCCAGTGCCCGCCTTCGTAGTGTTCACCGGTCACCGCCGCCAGGCCCGCCTTGCGATGCTCGAACGCCGCCTTGCGCAACGCCGGAATCCTCTTGTCACCCGCCGGGAGGCCCCTGAGCATTCCCTCCAGCGCCCAGGCTCGTGAGAGATTGAGACCATCGAGATGGGCGAGCTTCCCATCACTTCGATCTGTGACGACAGCTGGCTTCAGCCAGGTCTCTGAAGCTTCCGCAGGCAGCCCGGGAAGGAATTTCGCCAGCCAGAGCGCGTAGGGACGCGGCCCCAGCACCCTGCGCATGAGATCCGCCTCAGCCAGGCCGGGCGAGAGAAAATCCTGGCCGCCGGGCTCGAACGAAAAGCTCCAGCCCTTGTCGTTGCCGTAATAATCAAGCGCCCGCCGGATAACCAGCGCTTCCATTTCCCTGTCGCCGGTTTTTCGTGCCCAGTCAAGAACCAGGCCGAGAGCGAACGCGCTCTGGCTATGCTCTCCGGTACGGGCGGGGTGAGTCAGCTTCGGCAGCCAGGACTTGAAGCGTCCCGCTGCCTCGGCGGCCAGGGGATCCAGCGCCAGGCGCCACTGGCGGACCTGGGGATCATCCCATTCCGCCAGCTCGGCGTGGAGCTGCAGTAGCCAGGCCAGGCCGTAGGGGCGCTCAAAACTCGCGCGGCCCTTCCCCCGTAGATATTTCAACTCTCCACGCACCCTGTCAGCTGTAAAGCTCTTCTCCAGGGCAGCCCTGGCCTCGGCGACATAGGTCCCCTTCGCATCCAGGCGGCACAAGCGCACGAGCAGCCAATGCCCGTGGACGGCCGAATGCCAGTCGAAACAGCCGAAGAAGACCGGGGTCAGCTCGCGCGGCGGCTTCGCGTCCCTGTCGCCCTGGAGAACATGGGCAATCTTATTGGGATATTCGCGGTGGAGACAATCAAGCGCCAGGCGCGCAAAGCGGGAGTAGGAGCCTGTCTCCGCGCCGCTATCGGCGGTGACGGAAAATGCCAGCAATGAAAGCGAGAGCGCGAGGGACGACATGACGAGATGATATTACAGGCAGCCCTCGAAAGCACCCCGTAGAGTCCAACCTCAACAATACACGAATATCCCGACCATCCGGGAATGGAGGCGGAACCCCCTTTTTCCTTACCTCCAGGGCCGCTGGAATTCATAATAGAAGGGGACCGGGTGAGCTCCAATAACAGGATCATCCGTAGAAGCCACCCCTCCTGCTCACGATCATGAAGAACACGACCAACCGCGGCCTGATGGCCGGCATCTATATAAAACTGCTGCCATTGGCGCTGCTCCACGGGGCCATCCTGTGTCTTTGCGACGGCAGCCTGGAGGCCCAGGACTGCGTCAACTGCACGAGGGGAGAGATCGAGATGGGAGGAACCTTCAGCGACACGCTCGCTCTCAATACCGACTGCAGACACACCGGCGGAGCCGGCCCTCCCTATGACATCATCCGCTACGAACAGACAGAGACTGGCTGCGTGACCTTCACAACGTCATCTACCTGCGACACCATGCTGGAACTTCTAGACCGGGATGGCTGCCTCGCCTTCATCCAGAACAACGACTGCGCGACCTGGGAGGCAGAAGGCCTCCAGGGAATCCAGAACTCCTGTCTCAGCCTCAGGCTCTGCCCGGGAATCTACTACCTCTGTCTCTACCCGATGGCTCCTTGCGAAGGCTGGCCGGAGATCAGCGACTGGGAATACACCGTCAGGGTTTCCGGCTGTATAGAAGAACCCGAGATCTCTGCCAACGACAGCTGTGCCAACGCCATCCCGCTCGAACTGAACACCCCTGTCATCGGAACGACCCTGCACGCTTCCTGCGATGCCGCTCCCGACTGCGCGGATGATCCGCGTAGCGGCCTGGCCTGGTACCGCTTCACGGGAACCGGCTCGGAGATCGAGCTGAGCACCTGCGGTCCCTCAACCGCTATCCAGGCGCGGGTCGCGGTCTACACGGGAGACTGCGCGAACCTGGTCTGCTCGGAGGTCAAGAGAATCGGTTGCCTGGGAGACAGGGAAACCGTCCTGCTCGACACGACCCAGGGCGTGGAATACCTTGTCGCGGTTTACGGCGCGGGCGCGCCGGATGTCGGCTCCTGGATGGGAGAATTCGAGCTGTTTATCAGCGGCATACCCGAGGGAGCGCTGGTCCTGCCGGGCGATTTCAACGCCGACTCCCGGGTGAACATCTCCGACCCGATCGCCGTGCTCGAGTTCCTCTTCATTGGCGGAAGGCGGATTCCCTGCCCGGAAGCGGACGGAGCCTTCAGCGCGGCCGGCCTCGCGGTGGCGGACTTCAATGGAGACGCGCGCCTCGACATCTCCGATGGCGTCTCGATGCTGAACTGGCTCTTCCTCGGCGGCCCGGCCCATCACCTCGGGGTACCATCAGAATGTAGAACCTTCGAAGGTTGCTCGGAAGAAAACATCTGCCCGGTCCCCTGAACTCACAGGACAAACCGTTAATAGATGAATTGTATTTTACTGTTCCACGCCTGTTTTTTTTAATGGATAGCCTATACTGGGGTTTGCAGTTCACCCGCCAGCAATTGGTCGCAATCAACAACCTCCCTTGGAGTGAAACGATGACGAATGCTCGGTCACTGAGCGGTATCCGCTCTTACAGAATGTCTCTTCTCCTGGCCATCGGGTCCTGCCTCTTTACCGCAACCTTGCCCGCGGAAGATTGCGACAATTGCACGGTTGGTTTCGTTAATTCTGAGCAACCCTTCATCGGCAGTATCGATGCAGATGACTGCATGCTTGGTAACGGAAGAAACTACGACATCATCGAATATGTCCAGGAAATAGACGGGCTCGTCACCATGTCGACGAGCTCATCCTGTGACACCTTCATGGAACTGATGAACTCAGGCTGCGGAGGAATCACCAATAACACCAACTGTCCCAACTCGGACGAGCTTGGTCTCGAGAGCCCGTTCAATTCCTGCATCACCCGTTTCCTCCCGGCCGGCACCTACTTTATCTGCATCTTCCCGTCAACCGGCCCGAATGAATGCGCAGAGTACTCCTTGACCCTGTCTGAGGTTGAGGTGGTAGAGGCTCCCCTGAACGATGCCTGCTTTGATGCGGATGAGCTGATCCTCGAAGAAGGCTTCAATATTGACGGACAGCAGGCCATGGTCGCGATGGTCGATGGCGATACCTCCTTCGCCACTCCCGACGCTGAAAACGCCGCCTGCGGAGCGAGCGATGCGCCGGGAGTCTGGTACATGGTCTTTGGAACCGGTGAATCCATAACGGCCGCCACCTGCTCAGGCAGCTTCTACGACACCCGCCTGAGCGTATTTGACGGAGGACTAGAGGGCGATTGCGAAAACATGATCTGCACCGTAGAAAACGACGATGCCTGCCCCGGGACTCTCTCAAGCGTGACCTGGCCCTCCGAGATGGACGTTATCTACTTCATTCTCGTTCACGGCTGGACTACCAGCGCGGGAATCTACGAGCTCAACATCAGCTCTGAATTGCCGGCTCCCGCCGACGACCAGGACAACGATGGAGTCCTCGACGAAGAGGACAACTGCGCCGAAACGCCCAATCCGGACCAGGCTGATCGAGACGACAACGGTATCGGTGACGCCTGCGATTTCTCTAACAATGACCTTCCCTGCGGAGCGCTCGAGCTCGATCTCACCGTTGGCGATATCACGATTGACGGGCAGACGACAGATGCATCCACGGATCCCGAGAACGACGCCTGCTTTAATTCAGACGCCCCGGGAGTCTGGTTCCGAATAGCGGGAACCGGGGGCGAGATGTTCGCCGAGACCTGCGGCGGTACGACCAACTACGATACGGCGCTGAGCGTATTCACAGGAGACTGCGATGACCTTACCTGCCTCGGAGCCAACGATGATGCCTGTGGACTCCAGTCAGCCGGAACCTGGGCGAGTGAGCGTGGAACCGACTACTTCGTTCTTATCCACGGCTACGGCGCGAACTCAGGCAATTTCACCCTGCACATGACGGCTGTGGTGCCCCCGGCTAACGACAACTGCGTCGACGCGACCGAGCTGACCCACGGCTCGAGGGTCGAGGGTACGAATGTCGATTCAACGCGCCAGTTCACCACGCCCATCTGCATTGACCGTTTCAGCACCGGCATCGTCTGGTACCGGTTCACCGGAACCGGCGGGCAGGTAGAGCTCAGCACCTGTCATGAAGAGACTGAGTTGACCAGCCGCCTGTCGATCTACACCGGCTCCTGTGAAGAGCCGGTCTGCGTGGAAACCGAGGCCGATGTCTGCGGAGTCGACCAGGCTGTGCTGATCGTCCAGACGGAAAAGGCCCGGGAATACCTCGTGGCCGTAAGCGGCAGCGGCAGCGCATTCGCCGGGGATGTCACCATGGGCCGCTTCGTCATCACGATGACTGACCTCGAGGGTCCGCCCCTCGCGCCAGGCTGCATGGATGAAGCCGCCTGCAACTACGACCCCGACGCCAACGTCGCGGAAGAGTGCTCCTATGCGGATGATCCCTGTGAGGTCTGCATCGATGGGGCCGTCGTCAACATCGACGAGGACGGCGATGGCGTCTGCGAGGCCGCGGCCGGAGCCCGCCTGGTCCCGGGAGATTTCAACTCCGACAGCAGTATCGATATTTCCGATGGACTCGCCCTGCTGGGCTATCTCTTCTCAGGCAACCGCGCGGCCCCCTGCGCCGACGATGGAGGAAACATCATGGCCGGCGGAACCCGGCTGGCGGACTTCAACGGAGATGGCTCGCTCGATCTCTCCGACGCGATCTCTAACCTGAGATGGCTGTTTCTTGGTGGTCCGGTCCACGCGCTGGGCTCCAACTGCAGGATCTTCTCCGATTGTTCTGACGATGACACCTGCGTAACTCCCTGACGGGGAGGATTGTAAAAAACCAGAGCACCTATTCGGCCCGGGCCGGAACCTTCAACAGGTTCGAGCCCGGGCCGGCTTCATAAAAACTTCGAATTTGGTTGGCCGGTGGAGTGAATAATCCTCCCGGAGCCTCATAATAGGTCTCCGGTTGGGGAATGGGCCCCAACCCTGCTCTCCCCAGGAACGCCAGGCCGTACCTGATCCCTAACCAGACCATAGAGTCACGAATGATTCATCTTTACAGGAGCAACAGGCTCGAAAAGCTCTGCTCCGCGCTCAGCGAGGTGATACGGCAGCCCGCGGGATCACCGATCGTTCCGGAGACGATCGTCGTCCAGAGCCGCGGAATGGAAGACTGGCTGGCGATGGAGCTCTCACGACGAGCGGGTATCTCAGCCAACGTAAACTATCCCTTTCCACATACCCTGATTGAACAGGCCTATGGCGCTATCGAGGGAGTGGACAGCGAAGACCGCTGGCTTGGGCAGGGACAGCTGCTGTGGCGTCTGCTGGAAACAACCAACCGGGAGATCGCCAAACCGGAATTCAAAACCGTCCGCGAATACCTCGAGACCGACGAACATGGAACGCGAAGCTACCAGCTGGCAAAAAATATTGCCGGGCTCTTCGACAATTATTCTCATTTTCGCCCCCGCATGGTTCTGGGCTGGGACGAGCATCCGGGAAGCGACTGGCAGGCATCTCTCTGGAACTCAACCATTTCCGCCTCCGGAAGCACCCATCCGGCCATCATCGCCGGCAGGATCGAGACTGCACTCAAATCCGGAAAGCTCAACCTGGACGAGCTTCCACAACGGGTATCACTTTTTGGAATCCCATCCCTCTCGCCCCTCTACCTCGACATCTTCGGAATGCTCTCCAACCACATCGACGTGCATCTTTTCCTCCTGAGTCCCTGCCGGGAATACTGGGCGGATATAGTCGACCTGGTGCGGCGTAAAAAGATCGCCCGCAAACAGGAGGAGAGCACGGAGGGATTCTCTACCGATGACCTTCACATCGATATCGGCAACCGCCTGCTCTCTTCGCTCGGTCGAATCGGCCGTGAATTCCAGTTCCTGCTCGAAGATGAAGAATCCGTTCAATACGAAGAGAGCGGCCCCGATCTCTTCATCGAACCCGAGCTGGAGACGGTGCTATCCACCCTGAACTCCGACATCCTGAATCTCCGCAATAGGGGACGGAAGGCCGAAGACGAGACCCCCCTGCCGGTTGACAGTGAAGATGACTCAGTTCGCATCCATTCCTGCCACAGCCCAATGCGCGAGGTCGAGGTTCTGCGCGATCAATTGCTCGATCTCTTTGAGAAGAACGAAGGCCTCGAGCCCAGGGACGTGCTGGTCATGCTCCCATCGCTGGCGACCTACGCGCCGTATATCGATGCCGTCTTCGGCAGCCGGGACAAGAACCGGGGCGTCCTTCCCTACGCCATCAGCGATGTTCGCGCGGCTGATGAGACTCCCGTTGTGGAGGCCTTCCTCGGCGTCATCGAGCTGGCATCCAGCAGGGCTACCATCGAGGACGTGATGGGAGTCCTGCAATCAGAATCCATCAGGGATCGCTTCGAGCTATCTGCCAAGAATATCGAGACCCTTGAAAAATGGGTTATCGAGAGCGGGATCCGCTGGGGAATCGATGCAGAACACAGGAAAGAGCTCGGGCAACCGGCATTCGAAAACAACAGCTGGCGCTTCGGACTCGACAGGATGCTTCTGGGCATCGCCCTGCCCACAGGCGACCAGGACCTCTGGCAGGGCCGGCTTCCCTGTGAAATGATCGAGGGCTCCCCGGCTCTCCTTCTGGGAAAGCTTGCCGGATACTGTGAAGCCCTCTTCGGTATCTACCGGGAATTACGGCAGGATCACACCATCTCCGAATGGAGAGCGGCCCTGCTCAGCATCACCAGAGAACTTTGCAGCCTGGAGGGGGATTACGCCCAGCAACACCAGGTGGTGCGCCGGGCGATCGACAAGATCTGCGGACAGGCCGAGGCGGCGGGTTTCGAAGAAACCATCAGCCTCGACGTCATTCGTTCGCTTTTCAACGATGAGCTCGGAAGGCATAAAACATCGCCCGGCAGAATGGGATCGGGGATCACCTTCTGCGCCATGGTCCCGATGCGAAGCATCCCCTTCCGGGTTGTCTGTCTCATGGGAATGAACGACCGCGATTACCCGAAGCCGGGCAGAACTCTCGACTTCGATCTCACCAGGCGCCAGCCGCGGGTTGGCGATCGCTCCCTGAGAGAAGAGGACCGCTATTGTTTCCTTGAGGCCATCCTCTCCGCGCGAGAGAAGCTGGTGATCACCTACTGCGGGCAGAGTATCCGCGATAATAAGAAGCTACCGCCCTCCGTAGTCGTCAGTGAGCTGCTGGATGCCCTGAGCGAAGGCTTTGATTACAGTGGCACGGATGCCTCCCTGGATGAAAAGAAACGGCGCGAGCAGTGGATTATCCACCACCCCCTCCAGCCCTTCAGTCCCCGCTATTTTGACCCCGGGTACGCCGAGCTTTTCAGCTACTGCGATGGCTATTTCGAAGGAGCCCGGACGCTGCAGCAAGAGCCAATAGAGCAGGGGCCCTTCTTCGCTGCCCCCCTGGACAAGCGGTCCGACGAGGATAAGGTCCTCAGGCTCGATGCTCTCCTGAGGTTCTTCCAATCACCCTGCAAGGCGTTTCTGCAAAACAGGCTGAACATCCTCCTTCTGCGCCATGGGAGTGAAGTCGATCACCGGGAACCGATCGATCTCAACTTCCTCGAGCGCTACCAGGTGGGCGATACGATGCTCTCTCAGCTCATGGAGGACCGATCACTGGATGAAATCAGCGCCTTCTTCAGCGCCAGCGGCCTGGTTCCTCCCGGAGCTCCGGGAGCCTGCCTTGTCAGTGAACTGGCCGGCGAGCTCGAACCTGTCGTCGCGGAGCTGAGAAAAATTCGGTCTGAAAAAGAGCTCGATGCACTGCGGATCGACCTGCCCATCGGCCGCTTCCGTCTGCAGGGAACGCTGGCGGACATCTATCCCCAGGCGCTCTTGCGCTACGGCTATCAGCGCTTCAGAGAGGACCGCCTCCTGCGACTGTGGGTCGAGCACCTCGTTCTCTGCGCGAGTGCAGCGGGTGGCTATCCGGGCTCCAGCAAGCTGGCCTGCCGAAAGCCCAGGGGACCGGGTATGGAAATTCATCGGTTCAACGAGGTGAGTGAGGCAAAGCCGCTCCTTGCGGAGCTCCTGGAACTCTATGAAATCGGTCAAAACGAGCCTCTCCTCCTTTTCCCCAGGACCTCAGCCGCCTACCTCCAGCAACTGGAAAAAGCCGGAGACGCTTCGGATGAATCCGCCAGCACCGCGCTTCAGCGGGCCCGACGCGTATGGGAGGAAACGAGCGGCGACATGGAGCCTGAACGTGAAACCAATGTCTTCAGCCTGCTCTTCAGAAACGCGGACCCCCTGGCCGCCGACTATCCCGAAAAATTCGGGCTCCAGGGAGAGGAAAACCGATTCGGAACCCTGGTAGGAAAGATCTTCACGCCACTTCTGGATCACCTGGGAGAGGGCGAATGACCCGCGTACTCGACCCGGCAACCATCTCGCTTGACGGTATCCAGCTCATCGAGGCGAGCGCGGGAACCGGAAAGACCTATACGATCACCCAGCTCTTTATCCGCCTCCTGGTGGAGAAGAACATCGAAATTGAAAACATCCTGGTGGCGACCTTTACAGAGGCCGCGACCGCCGAGCTGCGCGATCGCATCCGCTCCAAGCTGCGCGAGGCCCTGGAGGTTTTCGAACACGGTGAAAGCACCGATCCGTTCTTCAAGGCCCTTCTCGAACGGGTCGATGCGAAAAAAGCCCTCACGGCCATCGACCTGGCGCTCGAGTCCTATGACCTGGCCGCGATCCATACCATCCACGGTTTCTACAAGAGGATCCTCAGCGAAAACGCCTTTGAGAGCGGGGTTCCATTCGACAGTGAAATCGTCAAGAACATGGATCCCCTCATCGAAGAGGTCGTCAATGACTTCTGGGTCGCCCGGGTTTATGACGAAGACCTGCTGATCGTAAAATACCTGCGCGAACAGAAACTCAGCCCGAAGGCGCTGAAGAAGCTGGCGAAGAAGATCCGCTCGAGGTCTGAAGCGGACATCCTCCCGGAGCGCGCAGGGCTGCCGACCATGCCGGATCCCGAAGACAGGGAAGAGGCCTACCGGGAATGCCGGAGACTCTGGCTGGAAGACACCGAAGCCGTCAAGGCGATCCTGCTCGATGGAAATACGGATCTGCACAGAAACAAGTACCGGCTGACATCGCTGGAAAAATGGTTTACGGAGCTGGATGGTTTCTTCGAGGCCGAGACCTGTTCCGCTTTTGAGCTGCCCGGCAATTTCTATAAATTCACCCCCGCCGGACTGGACGACGGCCTGAAGCCCAAGGCGAAAGAGGCGGGGGGCGAGCCGCCCTCCCACCCATTCTTCAAGGCCTGCGAACGCCTCGATGAGGAAACCCGGACTCTCTGCGACGCGCTGGATGCCCGTGTCCTCGAATTGAAACAGGCGCTTTCCGATGCAGTTCGTGCTGAGCTGCCCCGGCGAATGAGAGAGCGGGGCCTGATGGGGTTTGACGATATTCTCAGGGACCTCGACCAGGCCTTGCAAGGTGATCACGGGACGCGCCTGGCCGAGACCATCTGCGGCCATTACCATGCGGCGCTGATCGATGAATTCCAGGACACTGACCCTGTGCAGTACAGGATCTTCCAGAAGATCCAGGCCACCGGCGAGCTGCCGGTGTTTTTTATCGGGGACCCGAAACAGGCCATCTACAGCTTCCGGGGAGCCGACATCTTTGCCTACCTGGATGCCGTCACAGATGCAGGCGACAACATCAACACGATGAAAACCAACTGGCGCTCCGACCCTGAGCTGGTCGGCGCCATCAACACTCTCTTCGGAACGCGAGAGAACCCTTTCCGGCTCGAGGCGATCGCCTACCAGGAGGTCTCCGCTGCCGACCAGCGGAAAAACGAGTTGACCATTGATTCCCACAACGCCTCGGGACTCGACATTATCCGGTTCGACTGTGAAAAGGAGACCCAGAAGGGAAAGGCGGAGATCTCTGTACCGAACGCGAACTACAGAATCGCCAGGCAGCTTTGCAGCAGCATCTCCTCACTGCTCGAGAAAGACACCCTCCTGGATGGGCGGAAGGTGCGGGCGGCCGACATCGCCGTGCTGGTCAGGACGGGCCCGCAGGCGCGTGATGTACAGGAGGCGCTGCGGAACGTCAACATTCCAAGCGTCGTCAGCGGAGGCGGCAACATCTTCCATACCCCTGAGCTCCACGAGCTCTACCTCTGGCTCGAGGCCATCACCGACCCCTCGAACGATGGGAAGCTGCGCGCCGCCCTCAGCACCTCCCTGCTGGGCATGAATGCCGCCATGATCGCCGGCCTCGAGAAAGATGAGGAGACCTGGGATCAGTGGATCGAGCGGTTCAGGGAATGGAACGAGCTCTGGGCAGCCAATGGCTTCATCTCTCTTTTCCGCCGGCTCATGGAGTGGAAGGAGACAAATGAGCGCGATGCGATCCATACCCGGATCCTCTCGCGGCCAGATGGCGAACGGCTCATGACAAACATCCTGCATGCCGCAGAGCTCATCCATGCAGAAGCGAGCAACAGGAAGCTCGGCCCGGCTCAATTGATGGGATGGATCGAAAGCAGGATCGCCTCTGAAGAATCCTACGTAGAAGCGGAAGAACTTCGCCTCGAGAGCGATGCCGAGGCCGTGCGCATCGTCACCATCCACAGCAGCAAGGGCCTGCAGTACCCCATCGTCTTCTGCCCCTATATTTCCTACGGCCCATTCCTTCACCAGGACGACAGGAACTACCTGGTCTACCACGATGAGCAGGAGAACAACCAGCTCAAGCTGAACATCTCGCCTGACAAGGAAGATCCGGGCCTCGACCTGATGATTGCCGAAAGCTACGCCGAAGACCTGAGGCTCCTCTATGTGGCCATCACCCGGGCGAGGAATCTCTGTACTGTTTTCTGGGGAGCGTTCCCGCGCTTCAATACGTCAGCCCTCGCCTGGCTCCTCCAGCTGGAATCCAAAAATGACTCAAGTCTCCGCGAGGCGGCCGAAAAAATCCGTGACGACTCCGATGGCGGCATCCGGTTGCTGGAAGAAGACACCGGCTACGCCCATCGCCGACTTCCCAGGGAAGGCGAAGGCGAATCTCTTGTCTGTAGAACCGCGGAAAGAAAACTCAGCAGATCCTGGAGGACCTCCAGCTACTCGGGGCTCACCTCGAAAAAACATTACGTCCATCCCCATCAACCGACTGGCCAGGATCACGATGAAGGCGACACCGGAGAGACCGGGCAGAAGGAACGCGAGACCACGCTGGGAGAAGACATCCTGCTGAAAGGCTTCGGCGGAGGCGCCACCGCCGGCAGCTGCATCCACTCGATCTACGAACACCTTGATTTCACCGATTCCTCTCCGGCTCACCTCGAGGAGCTCGCCAGAGAGAACCTCGAGGCCTACGGCCTGGATTCGGAGAACTTTCTCGATGCTGTCTGCGAAACGATCCGAGAGACGCTGCGGACCTCTCTCGACCCCGATGTCAGCGGACTCACCCTTGGAGAAATTGGACATAAGGACCGCCTTGATGAGATGCAGTTCCTTCTTCCCGTCTCACAGGACGAGCAGGGAAGAGGTCTTGGGGAGGCGCTGGACCCGGACAGACTGGCGGCGGCCTTCTCCCTTTCTGCCTCGAGCCGGGTTCCTCCCACCTACGCCGACAGCATCAGGAAGCTGGAATTTTCCCGGCTGCGCGGTTTCCTCACCGGCTTCATCGACCTCACCTTCGTCCACGATGGAAGATGGTATATCGTCGACTACAAGTCGAACCAGCTCGGCGGCAAGCTGGGCGACTATGGGCAGGAGAACATCACCGAGGCCATGATGTCGCACCACTACATTCTTCAATACCACGTCTACACCGTCGCCCTGCATCGCTACCTGCAAACCCGACTCCACGACTACGATTACGAAAAACACTTCGGCGGGGTCTATTACCTCTTCATCAAGGGCATGAAGGAAGCCCTCGGAGCTGGAAACGGCATCTTCAGAGACCGACCGCCGCGCGAGCTCATCGAGAAGCTCTCCTCGGCATTCGAAGGAGCCACGATATGAGCGCTGTCCTTTCGATCCGGGATCTCTTCAAGGCCGGCTACCTGTCGAGCCTTGACCTCCACCTCTCCGAGGCCCTCCAGAGAATCTCCGCGGAAAAAGACCCCCTTGTCGCCCTCGGCGCGGCGGTCGCCTGCAGGGCGACCACCAGCGGTCATGTCTGCGCGGATCTTGCGTCGGTCATTTCCACCCCTCCCCTGGGCAGCGGCGGCGGCCCTGTCCCCGGAGCCTCCTGGCCTGAGCTCGATGCCTGGGTGACAGCCCTGGCCGAAAGCGGGCTTGTCGGAAACGGCGAGGAGGCTTCCCCCCTGGTCCTCGAAAACAACCAGCGGCTCTACCTTGGAAGGTATTGGGACCTCCAGCAGCGCCTGGTAGCCGAGATCGAAGCAAGGATAGCCCTGCCGCCGGATTCACCCGACGATGAGCTGCTGCGAAGGGGAATCAAGAGACTGTTCGGCTCGGATGAGAGCGGCCCGGACTGGCAAAAGGCCGCAGCCGTAGCTGCCCTCCGGAATAACTTCACGGTAATCTCCGGTGGACCGGGAACGGGGAAGACCACAACCATCGTCAAGATCATCGTGCTGCTGATCGAGCAGGCATTGGAGTCGGGGGAACAACCCCCACTCATCGACCTCCTGGCTCCCACCGGCAAGGCCGCCGCCCGTCTCGAGGAGGCGGTTCGCGCGGCCGGCTCAAAGCTCGAGCTCGAAGATGAAGTCAGACGGCGTATTCCCGGCGAGGGAGCGACGCTCCATCGCCGCCTTGGCTACAACCCCCGCGGCTTCGGCTCATTCCGCCACGGAAGGAAAAACCCGCTCGGAGCCGATGTCGTCATCGTCGATGAGGCATCGATGATCGACCTCGCCATGATGACCAGGCTTTTCGAGGCAATACCGAGAAGCTCCCGGTTGATCCTGCTTGGCGATGAGCACCAGCTCGCCTCGGTAGAGGCGGGAGCCATCCTCGGCGACATCTGCAATTCGCAGCGGGAAGACGGCTGGTCTCCTTCCTTCTCAAAAAAACTCGCGGACATCACCGGCCAGGACTACCCCTCATCCGCAACTGGAGAAACTCCCGCCCTGGCAGACTGCATCGTCGAGCTCCAGAAAAGCTATCGCTTCGATGAATCCAGCGGCATTGGAAAATTCGCCCGCCTGGTACGAAACGGGAAGGCCGCGGAGGCGATCGAATGCCTCCAGGCCGCCGAGTACAAAGACATCTCCCTGCTTCCCCCCGCTGACCCGGAAGCGCTGCAGGAATCCATCCGCGAGCTCATCATCGAACGATACGGAAGCTACCTTGAGCAGGATGATCCGGTCCAGAGAATGGAGACCTTCAACCGCTTCCGCATTCTCTGCGCTCACCGCCTGGGACCGCATGGGTTCTATCATCTCAACGAGCTCGTTGAGGCTACGCTCGATTCAGCCGGGCTGCTCGAATTCGAGGGTGCCTGGTACCACGGAAAGCCCATCATGATTACCCGCAACGACTACCAGCTGGATCTCTTCAATGGGGATACGGGGTTGGTCGTCCGTGATGAGGAGCGAGACGGAGCGCTCCGGGCGCAATTCATCGACCCTGAAGGCAGGATCCGGAGCTTCGCCCCGGCGAGACTGCCGCCGCACGAGACGGCCTACGCGATGACGATCCATAAGAGCCAGGGTTCTGAATTCGAGCGGGTTTTTGTCGTCCTGCCGGATGGCCCTTCGGCTCTCCTCTCTCGCGAGCTCATCTACACAGCCATCACGCGGGCCAGGAAAGAGGTGCTTCTCATGGGCGACGAAGAAACCATCACCTCCGGAATCGAAAAAAGAATCGAGCGCGCATCCGGACTTCAAGACGCGCTCTGGAGCAACGGGTAAGCAACCGCGTCAGCCGCTATACGGCCTCGATGCGCGCTGGCCTGGAGAGCTCAACCGGTCGGCGATCCTGGAATAATAAGGTAATATTTCTGCAGTTGCGGGGTCTTCAATAAGTTCCATACAGGCTGAAAAAAACGTTTTCAGGTCATTTCCACCGAATCTAATTAATTCAACAGGCAGCCTTTGGAGGCGATATCCTGTGCTTGCCCGGTAAAATTGAAGCTGAATAAATGAGCACTCTCTTCAAATACTGCCTACTCTTCCTCACGCTCCTTGCCGCCTCTCCAGCGGCCTGGTCGCAGACAGTCCTCATCAGCGAATTTCTCGCAAGCAATGATGACGGCCTCGCGGATGAAGACGGTGATTTCGAGGACTGGATCGAGCTCTACAACCAGGGCGAAATCTCCGTCAACCTTGGTGGCTGGTACCTCAGCGACGACCCTGAAAACCCGACAAGATGGCGCTTTCCAACCATCGAGATTTCGGCCGGAGGCTACCTCGTTCTGTTCGCCTCCGGCAAGGACCGGCGGGACCCGGCAGCGAACCTGCACACCAACTTCAAGCTCGGCTCAAGCGGTGAATATCTCGCCCTCGTTCGCCCTGATGCCGCCACCATCGAACACGAATACTCGCCTCTCTACCCGCGACAGAGAGAAGACATCTCCTACGGTCTCAACATGGGAACCGCCGCCATCCTGGACGACGAAGACCGAGTGCGCTACCTGGTCCCGGAAGACAACTCGCTTGGCGCCAGCTGGACCACACGGAATTTTGATGATTCAGCCTGGGAACGAGGTCGGCCGCAGGCGGGCTATGACGTCCGTCCGGCGGCCGCCAACCAGGCGATTCCGGTGGCGAGCTGGAACTTTGATGGAAACGTTCTCGACAGATCAGGAGGCGGCCATCATGGAGAGCTTGGCGATGCCAGCTACGACCCTGACATTCCCAACGCGGTCGAAGAGGGAAGGTCCCTCCGCTTCGATGGAGAGACCAGCCAGGTCATCATCAGGAACTACAACGGCGTCACCGCCGGCCAGCCCCGGACCCTCGCGGCCTGGATCAGGACGAGCGTTCGTGGCGGCGTAATCGCGTCCTGGGGCTCCAGCCGGAATGGCAATAAGTGGCTCTTCCGGATAGAAAACAGCAATGGGGCCCGTGGGGCGCTCGGAGTCGACATCGCCAACGGCTACTTTGTCGGCAACCGGAATGTCGCCGACGGACGCTGGCATCACGTCGCGGTTGTCCTGCCTGATGATACGGCCTCCAACACCACCGACCTCAGGCTCTACGTCGATGGACAGCTCGACGCGGGCAATCCCGGCGGCCCCAACCCCAGCGCATCAAGGGGCCGGATCATCGATACAGGCTTCGCCGGCAGTGTTCTCATCGGAAGCGATGTCGATGGAGGCTACTTCGAGGGACGCATCGACGAGGTCGGTCTCTGGGACGAGGCGCTCACGACTGAGCAGATCAGGGCGCTGGCCTCGGGAACCAGGGCCGAAGAGCTAACCAGCTTCCGGCCCCTCATCGAGCTCGACCTCGAGAAGCAGCTGCGAGGAGCGAACTCCTCGGTCTATCTCCGGCTCCCCTTCACCCTTGAGTCCCCCCTGGGCGGCACCTCACTGACCCTGCGGGTGAAATACAACGATGGCTATATCGCCTGGCTCAACGGGGTAGAGGTCGTGCGAAGGAATGCGCCGGAAAATATCTCCTGGAATTCAAGCTCCCTGGCTGACCGCCCCGATGCTGTCTCCCTGACCTTTGATGACCAGCAGCTCACAGACAGGATCGGCCTCCTCGAGCTTGGTGAAAACATCATCTGTTTCCAGGGGCTCAACTCAGCTCCGGATGATGCCGACTTCCTGCTTGTTCCTGAGCTGATCACGGCCGGCGCCTTCGCCTCAGAGAGGCGCTATTTCACCAGCCCAACCCCCGGCGCCGCCAACACGGGCGGCTCGCTCGACTTTGTCGAGGACGTGGTGATCAGCCACGACCCGGGCTTCTACGATGAACCGATCGAGATCGAGCTCAGCTGTGAAACTCCGGGCGCCCTGATCCGCTTCACCACCAACGGCAGCGCCCCCAGCCTCGAAACCGGAACCACCTACAGCGGCCCTCTCCTGATCGATGATACGACGGCCCTGCGCGTTGGAGCCTTCAGGGAAGATTTCGAGCCATCCTATATCGACACCAGGACCTACCTCTTCCTCGACACTCCCACCGGCGGCGGCATCCTGCACCAGGATGCGAGCCAGCCGGGCTATCCCGGTTCCTGGGGTAGCCTGCGAGCCGACTACGAAATGGACCAGCGGGTGGTCAGCGAAGAAAATTCGCCCCACTACGATGAGCGGGTCCGAGAGTCATTGCTCGCCATGCCGTCTCTCTCGATTGTCATGGATATCGACGACCTCTTTGACCGTACCACCGGAATCTATTCCAACTCTCAACGCGCCGGCGTCGAGTGGGAAAGGCCCGCCTCGATGGAGCTCATCTACCCGGATGGCAGAGAGGGAACCCAGATCAACTGCGGCCTGCGCATGCAGGGCGGCGCCAGCCGCCAGCCCTCACGCCCCAAGCACAATATGCGCCTGATGTTCAAAAAGCTCTACGGACCCGGGAAGCTCAAGTTCCCCGTCTTTGAGGATTCACCGGTCGAGAGCTTCGACACGATCGTCCTGCGCGGAGGCAACGGGGACTCCTGGTTCCATCCCTCCGCCACCCAGCGCGCCCGGGCCCAGTACATCCGGGATCAGTGGTGCCGCGACGCCCAACTGGCCATGGGACAGCTGAGCGCCCATCAGAACTACATGCATCTCTATCTCAACGGCCTCTATTGGGGACTCTACCACCTCATCGAACGACCGAGCGCCCCCTTCCTCGCCGCCCATCTCGGTGGGGACCGCGAGGAATACGATTCCCTCAATGTCGGCGAGCCTGTCGATGGCGACCTGCGCGCCTGGAACTCCATGATGCAGATCGCCGAAGGAGGCATGAGCAGCCCCGAGGCCTGGGAAGAGATCCAGGAATATCTCGACGTACCAAACCTCGTCGACTGGATGATCCTGAACTTCTACGTCGGCAATGTAGATTGGGATCATAATAATTGGTACGCAGGCCGCAGGAGACTATCTGGAGAAGGCTACAAATTCTTCGTCTGGGATGCGGAGCGCACCTTCTGGAACCTGAATGAAAATCGCACGGGTCTCAGCAACGCCAACCGTCCATCCCGCCTGCACCAGCGCCTGACGGATAACGAGGAGTATCAACTCCTCTTTCGTGACCGAGTGCAGCGTCATTTCTTTGACGATGGGGTGCTCACCACGGAAGCAGCCCGAGCGAGGTGGGACGCCTTCGCCGAACATATCGAGCTGGCGCTGGCTGCTGAAACGGCGCGCTGGGGCGATGACAAGCGCGCGAACGACCCCTACAACACCAGGCAGGAGTGGACCACTGAGCTGAGCTGGTTCCGCCGCACCTACTTTCCAAGGCGAACTGGCCTCGTCTACGCGCAGCTTGCCCAGCGGGGACTCGCACGCAGCGCGATCGATCCCCCATCTATAGAGCCGGCAACCGGCAGGATTCCTCCGGGAGGAGCCGGCCTCGAAATCAACATGACGACCGAAGCGGGCAGTATCTACTACACCCTTGATGGAAGCGATCCCAGGCTCGAGGGCAACCGGGTGGCGGCTTCCGCCGCGCGGTTCACAGAACCGTTCAATCTGCCGAGAAGCTCCGAGATCCGGGCGCGCACATTACGAAGAGGAGTCTGGAGCAATCTCATCGAGAGGTCGTTCGCCACCGATGTCTCGGGCCTGCGGGTCAGCGAGATCATGTACAATCCCCGCCCCCCTGCTGAAGACAGCCCCGTGAGCCAACAGGATCTCGAGTTCATCGAGCTGGCCAATCCCTCCGATGAGACAATTGACCTGACCGGGGTACGCCTTGCAGGCGGAATCGAATTTGATTTCAGTTCAGCGGGAGTATTCGACCTGCTGCCGGGAGAGTTCGCCGTGATTGTCCGCGATCTCGAGGCCTTCGCCACGCGTTACGATGTCGCCCGGATTCTCGTAGCGGGAGAATACCGGGGCAACCTGGCCAACGCCGGCGAGAAGATCGAGCTTCGGGACGCGCTTGGAAGCATCATCGCGGACTTCAGCTACAACGACAGTTGGGAGCCCGGCACCGATGGCCAGGGGTTCTCGCTCGTGCTGAGAAACCTCGCCCTCCCACCCGAGGACCTGGGCTCAGCCGAAAGCTGGCAGGAAGGCCTGGTCATCGACGGGACTCCAGGTTTTGCTGAAGCGCCGGCGGCAGCGGGCGGCCTCCAGAAGCCTGGCGACACGAACCAGGATGGACAGGTCGACCTCTCCGATGCCGTCAGTCTTCTCGGACATCTCTTCCTTGGAACACCAGAGCGGCTTCCCTGCCAGGATGGAGCTGTAGGTGATCCTGGAAACAGGATCCTGCTGGACCTCAACGGCGATAGCGGTGTCGACCTCGCAGATGGAATCCACCTCCTCATCTACCTCTTCCAGGGAGGGCCGCAACCGGCCGCCGGCACCGAATGCATCCGTATCGAAGCCTGCCCTGAAAGTTGCGGAGAATAAAGCTCGCGAAACAACGGTCCGCTCGGCCTAAGATGGCGTTGTTTCAAAGCTAATTGTTGCTTTAGGCTTTCCGCGTCTGCATGATGTATAGACTTTAAGGCTGTAGGCAGGGAGTTCCAAACAGAGCTAGCCTCAAGGCTTAGAACGCAGAACTCCGGGGGCATTTGTATAAACGCTGGAGCAGAAGATGAGCGGAACTGGATCTCAGAAAAGATACTGGCAGCCGAGAGTTCTCGGTCTCATGGGTGCTGCCCTTTTAGCGGTTCTCTCCCTCGTTCCCAGCGCCCGTCTTCAAGCCCAGGGGATTCCCGGCCTGGAGCTCGACATCCCGGCTCCCCAGGGATTCACGCGTTACTTTCGCGAGGTATCCTTTCGCCGCGGAGATTTCAACACCGACGGCTCGGTCGACATCTCCGACGCGATCGCCACCTTCGTCTGGCTGTTTGCCGGCGGTGAGGCGAGCACCTGCACGATCACCGGCGATACCAACAACGATTCCACCGTCGATCTGAGTGATGGCGTCTTCAGCCTCGCCTACCTGTTCCGCGCCGGAGCCGAGCCGGCCGCGCCCGGCCCCTTTGAATGCGGGCTTCCGCCGGAAACCGGAAAGCTCTCCTGCGACACCTACCCGCAATGCTCGAACGATCTGCCCCTCATCTCCCATGTGCTCAACCGCATCACCTTCGGGCCGACCGAGGAACTCCTGACGCGGATCCAGACGCGCGAGAACCTGCTCGCCTACATCGAGGAACAGCTCAACCCTCCGAATAACTTTGACCAGGCCGAAAATGAACCCGAGCTCGCCGCGGTTGCCGAAAGCCTCGACCTTGGATTCGATCCGGACTACCTGGTACCCAACAACCAGATCCCGCGAATGAACGCCCTGCTCCTCAACGATGCGATCAACAGCCGCTGGCAGCTGATGCAGGTGCTTTCCCTGTTCTGGAACAACCACTTCCACACCCAGGTCTCAGCACTGCGTGACAGCTTCTTCTCAAAAGGCCAGCGCGGCGGCTCCGCCGGGGTGCCCCCCACCCGGCAGATGTTCAACGCGGCCGATTCAGACGATTCGGGCACCCTGACCGAGCCTGAGTGGAACTCCTTCCGCAGACCCAACAGGCATCCTGGAGCAATCGCATGGGAGCGCTTCCCTAACCGGCTCAGAACTGACGGGTTTATTACCTACCAGGAATTCATCACGAAGAACCAGCTCGCCTATTGGAAATACTACGGACAACGCGAACAGCGGGCTGTGGCGGTCGACATGGAATTGCGCGAGTACAATTACTTCAGGAGAAACGCCTTCGGTAATTTTCGCGATCTCCTCGAAGGCTCCGCCAAGAGCGTCGCCCAGGTGATCTACCTCAACAACTTCGAGAACATCAACACCGCGCCGAACGAAAACTACGCCAGGGAGTACTTCGAGCTCTTCGCTCTCGGGGCCGACCATGTCTATACCCAGCGCGACATCGAGGAGCTGGCCAAGGTCTTCACCGGCTGGACAGCCGGCTGGGTCACTCGAAATACCTTCCCGGCCAATGACATTCTCTTCATCCGGCGGCCAGGCAAAGTGATACGCTCAATCAACGACCGTGAAACCGGTACAAACTACCGCTTCCCCACAACTGAAAACTGGGACGACGAAACCTACACCTGGGCTTATAACTTCGCCAGCGAGAACCATACCTGGGGACGCAAGGACATCTTCCTGCCGCGCTACGGTGGAGTAGATTCGCTCGGAAACCCAGTGATGCCATTCACCGCACTGCAGATCGCCAACAACCCCAACAACCGTACCAACGCCGCGGCCATGAACGAGTTCTACCAGGTTCTCGACAAGAC
>CAUZHA010000064.1:0-26070 GCA_963579555.1 Planctomycetes bacterium UBA1146
ACAATTGGCTCTGAACTACCTTGTGAATGATTGTCCGAACCGGGTAGTCCTTCCTGCCGACCTCTTCGGCCAGGAGCTCTACCTGCTCTCGATCGGCAAACTGGATCTCCGCTCCGGTGGCGTAGACCAGCAGCCGCGAGATAAGGTGGCGGGCGATCTGGTCCTCCCGCTCGAGCAGGAGCTCCTTGTATTCCAAGATGCCGGAAAAGGCCTTCCCCTCGGCCGTCACCCCGCTGGCATCGACCTTGCGCCCCTTGCCGGGAAAAATCTTCGAAAACACTCCGCCGTTTGGCCGGGTCGAGCGGTACCGTGTCCGAAATCCCCCGATCGGATCAAAACTTTCCAGGGCGAACCCGGGCGGATCTATCTCGCGATGGCACCTGTTGCAGGTTTCTTCATCGCGATGGGCGGCCAGGATCTCGCGGATGGTCGTATTTCCTCGCGTATCAGGCTCAACCGTTCCGGCCGTCGGCGGCGGCGGGTCGGGAGGCGTTCCAAGCAGGTTCGTCAGCACGAAATTGCCGCGCATGACCGGAGAGGTCACGGTTCCATTGGCGGTGATTTTCAGGATGCTGGCCTGGGTCAGCAGGCCGCCGCGCGGGCTGGCCGGTGGGATCTTCACCTTGCGGAAATGCTGTCCGGCGACTCCCGTGATGCCATAGTGGTGCGCCAGAGGACGATTCAGGAACGTGAAGTCAGAATCCAGCAGGTTGCCCACCCCCAGGTTCTCCTTGATGAGAGAGGCGAAGAAAAGCTCGGTTTCCTGTCTCATCGACTGGCCGAGGATCTCGTTGAATTCAGGATAGAGCTTCTCATCGGGAGTGGTGGCGTTGATCTCCCGCAACCTCAGCCACTGCCCGAGAAAATCCTCAACGAACCTCATCGATTTTTCGTCATCCAGCATGCGATCGACCTGCGCGGCGAGGACCTTCGGATCAGACAGTTGGCCGGCCTTCGCGAGCTCAAAGAGCTTCTCATCCGGCAGGCTCTTCCACAGGAAGTAGGACAGGCGGGTGGCGAGAGCGAAGCCATCCAGCTTGCCCGGGTCGCCGCCATGGAAGAGAAATGCAGGGGAGCTGAACAGGGCACGCAGAGGCACCCGGATCACATCGATGAATTTACGCCCGGCCTCGAGCGCCGGGCGGGCCAGGCTGATGAGCGCCTCGACCTCGACCTCCCTCGATGGCCGCCTGAAGGCGAGCGGGGCGAGTCTTTTGACAACCCGGGCCACCTGTTCGAGCGGTTCCCTCTTCAGCTCGACCTCGTAGAAGCTGCGGTAGCCGTCCGGGCCAGTCGACTCCCTGCTCCTGAACCAGTTCACCTCCTTGTACTCCACATCGCCAAGGAGCCTGCGGGTGCTTTGAGGCGGCCAGCTCTCAAAGAGCGGCCCCTCCACGTGCATCGACTTCATCGCGATCCCTTCGCCTTTGTACTTCTGGGAGCCGACAATGTAGATGCCCTTGGGATGGGTGAGTCCGGCCACCGAGGGGTAGATGTAATCCCCCGGCTTCATCAGCGCCGTCACCTCAACCGTGCGCGGCTCACCGGGAATAAGGTCAAAGGCTCCCAGCAGTTGGGAGCCGCCGCCTTTCTCGCTGGTGTGGATGACCGTCAGGATCAAGGGCTTCCTGGACTGGTAGGTGTAGGCCTCCACCTTGATACGATAGAGTCCTGGCGAGCGGATGTTGAGCCCGCTGGCGTTGGATTTCAGGATGTAATCCTGGTCTACAAATACCGCGACCGCATCCTTGAGCTTCCTGGTCACACTACCACCCCGTCTAAGCTCCCGGTCATGCCACATGTTCACATAGCGGGAGTTCAGGTAGTCTACCAGCTGGGGCTTACCCTTGGGGCGGCTGCGAAGATTGATGGCAGCGTCGATGGCGTAGCCAGCCGCCTCGAGGTAGCTGCGGATATGGATAGGGGAGATTCCCTGCCCGGCGCCCACCGTGTCAAAGCCGCCCGAGTCACTTTCAGCCGGCAGGATCTTCGCGAGATCCTCCCGAACCAGGAGCAGGTCGCGCATCGTGTACTCATACTCGAGACGCGTCAGGCGGCGGGCTGGAACACGGCCCTCCCTTCGCTGCCTGGAGAGATTCTCTTTGAGCAGGTCGCGTTTCAGCGAAGCCAGCGCCTTCCTGCGCAGCCTGGGCGAAGGCCGAGCCTTTCCCTTCGGAGGCATCTCATCAGTGTCTACCCGGTCAAAAACGAGCTCCCACTTTCGGAAGGTAGCGGGATCGGAGAGATCGTAGCCAAGCTGCTCAAAGTCCAGGCGTGTCTTCGTGTCGCCATCGTGACATTTAAGACACGCTGCCTTGACCAGGGGCGCGACAGCCGCCTTGAAGTCCTGCCCTGAAACCTCACCGGCTGCAAAGATGCAGCAGGAAGCAATAAACAAAAATGCCAGCTTCCTGGCTCCAGGCTTATAGTCTTCTCGGTTTACCCGGGTCTGCATGGTCTGCATCTGTTTCCAGAGAACTTGTTCGCCAGCTTCAGCTGGCGGGGGGTCAAGCAAATCCAAAATCCATTCATTCAATGGTATCCAATTGCTGAGCGGATATTTGGACAAAATAATTCCGGAAGGATTCGCAACAAACCGCAAAGGCCGGGCAATTCAACAGCCTACAGTTTAAGGCTTTATTTCCAGTGAATACAAATCCAGACAAGATCGGAAGCCGGACGCCGAGGTTTCCGGAGGGCTCGAAATTGGTTCAACAAGTCCCGCTGGTTATGCCAGACTGTCGGGCTGTCGCCCGTGCGTCTCGACGCACGATTTTCTCCAACGCGGAAATCGCCCGACCAGGCGGCCTCTTAGCACTGGCAGGCAAAGATCATACGCAAGGATACGCTGATGAAACCCCACCTGCTGTGCCTCGCCCTCTTGAGCTGTCTCACCATCCATTCACGGTACGCCCTTGCCGAAGAGCCCATCGATGGCCCAAAGTACAACTTCGTCTGCGCCGACTATGCCAAGGGCGAGGTCTGCCTCGTCACCGACAAGGGAGAGATCAAGCGGGTCATCAAGACCCGGAACCCCAACGATGTCTGGTCGCTGCCCAATGGCGAGATCCTCTTTGCCTGGCGAATGGGCGTCAGCATCTACGACAAGAACGGCAAGAAGGTTTTCGAATGGAAGTCATCTGAAAAGCGAGATGAGATCCACACCTGCCAGGCGCTCCCAAATGGCAACATCCTCATCGCCCAGAACGGCCCCGCCCGGCTGATCGAGGTCACCCGTGAAGGTGAAATCGTCAAGGAGATCAAGGTCAAGACAAAGAAGAACGACCTGCACATGCGCTTTCGGATGTGCCGCAAGCTCGATAACGGGAACTACCTGTGTATGGTGTCCTGCGACGACGAGATCCGGGAGCTCGACCCGGAAGGAAAAACCGTCCGGGTCATCAGGGATATCCCCGGGGTCCGGATGGCGAAAGCTCACGCCGTCATGCGGCTTCCCAACGGCAACACGCTCTTCTCGACCGGCGCCGGCGCCATGGCCGTCGAGGTTGACAAGGATGACAAGGTGGTCTGGAAGCTCGAGCGCAAGGACCTGCCGGAGATCAAGATGGGCTTCATGACCGGGCTGCATCGTCTCGCCAACGGCAACACCATTCTCAGCTTCTACCAGGGCAGCCACCACCTGATCGAGGTCACGCCGGCAAAGAAGCTCGCGTGGAAATACCGCCTGCCTTCGCAGAGAACCGTGGTCAGCGTCCAGATCCTCGACCAGGCGGGCGATGCCACCAAAGGCCAGGTCTTCAAGTAAGTCTTCACCAGTCCAAGAACACAAGGAACCCGTCCATGCCGCGTCCAAGCATTTGCATCCTGGCTTTCTTTGCCGTCCTCTGCAGTCTACTACAGATTGAAAAAGTCGCAGCCGAGCCGGCGGAAAAGAACCCGGCGGTCACGCCCCAGCCCCGCATCGTCGAGTGGTGGTTCGCCCGTCAAGCCCAGAAGATCGCCGAGATGAGCAAGGGTGAGATCGACCTCCTGATGGTCGGCGACTCGATCACGAACAATTTCGACAGCGTCGGGGCGCCAGTCTGGAAGAAGTACTTTGAGCCACGAAAGGCCATCAACCTGGGCTTCGGCGGCGACCGCACGAACCACGTGTTGTGGCGACTGGACCACCTGCCGAAGCTGAAGAAGGCCCCCAGGGGCGCCGTCGTCCTCATCGGCACGAACAACATCTGCTGGGGCAGTGACAAGCCCAGGCAGACCGCTGTGGGAGTACAGGCGATCGCACGCAAGCTCGGCGAGCTCTACCCGGAGATGAAGATCCTGGTGCTCGGCGTCTTCCCGCGCAGGCGAAAGCTCGACCACCCCCACCGAAAGCAGATCATCGAGTTGAACTCCTATCTCCCCGCCCTGCTCAAGGATCTCAAGAACGTAAAGTTCCTCGACATCGGGCCGAAGTTTCTCGACGAGAAAGGCTTCCTGTCGAAAGAGATGATGCCCGACACGACCCACCCGAGCGAAAAAGCCCACGAGATCTGGGCCAAAGCGATCAAGCCGGAGCTCGACAGGATGCTCGCCGACTGAGCCCTATCCGGCCGGCTGCCAGACGAGAAGCTCGCCCTTGCGCGAGACCGCGGCGTCGCCGCTGTAGAGCTCGTAGGAACCTTCACTCTCTTCGAAGGGAAGGGAAACACCCAGCGTTTCAAGCTCCCTGGCATAGATGCGCAGAAAGGTAGGATTGTAGCTGCAGTTGTAGGCGAAGGTCGGCAAGAGCGGGATCGGCGTCAGCGAGATGATCGTACCGCGCTTCATCCAGGCGCCGGTGCGAAGCTCGGCACCGCCCAGGATGATGGTGCCTCCCTTCATCTCGAGGCCGGTGAAGTCCTTCGCCATGCCCTTGACGACGATGATTCCCCGCTTCATCCGCATCCCGACCTCGAGGCCGGCCGAGCCCTCGACCACGATTGTCCCTGCGGTCATGCCGGTGAGGCTGCCGCGGTAGGCCGCGCCGATCTGTCCGCCGGCGTTGCCTCCAATCCGGATAAGCCCACCCGACATCTCCGCGCCAATCCAGTCCGAGGCATTGCCGGAGACCTCGATGGAGCCGCCCTTCATGAAGGCTCCCAGGTGCATCCCGGCGTTGCCGACAATCCTGAGCCGGCCGCGGGTCATGCCCCGTCCGAGCCACTTGACCCTGCTCGCATCCCCGTGAATCTCCAGCTCTTCGCTGGCCTCGCCCTCGACCTCGAAAAACTCTTCAAGGCGAAGCTGTCTCTTTCCGAAGAAGATCGGAAGAGCGCGGAGCTCATCATTTCCCAGCTCCGCCACAACGTCAGGCGAGAGGGCCTCAGCCTCGATGGGAACTTCAGGCTGCTCTTTGAGGGTCAGGGTGATCATCGCTTAGCCACACTCACGGATATCCGCCCCCTCTAGCCGCTCCATTTCCACCGGGTAATTATCGAAGCTCATCGTGTAGTACTGCTCAAAGAGCGGCCGCAGGTACTCCTCGATGTTCTTATCGAAGGAAGGCCGCACGATATACTCACGCCCATCGACCATCTTCCGGATATCGCCTTCCTCGACAACCACCTCTCCACCCTTGAGGAGATAGCGCGGATGCCCGAACATGCGCTCTCGGTCAGGGTCATCGTTGTACAGGGCCACATCCGCATCTGCGCCCACACCGAGATGACCCTTCTGCGGCATTCCTAGCGCACGCGCCGGACCGGCCGAGATGATGATAGCGATTTCCGACAGGGTGTATTCGCGATCGATCCCAGGCAGGTAGATCCGCTTGAGCGCCTTCTCCGGCAGCTTGTCGATGCATTCGCGCCTGAAATCGGCGTTCATCAACAGGTGAATGATCTCCGGGTACCTCCAGAAGCAGGCCCCATTCGGATGGTCCGTGGTCAGGTAAATCCGCCAGGGGTCGTCAATCAGCAGGAGCAATTCCAATCCCACGGCCCACTGCACGGCGTTGACCATATTGGTCCCTTTGTAGGTATAGGGAACCACTCCGCAGCCGGTCTCGTTCTCCACATCCAGGTTGCCCCATTTGCGGCCGGTGAGCTGGTAGAGCAGGTGCTGCCAGGGACCGTCGGCGGTGATGGTCACTGAGTCGCCAAAGAGAATCGCGCCGGCATCGGCCGTGAGATTCGGCTGCTCGTTGAAGAACTCGGCAAGCCTCACCGATTCAGAGCGCAAGGTGTCCCAGTCGTCGCCGCCGTAGGAGTGGAACTGCAGATGCGCCA
The DNA here is from genome assembly GCA_963579555.1 of Planctomycetes bacterium UBA1146. GTDB lineage: Bacteria > Planctomycetota > UBA8108 > UBA8108 > UBA8108 > UBA8108. Next base: position 6,210 of record CAUZHA010000064.1, read on the forward strand.
TGTGTGCGCGGTGTCCATCGAGGACCTTCATGGTCTCGATCGTTGTATCGATATTGCCCGGCGCGCCGAGATTATTGCAGTGAAGGTGCAGCGGGTGCGGGAGCTTGAGCTCATCGACCATCGCCGCCAGGCTCGAGATGATCTTCGCAGGCGTCACCTTGCTGTAGCCTGGCACCGGCTCGGAGAGAATCTTCGCGTTTTTTCCCCACTTCCAGGCCGTGACCCCTCCGGGATTGACCGCCTTGACCCCGTAGCCCTTCGCCGCCCAGAGATGCCAGGCGAGGAGATGCCTGGCGCGCTCAGTCTCCCCTTCCTCCAGGAGATCCAGGAGGAGCTCATTGTTCGCCATAAGCACACAGCAGGATTTATCGACCAGCGGCGTGTCACGCAGCTCTTCGTGCGTGTGCCGGGCCGAGAGTACCGGCACCGCGGCCTCGTTAACCGTGGTATAGCCCAGGCCTGCGTACAGGTAGCCGGTCGCGAAAGTGCTGGGCGTGGCCCCGCCGACTCCCGCCCGAAGCTCCGGCGAGTGGATAAACTTCGCGGCATCTCGATGATTCTCCGGGGTCATCGCCCTGGCGAAATTGATCGCCCCGCCGGCTACGTGCGTATGGACATCCACCCCGCCGGGAAAGACGACCATGCCGGCCGCGTCGATCGTGCGAACGTCAGCTCCCGCGACCTCGTCGACGATTCGTCCGTCTGAGATGCAGACATCCCTGACCTCGCCGTTTACATCATTGGCCGGGTCGTATACCTTCCCGCCCGTTATTCGCAGCATGAGTTCCGCGCGCTCCTCATTGCTGTTCTTCGAAGGCTCCTCTTCATGCGCAGGGCACCTCCTTGAAAGATGCTGGCGTCCAGGCCGGCTTCTCCTTGACCTTTTCGAGGATGCGGTGGATCACCTCCTCGTCGGTCGGATAAGGCGACTCGAGAATCGGCTTGAGAGGAAGCGGGATCTCGTCCATTCGATAGACCGTACCCGGCGCGCTGATGCCCGTGGTAGCTGTCGTGATGTGAATCCGGGCCAGGCGGCTGGTGTGAGTCACCTTGGGGTCCAATACGATGGTCGGGGTTCTCGAGAGATGATCGATGGCCGGCTGCGGCATCGTCGCTCCCGGATCGGCGCCCAGGACCAGCGTGGCGTCGTTGTCTCCCCGCACCAGCACGTCAATCGTCGAGAACTCCCCGGGGTTGAAGCGCGGGTAACCGCGCGACAGGTTGACCCCGAACGGGAAACCGGTTGTCCAGCGCATGACGACGTCCGCCCCGGTGACGTTCCCATGTCCGCGCATCGGCATGGAGACGAACTTGGTATAGGCGTTCAGCTCTGCCACGAGGGCCAGGACCGCCGCCGAGTTCATGTGCTTGCCACGCGTCATCGACAGACCCATTCCGAAGAAGAGAACGCCGAAGCGGGCGTTCTTCATCCGGTCGACGAGATCCTGAAGCTGCTCGAGCGTCAGCCCCGTCTCCGCCACCCGGGCCGCGTCGACGGGCTGGTTCTTGACCAGTGCGCGCAGCGTCGTGACGACCTCGAAGTCCTTGCCCGGCTTGACCTGCAGGAGTATGTCCGCGTGTTTCGCGCTGGGGGTCTCCCTGACATCGACCAGGACCATGGTCCTGCCCTTGCGGCCCTCGGGCACGTGCTTGCCCTTGGGGGTCAGCGTGTACCTGGAGAAGTGGAGCGGGTGACAATCAGCCGGATTGCCTCCCCAGTAGATAATGAAATCGGCGCGGTTCTTCACCTCTCCCAGGGTGCACGTGACCTTGCCGCCCAACTGGGCGGCCACTTCGGTTGGACCGTGTCACAAGGAGGTGTGGCTGTCGACCACGCCTCCAACCCACTCGGCCAGGGCGACGGCGTTGCGCTGCGCCTCGCAGGTGATATTGCTGAGCCCGTATACCAGCGGCATGTTCGCCTGGTAGAGATATTCGGCCGCCGCCTCCACCGCCTCGTCAACCGTGGCCGGCTTACCATCGATCAAGGCATCGGGATAGCAGTGTTCAGCGGTATGGTTCTTGAACCACGCCTCGCCGAGACCGCAGGCTCGCTTGGTCTTGACGATGCGGTCGCCTTCAGCCTGCAGGTCTATGTGGTCACAGACGCAGCCGCAGAAGGTACAGGTGGCGTTTTCTACCGTTTTAAGGGTCATGGCCTTCTACTGCTTCTTACTCTTGTCGCTCCCACCCGAACCGGATGGCATGATGAAGCTTCAGCCAAGCGCCCGGCCGCGAAAGCTGCCGCGAATTCGCCGGGGCATATAACGTCCGGTCTCGGCATCAATCAATTCCCAGGCCTCGAGGTCTTCTGCCGCGGGACCCTCGGCGAGACTCTCGGGAAACTGGGCCGCTGTAGTCGCGTCCGTATCAGGCTGGCGTTTTGCTTCGTCCATGGTTTGTTCTACATTCTCCCGGTAATCGGGATCCTTCAAGAAGTTGTCTCGGTCGCCAGGGGTTCAATCTCAACCTCCCATCCCTTGGAGGTGGGCATCCCGGTGCCATCGGTGCTCTGCCCCATGAGCTTACAGGTCGGTGGACCGTAGGCGATGAAAACCATACCGGGAGGGACCTTGCCTTCCTTCCCGCCGTGTTCTTTGCAGACAAAGATCCCCTCCCCGTTCTCAGAACGAACCCGAACGGACGCACCCACTGAGGCGCCGATGTCCTCGATGTCGTCAGGGTGCATGTTCAGCGTGGAGACCATCTCCTCGTACTCGGCGTCTTCCTTGCCGACACTGATCTGTCGTCCCTGCTTTGTGGTCCGACCGGCGTTCATGATGAATTGCCTGGAGGCCAACGGTTTCTCCCTCTATGTGTAAGCTCTGAAAGGTTTTACCAGATTATGCCGCTGAATGACAGTCCAACGACAGCAAGGCCTGTTCTCAGCTGTCGCCCATCACCTCACGCAGGTGGAAATTGAACTTGCCGAGCTTGCCGCCGTAGTTACCGGCGCCAATCGCCAGCACCCCATCGCCCGAGGACGCCTCTATCGCCGCGCGCATGGCCCGGCTGACAGCGGCTTCATCGATTCCATCAATGACAAGCTCGTAGCAGCAATTGGCACCCTCGACCAGCTCGCTCTCGACCCGGCTTCGCTGCGTAGCGCAGAGGGCGTCATTCGTCGAGGCGACCAGCTGCTTGTAGCGCGAGCCGACCTTGCTGCCGCTGCGGACGACACCTCCGGGAAAAGGCGCGATGACGCCTGGGAGCTCGGAGATAGCCTCGCTCGCGCGGCGAGCCGCATCGAGCCCCACCGACTGCGAGACAGCCTGGAGAATGATGTTGCCCCCAGCGACCCCCTTTGCCACACCAGCGGTTTCCTCTACGAGGAATTCTCCATCCATGACCGGGATCCGCCAGTACCGCCTCTCAGCCCTCTTCTTGCTCTTCTGAAAACCATCGCCGAAAAAACGAAGGTTCTTTCCGAGCGAAACCTTTTCCTCCACCTCGCTCCCCACCAGCCCATCGTAACAAGCGGTCGTCGGGCAGGTCATCACGCACTGGCCGACCCGGTTGGGTACCGCCTTGGCGAGACCATCGGTCGAAAAACCGAAGAGCAGCACGCTCGCTCCCGGTCGTCCATCGGCGGTCTCCCCGGCCGAAAGGTATCCCTCGACCCCGACCTCGGCATCGCAGGAGATCACCGAGGTGCCGTAGCCCGATATCGACTGGAGCGCAGCCTCAAGCCAGTGGTCATCAACAGCCGTAACGATCAGCCGCGAATAGCGCATGCCGAAGGCTTCGGCGAAGGTATCGAGAATCGTGGTCGGGCCAATCTGCATGTAAGGTCTGCCGGTGCGCGGAAACGAAAGAATTTAAAAAGTAACGAACGGCAAAGGTAGACCCCCGGGCCTGTCAAATCAACGATTTCCGCCGTTGGAACCGACCGGGGGACGGATTCTCAGCCAAGCCCGAAAATAGGAATAGCCCTGCCAGTATGACTCCATTAGTCTCGAAATCGCAAACCAGGAAGGCAGAGATGAAAGATCGAAAGAACATTCAATGGAAACAGGCCCTCGTCCTGGCTGCGCTGGGCGGCCTCCTGGCATCCTGCGGCTCCCCCCCCGGCATGAAGCTCCTGCACCTGCGGGTCTACCATGGAGGAGAATGCGTTCTGGAAACGGACTTTGATACTCCCGACACGAGCACGGTCAGCGAGATCTGGGACGCCGCGGGACAAAAGCCGTTCAGTACGCAAAGCGCCGCGGACTCCCTGGGCGCGAACAAGGCCAACCCGCTCGAGGCGAAGCTCACCGGGTCCGTTGAGATCAGGATCTCTCACCCGGCCTCCGATGAGATCAGCGCGAAGCTGACAAACCTGACCCTGCGACGGAGCTCGAAGGATTCCGACGACTGGCACCTGTCGGGAAATGGAGTCAGCCGCGCGAAGAAAAAGTCCTCCAGCCAGGGTGATAAACCCGTTCGCTGATAAGAAAAGATAGGAACAGGAGACGAAAACGGGGTGGTAGGGCGCGAGCTTAACCGCCTGGCGCCTTACCACCCCGCTACCCTGATTCAGCAGGCTACTTGATTTTCTTAGCAGTCCTGACGACCTTCGGGATCGGTTTCCCGTCCTGGTCGGTCCCTGTGATGACCGCGGTCATGGTGTTCTCATCGACAACGGTCTGCTTGCCGGTTACGTAGCTGATCTTTCCATCGGCGTGCCGGATGATAGTTGTGAAGGTCAAGACCATGCCGGGTTTGAACTTCGGGCCCTGGGGACGCGAGATCGTCGAGGTGTAACGGCTTCCATCCTTCAGGTGTCCAGCGCCAGTCCACTGCCTAGTTTTCGGGTCATAGCCCCAGATCGATGTCTCTTTTTTGCTGACAAATATATTGCTGCCGCTGGCGGTGCCGTAGCACTCCGCTTTGGTGGTTTCTTTCTTTCCCCCTGTCTCCTCCACGATCTCCCACTTGCTGTGGTAGTAACTGTAGAACTTGTAATAATCCTCAGCTTCCCCCGCCCGCAGAGAGCCCGGTGACCAGCACAATGCCATGACAGCCAGGAAGAGTCCCATCAGAAGACCACTCTTCTGTATTGAAAATATCCTCGTCAAATTCATAACGTCCTCCATTCGTTTGAGTAAATTAAGATCAGTAGTTCTTCAGCAGACAATTCGCGAAGAAACACCTTTAAACCCCACTTCAAATCGGCAGGTCAAGCGAAAGAATGCCCAAGGCACATGCGAAGCGCTTCGCGCTAATCCAGCTCATCCTCTATCGCTGACAACTCAACCCAGCCGCCCTGGCGGGCTGACCGCGCGGCCGCCTCGGTGAAAAGTTGAACGCGGTAGCCATCGTCGAGGCCGGGATGGGGGCAGGGCGTCCCCTCGATCCGATCCCGGAGCCCCGGGAAGGCGTATTGTCTGAAGCGGTTCCCCTGGCCCTCGTCGGGGAGCGTCGCCACCGTTTCAGGCTCGGCATCGGTTCGAAAGAGGCGCACCGCGCCGCTGATTCGATCGATGGAGAGGGAGGCATCGCTGCCGTGTAATTCGAGCTCCGGAGCGACGCCCTTGCGAAGAAACGAAGCGTGCGACAGGACCATCGTCCCCACCGCGCCGCTGTCGAGCTCGACGGATATCGAGGCGTAATCGTAGGAGGAGCCCTTGCGGCGCTCGGTATCGCCGGGCTCGGCGTGCTCCTCGCCCCAGGCGATCGCCTCGCCGAGATTGATGTCGCCGAGGTCCGACTTGGGCGACGAGACCACGTCAGCGTGAGTCTGCACCCGCTTCGCCTCAGTTCCCAGGATCCAGCGCACAGCATCGTAGGCGTGGGAGCCGACGTCGGCGATGCTGCCGGCGGAGGAGAGCGCCGCATCGTCGCGCCAGGTGAGCGGCATGGATGCGGGCCGCGGGTTCTGCCAGCGGTAGACAAAGGCTCGTACCTCCCCCAATTGACCGGAAGCGTAGATCTCCCGCGCCTTGCGAAAGACGTCAACATACCGAGTCCACAGCGGCACAAAGTGCCCGAGACCGCTTTCGGAGTAGGCATTCCACATCTCGCTCGCCTCTGCGGCGTTTACCCCGATCGGCTTTTCGCACACCACGTGCAGACCGGCCTCGGCGCAGGCCATGACCGCCTCGTGATGCAGGGCATCGGGCGTGCAGACGAGCACCAGGTTCACCCCATCCTGCCCGATCGCCTCGCGCCAGTCCGCAGTGAAGTGCTTCGCGCCATCCTCCGCTGCGGCGGCCTCGAGCAGGTCGAGCCTGCGTCCGCAAAGCGACACGAGCTCGGCATCGTCGGGACACTCTCTGATCTCCTCCCGGTACGGAGACCCGATAAAACCAGTAGCTCCCAACACGGCGATTTTGAATTTCATAACAGGCTCCCGTCCCTCACCTCTAACCGACCTCTACGACCTTGCCTGAGCGCCCCGACTCGATCGCCGCCGCGACCATAGCGGTGATGTTGCGGCTCGTGCGAACATCGAGAATGGACGGACTGTCCGTTTCGATCGCCCGGAGAAAGTTGTCAGCCAGCAGGTAGTCGTTATCTTCAGCCAGGAGGCGCTGGCTCTTGAATTCGGTCTCGGGCTGGTCGCGATAGTAGATCGAGACCTCCGGCCGCGCCTCGCTGATCACCAGCGCGCCCTCGGAGCCGAGAACGCGGAGCTTGATCTCACCGATGTCGGGATGGCTGGCGTTGCCGATGCGGCCGATGGCGAGGCTGCCCACCAGGTCATCTTCAAACTCCAGCGTGACGGTTGCCAGATCCTCGACATCGTTGTCGGCGCAGAGCTGGTGAAAGTGCGCCGTGGTACGGGCGAATACCCGGCGAGCCTGCGCTCCGCATAGTAAAGCGATGTAGGCCAGTGGGTAGCATCCCTCGATGCTCAACTCCCCCATGGGTACCTTGCCGACGCCTCCATCAGCGCCGGTAGCGTGAGCGGCCTTGAGAAATTCCAGCCAGTCAAGGGGCGCGGCACCCGGGTCCAGGGAACCCTTCGGCGGACCGGCGTCCTTGGCGAAATAGAAGTCGACGTGGATCGCGCAGGGCGTGCCGATGTCTCCGCGGTCGATCACCTCCTTCGCCTTCACCAGCGCCGGAAGCAGGTTCCTGTTCCACATCAGGAACTTGACCTTGTTGCGCTCCACCGCCTCCACCACCCGGTCGCATTCCGACACCGAGTTCGACATCGGCTTGTCCTGGATCACGTGCAGCCCGGCGTCAGCCGCGCGTACGCTCAGATCGCAGTGGCGCTCGGCCTCGGAGGAGACGACCGCCACCCGCACACCGTGCTCGGCGATGGCCTTTTCAATATCGCGAACGTAGGGAATCCCGTGCTCCCGTGCGAACTCTTCGTTTCGCTCATGAACCCAGTCCGGCTGGTTCGCATCGTCGGCGACGACCGCCAGCTCGAAGCGCGGGTGCGAGGCCACGCCGCGGGCGACGTAGTCGTGCTTGACGACGCTCAGGACGAGCACGCGGATCGGGTCAGGCCGGCTCATAGATGCCTCCCCGCTCGTGCAGCACCTGGTGTGACTCGCTGGAACGACCGATCGCATCCAGCACGCGATGAACCGTCAGGATCGCCTCGCTGTCGCTCGGGGGTGTTTCTTCACCCGCAACCGCGTCGACAAATCTCTGCACCTCGAAGAGCACTCCATCGCCGGAATTGTCGATCAGCGCGGCAGGATGGCCGCCGGTGAAGAGAAGATGTGAATTGTGGTGGTCATCGGAATAGGCCGCTCCGCTCGAGCCGACCAGGGAGAGCGAATCGTAGCCCTGGCCCGCGGGCAGCCGGTCGGAGAAATCGAGGACCGCCATGCCGCCCCCGGCGAAGCCGAGGTGTGCCTGCAGATAGGACTGATCCCCGCGCGCGACGCAGTAAAGCTCCGCCGGGCTTGAGGCAAAGAACCGTATGACCAGGTCAATGTGGCCATAGAGCTTCGAGACGAGTGACCGGTTCGACTCGCCGCTCCAGCAATGAACGCGGAGCAGCCCGGGCTCTCCCAGCTTGCCGCTTGAGAGCCGGTCCAGGATGACCCGGTTCGCCGGGGTATTCCCCGGCAGCCCCCCCACCGCAAGAAACACTCCAGCCTCTTCCGCGGCCCTGAGCAGCGATTCTGTCTCCTCTATCGAATCAGCCGCCGGGGCGGCCACGAGGACGTGTTTCCCGGCCGCTATCGCTCGGGCGGCATCGGCTGAAGAATCGACCACTGCGGCATCAAATGCTCCATCTCCACCTGGAACAGCCGCCATGGAATCAGCGGTAACCGTTACCTTGCCACCACGCACCCGCCGCAAGGCCTCGAGCCGGGCGGGGAGCTCGTCAGGATGGCCGATGAGCGCTATTTGAAGAGACAAATCACCCATTCGTCGCCTCCATCTTCCCTGCCTCCTCGCTTTTCTCCCTCGTGTGCAGGGTGAGATTCGCAAGCAACCGTCTCGGGCCGGGAATCGCAAGGCTGGCCAGATAGCCCACCAGCACACAGGTCAGCACGCCAACCGCCGCGGTGAGAATGCCGGGGATGGGGCTGTTTTCGATATTCTGGAGCACAATCAGGATGAGCATCGAGGCAAAGACTCCAATAGCTGTTCCCCACGAGTGAGCTCGTTTCGTCAACACGCCAAGGAGGAATACACCGGTCAGGGGACTGCCAATCGGGATGATAACCTTAAGCAACAGGAGCCACAATGATCCTCGATCAAGACCGGTAAAGGTAAGAAACACCGCGGAAAGGACCCCGCAGAGGCCGGCCAGTACCGTAATCGTCCGGGCGACAGCCAGTTTTTTTTCGTCAGGCGTATCGGGACGGAGCTTGCCGTAAACATCATTTGTCAGGGTCGTGGCAATGCTGTGCATACCACTGTCGACACTGGACATGGTAGCAGCGAAAAGACCGGCGATCACCAGCCCCGCGAGGCCGGCAGGCAACTCTTTTACGATAAACCAGGGAACGATGATGTCGTGTTGCCCGACATCCGGCAGTTCCCCATGACCTCCCGTGTAAAAAACGTAAAGGGCGGTACCGAGACCAAAAAACAGGAGCGAGGCGGGAACCACCATCGCAGCATGCGCCCAGACAGACCAGGCTGCCGACTTCTCATCGGGAGTTGTCAGGAACCGCTGAGCCACCGCCTGGTCACTGGTGAATGGCACCATCTGAATGAAGAAACCGCCAACCAGGAAATACCAGAACTTGCCGGTAGCAGGATGACCTACACTGAATTTATTCTTCTCCTCAGTAATGGCGACGTCGATCATCCTTTCGAAGTCGAAATTCTCAACACCGAAGACCATCCCGACGCATAGCAGAGCGCCGCCGATCAGCACCACCGATTGCATTACATCGGTCCAGACTACGGCCTCGATGCCACCCAGCACGGTGTAGATGATGCAGAGCAGGCCCATGACGGCAATGCACCAGTACACGTCGAGTCCGGTCACCGTGGTCAATGCCAGGGCCGGCAGGACGAGAAAAATTCCCATCTTGGCAACCTGGTAGGCCAGGAATGCAAGCGAACCATAAACGCGCAGGGCCGGACTGAACCTCAGCTCGAGGTACTCATAGATTGTGGTGACGTTGAGCCGCCTGAAAAACGGCAGGAAACAGAACACCGTAACCGGCGCGCTGAGGATGATGCCGATGTTTACCAGGACCGTGAGCCAATCGGTTGCAAATGCCTTGGCTGGGATCGACATGAAGGTGATGGCGCTTAAATACGTGCTGAAAATACTCAGCGTCGCGGCCCACCAGGGTATCCGTCGGCCGGCGAGAAAATAATCCTCGGTCGTCTTCTCGCGGCGAGCAAAGTAGACCCCTACGGCGACGATGATGGCCATGTAGCCGACAAGCGCCAGGTAGTCGATGGTCTTAAGCCTTTCCACCGCCGCCTCAGGCTCCTCTGCCGAGCAGGGAATCGCCGCTGCCAGCAGCAGGAAGGTCGCGATAGAGATCCTCGTTATTCGCTGCATGACCGGCCTCAAATCGCCTCTACCGAGTCATCTGTTTCAAGGGCCCCATCGCCCAGCGCCGCGCGCGCAGTGGACAGGTCCTTTTTCAGAGACGAGGTAAAGAGCAGGATGTCGGCGCTGTGCAGAAACAGGTTCGCTCCGTGGCGCGCCCACTCGATCTCCTGCTCAAGGTTTTCCCAGAAATGAATCCCCGCCCCGATCCCGGCAGCTCGAGCCTTGTCGATGATCAGGCGAACGGTCCTGTCGAAGTCGGGGTGATCGTACTGCTCGGGGATCTCCATGCTGGTCGACAGATCGTGCGGCCCGATCAGGACCGCATCGATATCCGGTACAGCGAGCAGCTGGTCGAGGTTCTCGACCGCGGGAACGCTCTCGATATTGATCACCAGCAGCTTGCCCTCGTTGCGATCGCGCAGGTACCCGGCGAGATTCTCTCCGGGTGGAGCCGTTCCAGCGAGGGTTCCAGCGAGCTTTTCCCCCTTGAGAGGCCGCAGCTTCACCGCCCCGCGCAGGGCCTCGACCTGCTCTACCGACTCGATATAGGGAACGATGATGCCTCCGGCCCCGCCATCGAGCACCTTGCTCGCCCGGTAGGGATCGGGCCCCGGAATCCGCACCAGCGGCACCAGGTTCATGCCGTTGTAGACCTGGCACATCCAGGAGAGATCGTGGTCGTCGATCGGGATGTGCTCGGTGTCGATGAACACAAAATCAAGCCCGACGTTGCGCAGCCTCTCCGGAAGGTGTGGCGAGACCGATGTAATCAGCGTGCCATAGGCCCGTTGCCCCGACCTCAATGCCGCCGACAACTCAATTCCATTCATCGATTCTTCTCGCAGGCCACTTCGTGCCGTACAGAGCCGTTGCCCGGATTCGTTTATTACAATCCGGTTTCAACCAGAAGATCCTGTCCGGGCTATCTTGCCTGAAATGGGTCCTAAAAGACAGTAAGCCGAAGAGGGCGCCTTCCATGAAGCAGAAGAAATGTCGTATCATCGTCCCTGACCTTCCGGGTCATTAAGCGCATCGAACAAAGAGAAGCTCCATTGCAATGAATACCCAGTCAACCTTCCTGAAGCTGTTCGCCTGCGGAGCTTTTTTCGCCGTCATCGTTGGCTCCGCGCGTGGCGACGAGAAACATGAACCAGAGAAGAAGATCCTGTCCCGGCGCAAGGCGCCGCCGACCTACGTCAGGAACGAGAAGGACGATTCCAAGTGGCCCGGAATCGTTCGCGATGGGATCGATGCCGCCCGGGAGTACTTCGGTAACTACGGCCCGGTCTACGTCTACATCCTCGGGCACAAGGACAAGGCTCTGAACAGTGAAGACTTTCACCGTGAGCTCGTTGCCTCGTACTGCAGGCATCGCTGTGGTGGCGCGCGCAGAAAGCTGAGATCCTGCAAGGACGGCCCCGGGACGGAGCTGGTAAAAAAAGCGCTCAGTGGTCGCGGTGATGCCTACCTCTCCTTCGTCGACGCCACCGATCCTCCCATCGCGGAGCTCGTCTTCATCAATCCGCACGAGTTCAGAGATCCCTACCTCTACACCCGGGGGATCCACGAATACACGCATGTTTTCCAGCGTTCCTTCCCCACCACACCGACCTGGATGACCGAGGGAGGAGCTGAATTCTTCGCCGCCTACCTGGGCGAAAAACACGGCTGGGAGAAGCTCCGCGATTCCATGAAGGAGTTCATGAAAAATGTACACCGGGTGGAAGACCCCGCGCGGGGCATCGAGGACATGGAAGACGTCGACAAGGCTCCACCTGGAGTCAAAAAATACTACCGCCACCTCGCCTACGACGCCGGGGCCTGGGCGTTCGCCTTCATGATCCACAAGTCCAAGGGGCGGAGCATCGCGGACACCAGGAAGATTCTCTACCCGCTTGTCGCGAAGCATGGCTGGGAGAGCGCCCTGGTCGAGTTCGCGCAGGTGGACGACAAGAAGACGTTCTACAGAGCGTTCAGGGATTTCCTGAAGACCCCGCTGGAGGCCCAGTTGAAGATGCTGGAAACTCTCGAGGATTAACCGCGCTGCCCCCACAGCACTATGAGAACAAAAGCATGAACGCTGAGGCCGACCTGGCCACGCTGATACGAAACCTGGAGCCCAAAACGCTACCAGACACCTACGTGTTCTGCAGCCTGGAAGACTCCGACTATGGCACCCTGTCCCACACCAAACCGCTGGCCTCCTTTGCGGAGCCAGAGGGCCTGACCCTGGTCCTCACCAGGGAGAGCGCCGACCGGGAGGGCCTGGCCTATGAAGGCACCTTTCGCTGCATCAGCCTGCAGGTCCATTCGAGCCTGGAGGCGGTCGGTTTAACAGCCGCGGTCACCGGCGAATTAGCGGCCCATGACATCAGCGCCAACGTGATCGCCGGTTATTACCACGATCATATCTTCGTGCCCTCCCACCAGGCAGAACCCGCCCTGCGCCTGTTGGAAACCATAAGCTCTCGGCGGTAGGATTACAGGCCATGAGCCAGGAACAGACAGAGCAGCTCTCGTACTTGCCCTGTGGCCCAACAGCGCCGGCGACTTCAGCTGCCGACAATCTTCATGCGAGGCCGGGATTCCCAAAAGCGCTTTTCCTGCTGCTGATTCTCTTCCTGGGCGGGTGTCACGATTGGCGCGGCACCGACACGGTGGAGGTCCTCAGCGAAAAGCCGTCACCTGATGGCCGGTTCATCGCCACGAGCTTCTATTGTGAAGGAGGGGGCGCCGCGGGTTACTGCTACTGGAATGCAAGCCTCCGACGGGCGGGAGAGCAGTTAAATCAACGCAATGGGATCCTCGGCAAGTACAAGACCTGGAAGAGTTTTTCCGATATCAAGTTGCGCTGGATTGACGACAGCAATCTCGAGGTGTCCTACAAGTGGGATCCTCGTGGCGACAACTCGGAACGAGTTGAATCGAAGCATGGCATCACGATTCACTACATCGTCAACAATTAAGGCCTCAACGGATCTCAAGAGACCTCGGCACCATTCAACGACTGAAAGGTAACTCTATGCCCAGGCCGGCCCCGATCAGGGTAGCGAAAAATCGCCCCTTTCGTGCAGAATGACCTGCTGGAACACCCAGTTAACCAGAGGTCAAACCATGATCCATCGAAGAGATTTTCTCAAGAGGGGTGCCATTTGCAGCGGCGCAGCGGCCTTGAGCTCCCAGGTTGCCGCCGAAGCACAAGGCGAGGGCGAAGCCCCCGCCGGCAGCTACAACTACCGACGCCCGTCCTTCAAGAAAGGCAGCCGCCTGCTCTTTATCGGCGACTCGATCACCGACATGAAGTGGGGCCGCAACGAGAAAGACCGCAACCACTACCTCGGGCACAGCTATGTCTACCTGATCGCCTCGAGGCTCGGCGTCGACATACCGGAGGCGCAGCTCGAGTTTTTCAATCGCGGCAACAGCGGCAACCGGATCACTGATCTCAGGTCGCGCTGGCAGAAAGACGCGATCGACATGAAACCGGACCTCCTGAGTGTTCTCATCGGCGTCAACGACCGCAAGGTCAAGAAGGGCGCGGACTTAGATGCTGGAAAATGGGGGGCGGACTACCGGCACATCCTCACCAGCAGCCGCAAAGCTAACCCCGGCCTCCGGATCGTCCTCCTCGACCCGTTCGTCCTGAAGACGGGCTGGTGGATGAATAAAGGCGGCGAGTGGGAGGCGAGTCGTGCCCAGGTCAACCAGATGCGCACCGTGATCGCGAAGCTGGCAAAAGATTTCAACGCGGTCCAGGTTCCGACACAGGACGTGTTCGACACCGCCGCCAGGGCGGTGAGCCCCGCGCACTGGATCTGGGATGGCGTGCACCCGCTCCCCCAGGGGCATGAGCTGATAGCGCGGCGCTGGCTCGATGATGTGAGCGCTCGCTGGAGATAGCCGAACCGCCTCGAATCACGCCAGGTCTCGCGCAAATTCCAATATAAGCGTACGAAACGAGCAAGGCCGCCAGGCTTTCACTGGCGGCCTTGCTTGAATCGAGAAGGGTTTTGAAACCCGAGTGTGGTGGAGGCGGGGGGAATCGAACCCCCGTCCCGAGATCAATCCACGTGAGCGTCTACAGGAATAGTTCTTTATTTGGGTTCTCGCTTCAGCGTCTCCAAAGAACAGGATCCGCATCGGCCAGTCTCCATAAATCTCGCCTCTTCACCCGGAGACGGGGATCGGAAGCGCAGCCCCTATTGGTGGCCCTCGGTCAAACTCCCAGGGGCAGGGAATCTGGCGAGGGGGCCGCTTTACGCAGCCAGTGCAAGTTGGTTATTGCCAACTAAAATGTACCAGGGGTTTTATGAGGCCTCCTGGCAACCTCATCCTGCAACCCACGCTTCCTAAATCCGGTCGAATCCTGATCGCCCCCATTTACTCTCGAAGGCGGCTTTGAGGTCCCGCCGACTCTATTCAAGCTGTCGAGCGAAAGACCGCAGTACCGAACTCAGGCGCCGTGGCGCGTGAGTCCCTATTATGAAGCGATTCAGCGTTTTGTCCAACCCGTTTGAGGGCTGTCGGAAATTTGACACCCACCCAGACTCTATCCTACAATAGCTGATCGTGTCTGAAGACTAACGATGGTGTGCATCTAAACGCCTGTTTCCATGCACACCCAACAGAGAGGACAGGGGTCCCCCCCCTGAAACGCATGCTTAATCGACATCTACTTCTTCTGGCGTTGTGTCTTTCCCTAGCGGCTCCCCATCTATCATCCCAGGATGAAGCCGCTGACCCGGCGCTCGAACTCTATTTCGCGGCGAACGCGGCCTACAACCGGCGGCTCTATCCGATCGCCGCCGGAAACTACCAGAGCTTCCTGTCCCGCTACGCCGCCCACCCCAAGGCCCACCTGGCCCGTTATGGGCTGGGCCTCAGCCAGTTCGCCCTCAAGCAGTACGACAAGGCTGTTGGCGAATTCCTCAAGCTGATCAATGAACCGAAACTCGACAGCAAGATCGAACGCGGACGACTCACACTGCTACATGCTCAATGCCTCCTCTATGGCGGCAAAAAGGAGGAGGCGCAGGCGCGACTGGTCGCCGCGGCCAGCAATCTTCCCCCGGGCGTCCATCAAACCGGCGCTATCGCGGCTGTCGCGGACCTGTTCTTCGGCCGGAACGACTGGCAGAAAACGGTGACCTGGTCCAGGAAGGTGCAATCAGTCAAGTCCACAAGCGCCCAGCGACTGCGCGCCGGATACCAGGAAGGCTACGCCCTCTTCAAGCTGGCAAAGTTTCCTGAAGCGATCGCCGGCCTCGAAAAAACCAGGACGCTGGCAACAACGACTAAATCAGAAACCTGGGTCACGCGCATCCATTATCTCCTGAGTGAATGCCACGCCTCCAATAAGAGTCTCGACAAGGCCGAGACCGCCCTTCAGTCGGCGCTGGCAAACCTGAGAGGTTCCAGCGCGGTCGACGCGCAATACAGGCTGGGGACCATCAAGTTCAGCCAGGAAAAGTGGATTGAAGCGCAGGCCGACTTTGAAAACTTCCTGAGAGACAACAAGAAGCAAGCGAACCAGGACCCGCGCATTCGCGAGGCAAGATTTCATGTCGCCCGCTGTCTCATGGAACAGAAGGATACGCGCAAGGCCGATCAGAAATTAGGCGAGCTCGGCAACGGCTCAGACGAGGTAGCGGGACGCGCGATCTTCTGGAGAGGCCGTCTCTACTCACGCGATGGAAAGTATGCCCAGGCTGCCAACACTCTTCGTACCGCGACCGACAAGGATTGGTACAAAAAGGGCTTCCCGGCAAGTGGAGGGAAGCCTGCCCCCACGATCGTAGCGGATATCGACTTCGAGTACGCCAACGCGCTGATGCTCCAGACAGCACCCAACTGGATGCTGGCTCTCCAGTTCCTGCAACGAGTGCAGGCGAGGCGGAGAGATTACGGCCAGATGCCTGAGGTGTTCAGCCAGCAGGCTATCTGCCAGCACAAGCTCAAGCAGTTCGAACCCAGCCGCCAGACAACCGAGCGATTTATCGCCGCCTACGCCCAGCACGAGCTCATCGCTGACATACGCTTTCTCCATGCCGAGAACCTGTTCCTGCTGAACCGCCTCGACGAATCGGTCAGCGCCTACCAGGAGTTTCTCACCGCCCACAAGGACCACGGAAGCCAATTGGCGGCCAGGTTCCGAATCGCGCAGGTCCACCATCACAAGCAGGCCTGGGCAGAGTCCAACAAGCTCGCTGTTCCCTTGTTGGCCCAGAAGCCAGAGGGCCGCCTCTTTGACCAATTGTCGTTCGTGGTCGGAGAAAACTACTTTCGCGAGGGTAAGTGGGAGCAGGCGATCACGCCTTTTGAATCCTTTGTGGCCGTGTACGTAAAGCAACCCAAGAAACCAAAGGGGAAAACCACGATCACGAAAACAGCGAACCTCGACACGGCCCTGCTCCAGGCGGCAATTGCCTATGCCCGGCTCGATAAAAAGGAAGCGGCCCTCGCCCACCTGAAGACCCTGGTGGACAATTACACCTCTGATTCAACCCACCTGCCGTTGGCCCTGGCGGAACAAGGCAAGCTCTACTACGAAACCGATGACCTGAAGCGGGCCCGACAGGCTCTGCAGCGTTTCGTGGCCGAGCGCAAGAACCCGGCAAACAAGATCTTCCAGGTAGCCTCCGCCGAGGTCGGCCGTGTGCACTATTACCTCGGCTGGATTGATTCGGCGGAGAACCTGCATCCCGCGGCGGCCGGCAACTTCGAGATCGCCGCGGCGAGCAGCGGCGGGCGAAAGGCCAAGGACGGCCGCTCGCTCGCCTCCGACGCGGCCCTGCAACAGGGCATCGCCATGGTCAACGCCAGCGATTTCGAAAAGGCCGCCCAGCACCTCCAAAGAGTCGGCAACCAGTACAGGGACCATCCCCGCATCGACCTGGTGCTCTACTACACCGGCCTCGCCTACGCCCGCGTCAAGAACTGGGGCGCCGCGTCCGGATTCTTCAAGCGCGTGGTGGAGGAGCACCCAAAGGCATCCTTCGCCGACAAATCGCTGTATGAGTGGGCGTGGTGTGAGAGATCCCGTAAACAAAACAACCTGGCAACCGAACGCTATGAGCTGCTGATCAAGCAGTATCCTGAGAGCGCGCTCCTGACCAAGGTCCAGTCGGAGCTGGCCGAGCTCAACCTCGATGTCGGGGCGCAGGACGCGGTCATCGCCAAGCTGACCGAGACGATGAAATCCGTCACCGACCCCAAGCTCAAGTTCGAGCTGCAGTACCAGCTCGCGAGCGCTCATTTCAAGAAAAAGGACTATGAAAACAGCTCCACGATGTTCGAGGCGCTGATTGAGGGCGGAGAGAAATCAGACCTCCTGCCTTCCATCCTCTTCCAGGCCGGAGAATCGCGGCTGTCCCTGACCGAGACGGCCCCGGCCCGGGAGCACTACCTGGCGGCGCATCAGTCCAAGAAGAAGGCGCAACCGGACCTGGCTGAATCCATCCTGATGAGGCTCGCCGAGACCCAGAACCTGACGGGTGAATACAAATCGGCTGAAAAAAACTTCCTCCTCTTCATCAAGACCTATGCCCAGAGCCAGTGGCTTCGAAACGCGCGGTACGGAACAGGCTACGCACTTGAAAAACAGGAAGAATACCAGAAGGCGATCAACGAATACCGGCAGCTGCTGCCGGTCGATATCAAGAAGAAGCTGAAGCTCGACAAGTGGATGGTGCAGGGGCGCTACCAGATAGGCGAATGCCATTTCAACCTGCGGCAATACGACCAGGCGATGGCTGAATTCGTCAGCGTCGACACCAACGCCCAGGGCTATCCCGACTGGCAGGCCAAGGCGGTTCTCGAGATGGGGCGGATCCTGCTGGTCAAGAACGACAAGGACCAGGCCACCTCTCGAATGAAAGAAGTCATCAAACGATTCCCGAAAACGAAGGCGGCAACGGTCGCCCAGAAATACCTCGATGAAATCCGAACGGGCGGCTGAGAAGCCTCCCGGAACCCGAAAGGACTGAGATGTTGAAGATCAAGAGATGGCAACTGGCGAGCCTGCTGACGCTGGCGCTGATGGCCATGTTCCATGCAGCCGCGCTCGCGGATGAAGCCAGCGAAGCCGCAGGTGAAAACAAGGAGACCATGTGGGACCTGATCCTCAATGGCGGGCTGATCATGATCCCCCTGGGGCTCGCCTCGTTGCTCGCGCTTGCGCTGGGCCTCGAGCGATTCATCATGCTCAACAAGGCGCGAATTCTGCCGGCGACCTTCGTCGATGGCCTGGCAGCCTCCCTTGAAGAAGATCCCTCCGGCGCCAAGGCCCTCGAGTTCTGCGAGGATTCTGACTGCGCCATGAGCCATGTCTTCGCTGCCGGCGCCGCCAGGGCCAACCTGGGATATGAGGCCGTTGAAAAAGCGATCGAGGATGTGGGCTCCCGCGAGGCCGACAAGCTGAAACGCAGCCTTCGCCCGCTCTCGGTAATCGCCACGGTCTGTCCCCTGCTCGGGCTGCTTGGAACAGTCTACGGCATGATCAACGCGTTCGGGGAAACCGCCCGCAGCGGAGGCACGGCCAAGACCGCCCAGCTTGCTGAAGGCATCTACGAGGCGCTGGTAACGACAGCTACCGGTCTGACCATCGCCATTCCCGCCCTCCTGCTCTACCTGTTTCTTCAAGGGCGGGCAGACAAGGTGCTCGACGCGGTCGACGAGGCGGGCTCCGACTTTGTTTTTTCCTGCAGCAAGAACGAAACTCCCCCGGCGCCAGGCAGGGAAAAAACCGCGAAGAAAGCGAGAGCCTGAACCATGCGCATTCGATCCAGCTCATCGGAATCCAGCGAAGTCATCAACATGTCCTCCCTCCTCGACGTGCTGTTTATCCTGATCATCTTCTTCCTGGTCACGACGACCTTCAAGCAGCAGGAAGATGACCGGCGGGTCGACCTGCCGGTTGACCAGCGCAACCAGGCACTGGCCAACAAGGCCGGCGACATCGTCAAGATCAACATCCGCAAATCGGGAGCCTACGTCATCATGAACAAGCCGGTCAGCGAGGAGATGGTCGAAAAAACGATGAAGGATGCTGTCGAGAAACGACCCGAGGTCAAGGTGCTGATTCGCGCCGACAAGGAGACCAAGCATCTCTACGTGGCCAACATTCTGTCGATCTGCAAGTTCGTGGGGGTCAAGGAAACCCACATCATGGTCAAGACCCTTAACTGACGAGAAGAACACATCGAGATGAGCACGAGAGACAAGAGGGAACAAGTCGGTGAAAGAGAGGCCAGGGTTATCCTGGGCTTCTCCCGCGACCAGCGCTTCCGGTTCTACCGCTGGCTGGCGGTAGCCATCGTGTTATTCGGTGGTGTCTCGATGCTCGCCTACCTCCAGCCTCAGCGATGGTACAAGTATACTGACGTCGTCTCCTTCGAGCAGGTCGCCAGAGACGTGGAGGTGGGATACGTCCTCTGGAAAAACGCCGAGGAGGTAACCGGCGGCGTGCTTCCCACAGACATCGTCTCTGAACCTTCGATCTCTTCCGATGGCACAAGAATGATCTACGCCAGGGAAGGCAAGGACAAGAGCCGGGATCTCTTCCTCAGGCGCTGGGACGGAACGAGCTGGTCCGGCCCCCGGCCCATGCGAGCGCTCAACTCGAACTTCGAGGAAACATCTCCGAGCCTCAGCGGGGATGGAGACTTTCTCTACTTCACCAGCAACCGCCCCGGAGGCCCGGGTGGATATGACATCTGGGTCTCGAGGTGGGATGGGGTCGAATACGCCTGGCCCCTTCCCCTGACCAACAGAGTCAATACGGTATACGATGAAAAGGGACCAGCGATCTCGCCGGACAACACCAGGCTGTTCTTTTCCTCGAACCAGCCCCGTGAGCGGACAGATGAAACCGCGACAAACCTTACCAGGGCCCGGATTGAGACCCTCAAGACCGATCATGACCTCTACCAGGCCAACATTTCC
>CAUZHA010000065.1:0-26051 GCA_963579555.1 Planctomycetes bacterium UBA1146
TCCGGGAACGCCGTGGTCTTGTCCGGGATTTTGAACTCCTTCTTAATGTTTGCCGCACTCCGCCTAGTCGGAGTCGAGTAGACGCCCACCGGATTGCCCATGTTGCCGATTAACCTGTAGGTGGGCTGCATGTGTCGACCGATTCGGTTGAGAAAATAACCGTCGTTCCAACGTTTCTTGATATCCGGTTCCCTGCTGGCATAAGGCCCACCAATGAACCACATGCCCGTCTTGAGGCCGTAGGCAATTGAGGTGTTGAGCGTGAACAGGCTGCGGTTATACCCATCGAGCCCCATCCAGCGGCCCATCCGCCCTCGGCGTTTTTTCACAAGGCCACGGTAATAGTTCAGCATGTTGAAATGCCAATGGTGCCCTCGCTGCCAGTGGTAATCATAGTAGCCATGGACTCCAGGACTGGTCGAATAGCTTTCGGCATGATAGTAGGTATAGGTTCCAACCCACACGGGATGCGTAGGATCCCAGGTTCGCAGCATGCGCAGCAGGAGGTCAAATTGTTTTAAATCGCCGGCCCAGTCGAGTCGTTCGTTCCAGAGATTATATCCCCAGATAGCGTCCGAGCCGCGCGCCTTGAGACAGTTCGCCTTAACCAACGCACGTTGCTCTTCGTTGCGGCGGATGTCGGTCTTCGAGGGTGCCTTCCAGGCCAGCACATCGACCATCATCTTCATCTTGTGTTTCCTGAAAAGTTCGTGCCGCCAGTCTTTGTAAACACAATGGACAGTATTGAAGCCGGCGCTCTTGAGCAACACGAGCATCCGTTCGAACTCCTTCGGGTCGAGGGGAAACTCGTCGCCGATAGCGTAGGGCAAAGAGAAGACAAACGCGAACTCGCTCGGTACCGCCGGTGGTTGCGTCCTGGGACCGCCGAACTCATTACCTTTCTCCACCGCAGGCACGACAGCCTGGGCGGGTGAGGCGGCCACGGCGCGGCCAGCGATGAAGAAGGACGGGAAAAGCACCAACCAAGAGGTGAGAACGGTTTTTACGAGAAAGGACCTCGACCACCCTTGTTCATCGAGCCCCAGCGCGAATACGACAATGCGTTTCATGGCTGTCCCCTCACAGTGAAATAGTTGAACCCAGCCAATAGCCTATGCGAGGCCATAGACGGGGGCAAGGAGAGGGTGGCCCCTGGTTGCTTATCGCCCGGGGCACCGCTTAGGGTGGTTGGGGTGTTTTACAGGAGGATGGGTGATATGAGAGTAGGTCTTGGCGTGGCGCTGGTGGGGTTGGTTGTTTGCGTGGGGTGTGGGCGGGAACCGGATGCAGCAACTCCAAGGGCTCAACCCGTGGATAGGGTAGCAGATTCGTTGCCACCTGTTGCAAAACCAGAACTGCCGCAAGCTCCCCCAAAAGTCGAGGTGGCTGCGAAGAAACTCTTAACGCCCAAGTTAACGCCGGAGGAGGCGATCACCTCGATTAAGAAGCTGGGCGGCGTGGTCCAAGTTGATAAAGACAAGGCTGTCGTGAGGGTCTACCTCCATCGCACCAAGGTCAGCGACGCCGGGCTGGCGCACCTGAAAGGGCTGACGAATCTTTTCAATTTGGACCTCAGCGGCACCAAGGTCACCGGCGCCGGCGTCAAGTAACTCCAGCAGGCTTTACCGAACTGCAAGGTCAAGCACTAGCCCCCTGCCCCGCCTCAACCACAGCCGTCGTAGCTTTCGCAGGACAATTCCCGCTCCGCGGTGTCCAGCCCGCACTCGCCGAAGGGATCCCGCGGCGGCTCTCCGGCAAGGAAGAGATAGGTGAGGATGGCGACCGCGTCAGAGAGGTTTACACCGCCATCCTGGTTTACATCGCCGCTCTGCAGGCACGAGGGCGGGACTCCGGCGCGAAACAGGTACTCCAGGAGGAAGACCGCGTCGGTAAGCGTCACGATGCCGTCATCGTATACATCGGCGCGGCGAAACGGAATCCCCACACCGTTTCTGTCGTAGGAGCGAACGCGCGGCGATGCCAACTCCCTGTAGTCCTCATCCAGATACCGCACCTCCGCCTCTACCTCGAAGCGCGCCTCGGGAGCCACCACCTCGACGAAATGAACCGAACCATCGACTCCATCGAGCTCCGCGGGAGGATTCAATCTGACCCAGTACCGCGGGCTGCGATTGTGTCGCAGGGCCGAGTAGACAAGGTCCCAATACCCGGTGATCTCGTGGCTCTCGCCCGCGAGTTCCAGCTCGGCCCGGACCAGGGCGGCTGAGCCCGTATCGTTCGGTGTGGGCGGAGGCTCGTGCCGCTCCAGCAGCCGGATGCTTCCATCATCGACCACCACGTTCACCTCCCAAAGCGGCAGGGTCTCGTAGGTACACGATGAATAGGTGACGACAAAGTCGATGTTGCCATTGAGGACGATGTCGCGGACCAGGTATTCCTCGTCGACAACCCGGACCGCCTCCACCGGCTCACCACCAAGAGCCTCGAAGGAGAGATCGGAGAGTTGGATCCGGTACTCCTCACCGCCGGGAAGAATAAAATCTTGCTCATAGCGGAACCTGTAGGTCACCAGGTCTCCCTCGGGCATCCTCGTGACGCGGAAGGCGCCAGGTCCCCGCGGAACAGCCACCTCGCGGGCCGGGCCCAGACGGACCTCTTCGAAGAGCTCGGCGCTGAAATCACCCCGCCCGGTCGGCAGGGCCAGCCGCCCGGGAGCGAAACGAAGCGTGCTCTTGAGCTCGTATGCCCGCTCGAGCGGACGGGACTGGACAAAGACGCCGCAGGCAGAAGTGCCAGCCGGGATCACCAGCTCGAAAATCGGCGCGGGCGGAGCGGACTCGGAGCGAAGGAAGGGACGGACCTGCTTGATCGCAAGGTTACCGTCCGACTCGATCTTGAACTCGACATCGAGAAGGATATTCTCCCGCCCGCGTCCGCCGTCCTCGATGGGAAAACGTCGGTCGATATGCCATAGTGCCGCGCCCAACTCCGCGAGTTGCTCATCGGAGAGGACCCGCTCACCTTCCTCTACCAGTGAAGAAGCCTCGACCCGCACAAGCTCGACCAGCCCTTCGCCGCTCATCTCCAGGAGACTTTTCTCAACGATCACCCCGGGTTCCGGATCGACAACGCTCGCCTCGCCAAGCTGCGCGGTAACCAGGTAGCGCCTGTCCTCCGCACGCGCAGGGTTGCCCGTGAAGGCCACCCCGTTAGCCCTCTCGTCCACATAGGCCCGGCTGACGAAGATCCCCATGGCAGCCAGTTCCTGGGGAAGTCCGTAATAGGCGCGCTCCTCGTAAGCCCGGAAATTCCAGAGGCTTCCCCATACCCGCCGAAGGGCGCGCGGAAATCCACGCTCGCTATCGCGCGTCGCATCGCAGAGTGAAGGACCCCGTTCATCATTGTCGACATCGTCGGCGGCGCAGGCGGAGGTCGAATCGTAGAGGCCGGCTCCGTTGAATTCGAGAATATCCTCAACATTGGAGGACGAACGGCAGCGCACCCTGGCGCGGTTCTCCCCGAAGATCTCAAAGGCGCGAAGCGCCAGCGTCTCCACCAGTTCCGAGTCGATCCGGCTGTCATCCTCGAT
Organism: Planctomycetes bacterium UBA1146; assembly: GCA_963579555.1. Classification (GTDB taxonomy): domain Bacteria; phylum Planctomycetota; class UBA8108; order UBA8108; family UBA8108; genus UBA8108. The sequence goes on from CAUZHA010000065.1 coordinate 3,551, forward strand.
ATGATCCCGGAAGCTCTCGAGGGTATCGAAACGCAACCGGGAATCGCCCTGGAATTCGGGCCAATCCGTCAACTCCTCGACGAATCGCTCGTAAGTCACGCTGCGCCCGGGGTTCCTGGCTGAGGCGATGGTGTTGGTACGCATGAAATCAAGGTAGTAGTGCATGGGGATGGAAAAACCCGTCTCCCTGTACCGCTCGAACTCCCCATCCAGGATTCTCTGAAGGCGTGCCATGTTTGTCGCCTTGCCCCCGTAGCGGGACTCGGGAGCAACCGTATCCCCGGAGAGGTCCATCTCACCCAGGCTGTCCAACCCCGCGTATACCACGTCAAGGCCGGGCGTATCGACCAGCTCCGGACGGTTCGCATCCCAGCCCTCCCGGGCTTCAGCGAGCGTCACCTCCTCGGTACTCACTCCCCCGGAGTCCACCTCCAGCCGGATCAACCGGCCGTCAAGCTCCCCGAAGCGTTCAGTCGCATCGGCCACGAAGGCGTTCGGGGTGCCCCTGCGGGCCATTCGTATCGCAAGATGGGAAAGCGCCACCTGGGTCTCGGCGGTGATGACTCCGCTGACCACACCCTCGATATCCCGGGGGGCGTGATCGAGAACCAGTATGTCCTGGAAACTGATCTGGCCGCTGGAGTTGAGGTCATCGAAACCCTCGCGATCCAGCACCCGCACCCTGCCGAAGCCTACTGCGCGGGTATAGGCCTGGAAGGAAGCTTCCGGCGCCAGGTCTCCGAGGAAAAGGGGGAAGGGCGGCTCCGCCCAGCCCTCAGCATCCTCGCGCGCCAGGCGGGTGTCGGGAAAATAGACCAGTTCGCCGGCGGAGAACACTGTCGAGAGCAGCAGGTAGACTCCCCTCACCTCGCTGAGGGTTGGAAGCTCGCCACGATCGTCATCAAAGCTCGCCAGGACATTGAACCCATATACCGATCCCGCCTGTGTGCCCAGCAGGAAGATGGCACCCGTGAAGTAGCGCCGCGTCGCCCTCCTTCCCGTGAGCCGATCGTAGGCCTGGGGACTGAGAGCGGGAAAGAAATCCGGAAAAACATCGGCCAGGAACTCCCGGTGCAAGGGATGTCGGCGGACATTCTGAAAAACGGGCGGCAAGAACTCCGGGTTGGCCACATCGAGCGGGATCACGTACTTGGTAGACCACTCCACGAAGGTCTCCCCCGCCCCGGGCTGTCGCGGCGTCGGAATCCCGACCCTGTAGAAATCGGCCTCGGTACAGATCTCAGGAAGATAGTCGGCAGTGAAGGCGGCGGGCGCCGACTGGTTCAACAGCACGGTAAGGTCATGCGAGGTATGGTTGGCGCTAATGAGATCGTTGTCCCCATCTCCGTCGAGATCTCCACCGATCGCGAAACGCGGATCTCGACCCACATCGTGGTGAACCGGATCGCTGAGGACTCCACCCTGATTGATCAGGACACTGAGGGTCCCCTGGTTCGGGTTCGCTGTCACGATATCTCCGAACCCATCTCCGTTGAGATCAACCGTGATAAGCGAGTAGGGAGCCCGGCCGATATCGGTCGTAGACCTGAGGGAGAAACCGCCATCGCCATCGTTGGAGAACTGCAGCACCCTTCCCTGCCTCCCAGCCGAGGAAGCCGCCAGGTCGAGATCCCCATCTCCATCGAGATCGACCGCCACAATAGAATTGATCTGCCCCGCGTCGAGATCATCCCTCCGTGGAAAATCTCCATCTCCATCGTTCCACAACAGGGACAGTTCGGCGGAGCCCCTGCAGGCCACGGCGAGGTCCGTATCACCGTCTCCATCAAAATCACCGCTCGCCGCTCCCTGGGGCCGGTCACCAACGCGAAAGTCCCGACGGGCGGCGAAGACGCCATCTCCGCGGTTGTCGAGCACGGAGACCCTGCCCGCTCCCTCATTGACACTCACTATGTCAGGTCGCCCATTGCCGGTAAGATCAGCCGTAGTAACAAAGAAGGGGCGCTCGGGAAGCGCCCTGCCCTCACGCTCACTGAATTCCAGGTCCCCATCGTTGAGCAGCAGGAGCAGGTTGCGGCTGGATTCGGCGACCATGGCAAGGTCAAGATCTCCGTCTTCGTCGAAATCCGCCGCAGTAATCGAGATCATCTCCCTGGCGTCATCCAGCCGAAATACCGGTCCCGGGGTAAATGTTCCATCCCCCGCGTTTTCGACGATGATTACCCGGTCCTCACCATCGATCGCGGCAACGTCAAGATCCCCGTCCCCATCGAAATCCCCCAATGCGGAAGAGTGTGGCTCCCAATTGTCCAGATCGATCGTATCCTGCGTCAGCACCAGCGGCCCAGGCGGGCCCAGCGACGTCAGGCGGGCGGTTCGATCGTTGCGCAGCACCGTGAGACTCGACTCGTCGGTACGAGAGAGAACCAGGTCCATGTCTCCATCTCCATCAAGGTCGGCCGCGACCATGTCCTCGGCCACGAAGCCCGGATCGAGGATAGCGCTGGTAACAAACGGCTCATCGCCGGCAAGCAGAATGCTGATGCGAGTGGAATCAGCATGGGCGATGACAATGTCCCTGCCACCTGAGTTGTCGATGTCCGCCGGAAAAAAGATCCTGGGCGCGAAGCCCGGCAGGCTCTCCTCACGCAGGAAGTAGGAAAGCTGATCGAAGCGGCCGCCTCCGGCATTGCCGGCGAACGCCGCGCGATCCTCGTCCATCACCAGGATGTCCTCCTGCCCATCGCCGTCCATATCGGAAAACACGAGGGTTTCCGGCCGCCAGGCCTGGTCGAAAACCTCTCTGGGCGCGGCGAGATTCCCCTGCCCATCGTTTCGAAGCAGGTGGACGGAAAAATCCGCCGCCGCCAGCACATCCACATCACCATCACCATCAGCGTCGCCGGTTGCGATCCCGCGCAGGCCGCTGCCGAACTCGAAATGAACCGGCGTCTCGAAGGTGCCGTCGCCAAGGCTGAGAAAAATGGACAGCTGGGCTCCAAGTACTCGATTGGCTATGACCATATCCTTCGCGCCGTCACCGTTGAGATCGGCAAGCTCCACCCCCCAGGCTACAGAAAGTCCCAGCAGTACCGGATCACCGAAAACCCCTCCGCCGATATTGTGCAGAAGTCCCACGCCATCCTCGCTCAGGAAGACCACGTCCTTGTCCCCATCTCCGTCGAGGTCACCCACGGAAAGTTCCCGGGTCGTCCCCGCAGCAGAGTAATTGGCCTCCTCGAATCGAAGAGGGGCGGCGGGGTCCGTCGAGCGGTTGAGCAGGATCCTGACCGAGTTCTCGGATGATACCGCCAGATCGATGAAGCCATCACCATCCAGGTCACCTGTGGCGAGACCCTGTCCGGCGCCGCCGAGAAAAACGGTTTCGATCGAGGCCAGGGGAAGAGGAGCCAGTTCGCATTCGTCAGGGATATTGTTCGAATTGCAATCCCGGCTGTCCCCCGAGGCTATGTCCTGGCGATCGGCCGTACCGTTGCCGTTACAATCGACGGCCTGGAGTCGTGGATCCGCATAAAAAAACAGGGAGACAACGAGAACCCACAGAATCCGCATAGACCACATCGAACGAACCTCCTGGATACCTAGCCTTTTAACTGCGGGATATCCATTGTACCGTCAAAAAACCCTGCTGACAGCGCTGGAAGAAAATTCCGCGGGAAAAAACGAAGGATTCCCCTCCCCATAAATAGCTAAATCCATCGACTGAGCTCGTGATGGGCTCGAGCCCGGACAGCCTCGCCACCCCATCAAAAAACGTCGACTAATCGTACTAGATCTCTCCCCTGATTACTTATCGCCCGGGGCATCGCTTAGGGTTGCTTCTTCGGCGCCACCTTGAAGTGATGCAGCACGTTCCTGACCAGCATGCTTAACGGTTCGTCGTGATACATGGCCCAGGCCGTCGCGATCGACCCGGTGTGAAAAACCCTCCCACCCTGAGGCCGCTGCCAATAGATGATCTCCGCGATCGTCTGCTCATCCCCCACCCTCTTGCTGTGGCCGGCAGCGTTGAAATCGAGGATGTTTCGCTTGTCGTGACTGCTGGCTATCGTGACGATGCCCCTGGGTTCCACCAGTCCCTTCAGCGCCGGGTTTTTGGTCGCCCGGAGCAGCGTCGAGAGTCGCACATCGTACTCGTGACCAACCGCCCCGAGGCTCTTGTTGACGAACCCGAAGGCATCTCCCTTTTTCAGGTCGATCTTGTCGGGTTCATTGAAAAGGAAATGGTCCGGCAGGTCGATGCGATACGGCTTGAAATTCAAGCCGCTCCAGCCAACGCAGGTCAGGCCCGTCACCTTCCAAGCCGGGTATCCGCAAAAGCGCATCAGGCTGCCGCGCTTGAAGTCATGGCTGTGATACAGCTCGCCCACCTTGGCCAGATTCCGTCCGCCTATGCTCTTGCCAAACTTCCGGCACTCCATGACCTCGCCAGTCTCGTCGAAGCTCACGCGCCAGAACATGGTGTTGCCGGACATCACCACGGCCGCGCCACCGGCTTTCAGGTAGTTGTCGAATCCGTCGTAGGCGCGTGCCGACCAGTACTCGCTATGGCCGTTCACGACAACCGCCTGGTACCCCTTCAAGACCTCCGGGTCACGGTGCAGGTCATGATCCGTGATGACGTCGTATTCGTAGCCGTGCTTGTCCAACCACAGATGCAGGAACCGCTCGCCGCGGAGAAGATGGCTGTATCCTCCACCGATGTAGGTCTTGTTGGGGCCGCCTGCCGGCCACGGCACTTTCAATCCCACCTTGTAGGTCGGCTGCCCGTTGCGGTGGTCGCTGTAAAAGCTGTATCTGGGCGCGTTCGGGTGGCTGTTGGCCAGGCCGCCCGTGCCCATGTTAATCAAACCTTTCCCATGATTGACGGGGAACGGAACCGAATTGTAAGCCAGCCAGGTGTTGGAGGAAACGAGAACCAACAAGGGCGCCTTGGGCCTTGCTTCAGGCCGCTTCACGACAAAGGAGGTGAAATACCGCATGGCCTTGCCATTCAACTTGAAGTCGAAGCGCCCGGCGTAGACGCCTGGCTTCGCCTCAGCAGGAACCCGAAATCGATGACTAACCTTCCAGCGAGCATTGTATATTTCGTCTGCAGCCAGCCGTAGCCCGTGACCGCGTTTAGGGTCCCTGGTCGGATCGTATGCCGTATCGTGCCGATCAATCGCCGTGGCGTCAAAGCTCGGCCCCCCGATCATCCAGGTCCCCCGGTTGATGATCCGGCCAGATCGTCCGAAGCCACTCGCATCGGCAACCTGGACGCCACGTTCCTCGGTGAACGGCCAGCAGGCCAGCAGGCGGTCGTCTTTCGGGATCGTCAAGCCGCGATCAGAAAAGCGTTTCTTGATCTGCTCGCCGCCAAGCGCCCGGTCATAGACGGCGCACATGGCGATGTCACCGTTATAGATGCTCACAGCCACTCCTTTTTCGCCATAGGCGCCGATGCGGAAGGCTGTCTCACCGGGTCGCACCGACCCGACAAAGGGAAACTCGGCCACAAGCTCGCCGTCCACGTAGATCCGTTTTTTCTTCCCGTCCCAGCAGCCAACGAGATGATGCCATCGCTGGGCCTTGATAAGACCAGGTTTGGTGTGGTGAAAGGCGGCCCCATCGTAAGCGCCTCCCGCCCCGGTACCAAAAATGATACTACCATTGCTAAGAAACAACCCAACTCCAGAACGCTCCGGATAATCGTGCTGGGTGATCAATCCCTGCCAACCAGCCAGCTTGAACGGGCGAATCCAGCACTCCAAGGTCAGCTGCGACAAGCGCCTCTCAACTGGCAGAGCTTTGGCCACGTGCAGGTAAGAACCCGGGTGAATCGGCTGTGTCAGCGGTTCTTCGACGCGATAGGTTCTCAGAACAGGATCCTTGTCACGATTCCCCGGATCAGGACCCAACTGCACGATGGACAGGCCATACGGGACGCTACTGCTGACGCGAAACTCAACCTCCTCACCCGCCGCAACGCTCTTTTGGGCGTACGCATGCAGGCCGGGCAGGCTGGTTGCATGGTGAGGCGGAATATCAACGCCTGGGGCTGGCGCAACCGGCCCTTTTGCCTCTTTCAGAAAGGCCACCAGATGGGCGATTTCCTCCGGCTCCAAAAGGTTGTCAAAACCCTCGGGCATCAGGGAAATGTTTGAATACCTGGCTCCCTTGATTTCTTTTACATCAATGGACTGTTCCATTGCAGGAGCCGACTCGAGAATGATTTCGTCGGTAGAATCCCTACGGAGCAGGCCCGTTGCTACGCCCTCTTTTTTTTCTACTATCACCAGTTCGTAGTAACGGGCAATGGAGGACCCGGGGTAGACAATGGCCTCAAGCAGATCTCGCTCACTGCGAATGGCTCCAATCCTGGTAAGGTCCGGTCCAAAATCCATTCCCTTGTCCCCCTTGACATGACAGGTGATGCACAAGGACCTGGGCGAGCTGTGAAAAAGCTCTTCGCCGCGAACGGGATCTCCCTTGGGCAGGAAACGAGCAAGCTCTTCGAGGCGCGCCCGTTGACGGGCATCTCTGGCCGGATCCGGCTTCACGGAATCAGCCAATTGGATATCAGGCATGACGTGCTTCGACGGGCTACGCTTGTCTACCTGGTGCATGAGCCCAACCTGTTTGGTCAAAGGATGATCGCCGGGAAGGCTCTCTTTATCCCCGATCTCGTATAGCGCGTAGATGATGGCATGCCGCAAGAACGGATCCGTTTCATCCAACCCTGCCTCCAGCAAAGGTTCCACGGCCCTGCGGTCCCCTATTCTCCCAAGGGCCATGGAGGCCAATCGGCGGAGCAGGGAATCATCGGAAGCAAGGAGCTCGATCAGCGGCTCCACCGCACCCGAATCGCCCCAGAGCCCTGAGCTGTGAATGGCCGCCGCGCGAGCAGCGGGACTTTCGTCCCCAAGAAAATCCCGGGCAGCATTGCGAGCCAACTTGCCTGGAATGCGATGGAGCGCCCAGAGCGCTGGGACACGAGCTTTGGCCGTGCGTAGTCCATCGACGTTCCTTTCCCTGGCCAAGGCCTCGATGGACCGGTTGACCACAGCAGGCCGCCCATCGCTCAGCCAATCGACTCGAGGCTTTGTCCAATCGAGCTCGAGACCGCGAGCGTCTTTGAGAGAAGGCGCATTCTTCTTTTGAATCCGATAGATTGCGCCCAGGACATCAGGCTTGGCGACCCGCGAGGTTGGGCAACAGATCTTGTACCAGCTCCCGGTATCCGCCACGAGCAGGCTGCCATCCGCATCCTCGACCACGTCGGTGGGATGAAAGTCTGCCTGATCACTCTCGAGAAAGGAGCTCATCTCGGCCGAATAGGTTGATCCTGACCGGGTCAGCCTGTGCCGCGAGAGGCGTCGCAGGTTGAACTCGGTACAAAGCAGATCTCCCCTCATGCCCAAGGCCTGGCCCTTGGGCATGACGATACCCGAGGGGGCGGCGGGACCCATCTGGGTCAGGATCGGCAGCAGGCCTCCGGTATGAGGATGCTCTCCGAGCACACCGTTATTCCTCTTGCCGTACATTCCGCCATACACCGCGTGCAAGATGCCATCGCGCCTTCCGGGCCTCGACAAATCAAAGAACGTTCCGCTCAGAAAACGCTCCCCTGTGTCGGTGAAGGTCAAGCCCACGGGATTGTTCATTCCCCCTGTGATCACCACCTCCAACTGGCTGCCATCCGGCTTGGCACGAAAAACGTGGGCCGCATTCGAGTTGAGCAGCTTGCCATTGGCCAGGCGGTGTCTTTGCCTTTGGAATTCACCTTTACACCAGTAGAAGAATCCGTCCGGCCCGAGATATGGACCGTGCAGATCATTGCCGCAGCCACCGATAGATCCGCCGTCGAACCAGATGGTTCGCTCATCTGCAATGTGATCGCCATCGATATCGCGTAGTTTCCAGATGTGGGGAGGAGCCCCTACGTAAATTGCGCCCTGGTGGACAAGGATTCCTTCAGGAAAAGGCAAGCGCTCGGCGAAAACAATCGAATGGTCAAAGACACCATCTCCGTCCCGATCAACCAACCGCAACACACGGTGACTCGGATTCTCCAGTTGCTTCGGAGCCGGGTCCGTGTTCCCCGAGCTGTCGGTAACGTAGAGCGCTCCCTCCTCATCGAAACACATGTGAATCGGCCGCAGCACCAGGGGCGACGACGCGACGCGTTTCAAGGTGTAGCCCTCGGAAATCGTAAAAGTGTGCGGTGGAAACTTGACTGTATCCTCGCCGCACAGCTGCGAAATCAAGAAGAACACCAGGAGGAATGAATAGAGTGAAAAGAAAGGAGAGTGGAATTTCATGACAGCCATGGTTTCCCGTTATTTGTCGTTTGCGCCCACTTCGCTTGCCCATGCTCTTTCAGCATGGAATCCAGCCAATAGCCTATGCGAGGGTATGGGCGGGGGCAAGGAGAGGGTGGACGCCTCACTCATCCGGGGGATCTGTAGCCTGAAAAGGCGCTTGTGGTTAAAATGAACCGGCTGCTTCATTCGCAAGGGAGAACCAATGAAGAGACCGGTTGCCACAGCCGTGGCGATATTCACGCTGTCGATCCTGTCGGCTCCTGTTTTTTTCGCGGCCGATGCGCATCGGTATATCGCGGTCTTTTCCGACGGGAACATTATCGAGGGCAACCAGCTCCATCTCTGGCACCAGCCGAACAGCATACCGACTCTCGAGGGGGTCAGCCTCATCTCGCCGGCCAACCAGGCACGCTGGATCAGGGATCGGAGGCTGCGGGAGAAGGCGCACAAGGACACCCCTACCAGGTTTGTCGAGTTTGTCGGCGGCGACAGGCTGCCGGGCAAGGTGGTAGGCGCGAGCGTCGAGATCCCGGGCGCCGCGCCGTCGTCTCTCCTGGTTGATACCGGGGACGTCTTTGCCAGGCCGGGCAGGGAGACACGGAAGTTCCTGCGCGTGCTGCCTTCCAAGGTCCAGCGGATTGTCTGGAGAAGGAGCGAGCGGCAGGAGTTGACTCCCGGCTTCGCCTATCTTCGCGGCGGCCAGGCGATCCAGTTTCGCCGTCTGCGCTGGGGAAAGGGAACGATCTCGCTCCTGCTGAGGGATGGCGTCAGGGAGTTCGCCTTCGGGGAGATGGCGGAGCTCCACCCCATGCTCGGCGACCCTTGGGAGACCTGCTATGACGATCTCGCCGTCCTGAGCCCCGGCCTCGAATCGCTTCTCTTTCGGATCGAGACGATCGGGGGGCTGATCGCAACCTCCAGCAGGTCCCGTTTCCAGGCCATCCCCTTCGGCTCGGTCCAGCAGCGGGAGCACTTCGACAGGGGCATGGCGTCGCTCCAGGGACAACTCAACAACTTCGAGAGGAACAAGAAGACCCGTCTCGACAGGATCGATGCCCTGCAGAAGAAACTGGATGCGGAATTGAAAAAGCAGGCCGCGACGGTCAAGGCAGACACCAGGGAGGCGAACAAGGTGGTGGAGGGGACAGCCCAGTTCCTGGTCCGGATGGAAGAACGGCACAAGCGGCGCCTGGACACGCACGATCGCCTGACGGCGAACCTGGAGAAAACCAGGGTGCGGCAGCTCGCGAAGCTGCCGGAAGAAAAGCGGAAGACTGAGCTGGAGGCTTTCAGGAAGGATCGGCAGCGCCAGCGGGCCCAGATCGAGCGGCAGAATTCCGAGGAGGCTCTTAGAACGAGGCGACAGCGCCAGGCGCAGGACCAGGGCAAGCTTGAGAGGATGAAGGTTCTGCAGAGGAGCCAGCTCGAGCGGCTCAGGAAATCGAATACAGGCGGCCAGCTCATCTCCCAGATCAATGAATACAACAACTGGCTGGCGGGCATGGAGAGGGTGAGGGAGAGACTCGGGATGCTTCGCCATGAAAGGGGTGACCCCGACACCTGGCAGCACATGGTCCAGCCTGCCTGGTCCCTCGACCCGATCTGGACGCCCTTCAACAGGATCCACACCTCTAGTTTTTTCACGCCCCAGGAGGTTCCCCTCTCGAGGTTGTATCCGGTCGGGTTCAAGGAGCGGCACTACCTGGCCAAGACCTCCGGCTGGAGGCTCAATCGAAACAGCAGGAACGCTTTTCTTGCCAGCGGGGGCAGGGAGCACGGCTGGGGCTATGCCGTGCACGCCTACAGCGAGCTGCACTTTGACCTGGCGGAGCTGGTGACCGGTTTCAGGTCTCGCCTCGGGCTCGACCGCCGGGTGGGCGATGGCGGCTGCGCGGCGGGGAGGGTCTTCCTCGGCTCGATCGATAGCCAGCCGCTCTACCAGAGCCCTTTTCTCGTCGGCAGCCACCAGGCCGTCGATACCGGGCGCCTCGCGCTGCCCGCCGCCGCGGGAGGCCGCAGGCGGTTGATCCTGCAGGCCGATACCGCCCATGATGAAGGGATCTCCGCCGTCGATCCGTTCGATATCAGGGACATGGTCGACTGGCTCGAGCCCATGCTCGAGCTCGACCGCGAACGCCTCGCCGGGGTCGTCAGCAAGCGTATCCATCTCAATGTACCGGCCTGGAGGGGCTGGAGCCCGGCGCTCGGTGCGAAGGCTCGCTGTGAATGGAAGTTCGTATTGGAGAACAGGGTGGAGGATTATTTCTTCCCGGCCCTCTCGCTGCGGGATGCTCCCCTTGTCCTGAGCCGCCAGGTGCAGCCGTCGGAGGCGCGAAAATGGCTGCAGGTGGATATGGGGCCGGTCAACAGCCTGCTCCAGGACCCCTCGATCCTGACGGTCCGGGTGGGAGGAAAAGAGCTCACGCCCGCTTCGCTGCCGCGCAGGCAGGCCTGGCAGGTGGGGCCGATTCCGCTGCTCTACGACCTGGGAATCAACAAGGAGACGCCGATCACGGTAGAGATCACCCAGAGGCCCGGTGGTGAATTCACCTGCTGGAGGGACCTCTCCATCACCCATGGCCCAAAGCTGCCTTCGCTATTCGCTTTGTTCGAGGACCATGGAGTGTTCGCTCCTATCCGTGACAAGGAAGCAGCTGTAGCGAGCCTGGTCGACGACGGTGCTTTTTCAGGCGGCCGGGCGATCAAGTTGACGCCCGGAGGGCGGTTTCAAATGCCGCTTTTCGGTACAATAAATATTCGAGAGCAACCTGGAGAAGATGCATACCGCTATCTGAGGTTCGCGTTCCGCAAAGCCGGCGGCGGAAGGGTTTCGGTCGAATTGCGCCAACCCGCTGCGGGGCAAAAACCGATACGCTACGACGCTGGTGCGGGAGAGCCCTCCTACGGTCTGTCGAAAAAGACTTGGCGCGCCGGCATCCCAGACGAGTGGGTCATAGTGGAATTCGATCTATTTGAGGATTGGGGCGATGTTGAAATTGATGGGCTCGTGATCGGCATTCCCGACGGAGAGCACTCCCTGCTTGACTGTGTTTATCTTGCTCGGAGCGAGCGCGACTTCGCGCAAATTCCCGACATCCCGACCATCGCGGCGACCCACCTCCGCGCACGCCGCACCCTCTCTCAGCCTGTTCTGGACAAAGCACGGCCAGCCGTCGTCGCGATTGAAGTCGAGGGTCGACACGGTACCGGTGTATTGATCGGTGATCAAGGCCACGTGCTCACGGCGAGTAGTGTTGTGGCTGACCGCGGGAGTGAAGCCACCGTCCGACTGTCCGACGGCACCACACTCAAAGGTCGCACCACAAGTATCGACAAAGCCGCGAAGTGCGGTGTCATTAAGCTCGACAAGAAACCAGAAGTGTCTGGCCTTATAATCAGCGACAAGGACGACCTTCCGAACATCGGGATTTATGTCGGACTCTCTTATTCACCCACCTGGCATCAAGCAAAAGAAGCCGCTCCCTACCTCACCATCATTGTTGATTCCGACAAGAAGACTTTCCAGCCCGACTACGCAGTATCGGGCGCATGGCAGGGAGGACCACTGTTCGATGTGTTGGGTCACGTCGTCGGCATCCATACAAGCGGCAACGCCTCGGGAAAAACCACTTTTTCGCGAGTACACAATCTCAAACTAGAACCTTCCAGGTAACCCGCTTCCACCTCCCCCCAACTGAACTACTGAACCCCTCCATGGGCGGGGCAAGGAGATGCTGCCCCCTGGTTGCTTATCGCCCGGGGCATCGCTTAGGCATTGGAATAATCGGGTCTCTCAGGGTTTCCTGTTAGATAGTGAAAGAAACACTCTAAAATTAAAGAGACAGCCTTAGAATTCAAGACCACATCACCGAAGGCCAACTGATACCTCCAAAATTAGAATAGCAGAAATATATGAGCGGCAAATAATTATGAAGAATTCTGAATTATCCAGACGATCGTTCATCTGCGGTACGGCGGCTTTATCGGCATCCACGATGCTGCCGAACCTCGCTAATGCCGCCAAGCCGAACTCTAAATTCAACGGCGTTCAAATAGGGGTTAATTCCGGTTGTTTCGAGAAGATGTCCGACGGCTCGGCGGAGCGCATGCTGAAATACATAACTCAATGCGGAATAAGCTCTGTTGAACTTAAAAGCAAGCCGGCCGAAGAATATGCCAGGACTCATGCCGGCGCCGACCCCATGGACGGATTCAAGGCCCTGCGAAAACTATATAACGATGCCGGTGTTACTATTCATATCTTGAGAGTCAGTGCGATCGGCACTAAGAAGATGTCGACCAAGACCATCGAATACTATTTCAATGCTGCCAAAGCTCTCGGCGTCAAGGCCATTGCGCGAGGGCATAGAATTAATAGAACGGCGGCAAAGCGGCTGGGGCCCATTGCCGACAAGCACAAGATGATGCTCGGGTTCCATAACCACACCAAGATAAGGCCGGATACATATGACGGCGACATTCTGTCTTATGGCAAGCATCTTGGTATCCAACTGGATGTCGGGCACTACGTTGCCGGAACCAACCAGTCAGCTATCCCGATGATTGAAAAATTCCATGACCGGATAATTGCTATCCACCTGAAGGATCGCAAGAAGAACAAAGGTCCGAATATGCCATGGGGCCAGGGAGACACTGATCTAGTCGGCATACTCCAGTTTATGAAGAAGAATAAACTGACTTTTCCGGCAGATATTGAACTCGAATACAAGGTCCCCGAAGGTTCCGATACGGTCAAAGAAGTGACCAAGTGCCTCCAGTTCTGTAAGCAGGCCCTAACCTAGCTATTGCAAAAAGATTCAGATAGAGAAGTCATTATGAAACCAGTAGGTATGAAGCGACGCAAGTTTCTGGTCGTCGCCGCGGCAGCGCCTCTTATTCTGCCGTACACCGTGTTTGGCGCAAACAAGAAGCTCAATGTGGGCTTAATCGGCATGGGCGGCAACATGCAGGGGCATGTGAAAAGAGTGCTACAACAGAAACACAACGTGGTGGCTTTCTGTGACGTGGATCCGAACCAGATCAGTCGCTCGAAGACGCGGTGGAAGGAAGCTGTGGCGAAGGTCAAGGAGTACGGGGACTACCGGAAGCTGCTGGACAAGGAGAAGTCTTTAGATGCGGTTATCATTTCCACCTCTGACCATTGGCATGCCCCGATCAGCACGGCGGCGATCCACGCCGGCCTGCATGTATACTGCGAGAAACCGTTGACGCATACCCTGGGCGAAGCTCGCGATCTCCGCGAGCTCTCGCGGAACGCGAAGGTGGTTACTCAAATGGGGAATCAAGGCAGTGCCACGTCGAATCTGCGCCGAAGCATTGAACTGATTCAAGCTGGGTTCTTCGGCCAGATACCCAACGTGCACGTCTGGCATCCCGGCCCAGCCGGCTACCCGCAAGGCATCCCGCGTCCCGATGGGTCGGACCCGGTGCCGAACGGCATGAACTGGGATTTCTGGTGCGGGCCGTCGCCGCTTCGTCCCTACAAGAATGAAATCTACCACCCAGCAAAATGGCGGGGTTGGTACGACTTCGGCAATGGAGAGATAGGCGACTTCTGCTGTCATGCCTTCAACATGCCGGTGCGCGCGCTCAAACTCGATTATCCAACCCGAGTGGAAATCAGCGGAGTCAAGAACGGTGGCCTGGAGAGCTATCCCAGTGCCGTGAAGTACACCCTCCGGTTTCCGGCGAAGGATGGGCGCAGCGCCGTGAACTTGATCTACTATGTAGGCGCCCAAAACAAGCCACCCAAAACCTTAACCAACCAGTTCCGTAAGGTCCCACGTAATGGTGTCTTGATCGAAGGCGAGAAGGGACTGCTTTCCGCCGGTATGTGGGGTAAGACCTGCTACGTGAAGATGGACGGCGACAAGAAATTTCTCGATCACGGCAAGCACCCCGAGGCCCGGAAGATCGCGCAAAGCCTGCCGCGTGTCGACAGTCATTTCAGGGAATGGACCGACGCGATCCTGAACGGGGGCGAGACGTTCTCGCCTTTCGAGGTCGGCGGCCACCTGACCGAGATCGGGCTTGTCGGTAACGTCGCGCTACGGCTGCAGAAGAATCTCGATTGGGACGGCGAGGCGATGAAGGCCAAGGGAATGCCCGAAGCTGATGCGCTGATACGCAAGCAGAACCGAACAAAGTGGCTGTAGGAGGGCTGATATGAAAAACAATTTGAAGAAAACAGCACTCGCTGCCATGTGCTGACAGCGGGTGGCCCCTGGTTGCTTATCGCCCGGGGCATCGCTTAGGGAAGACAAAAAGGAGCGGAAGTATTCGTTCTCCTACACCAGGATTTCCGTCAGGGGGCCGGATTGGTCAATGTCCTTCAATCCCCTGTCTTCGGAGCCGAAGTTTTCGCGTTTGTCGCCGACGGCATGGAGCATCGAGAGGAAGAGGTTTCGCATGGTGCGATGACCGTTCTTGCCATACTCGGGATATTGCAGGAAACGGCCGCCAAGCTTCAGCCCCTTCATTTTCCCGATGAGGATGGTAGGCCAGGCTTTCAGGAAGCCATGGTGCGCTTCACCCGAGTCGCTCATGTAAACGATCAAGGTATTGTCGAGGACTGTGCCGTCTCCTTCTTTCACCGAGTCGAGCTTTTTGGCCAGGCCGGCGATCCGCTCAGCGTGGAAATTTCGAATGATCGATCGCAGTCTTTGTGTTTCCTCCTGGTCCGGATGCATGTGGCCGATCGCGTGCCCTTCCTTGTTGATCCCAAGCCCCTTCCATGTGAAATACGTCCCCATGCCGCCGCTGGCGTCGAGCGTCACCACCTTCGACAAACCCGACGTGATCACCGCGGCAGCTATATCACACTGCGCTTCGAGACGATCGGTCTCCGACTCGCTGTTGAACTTATCAATAACGGGAGCGTTCGCCTTCAGGCGTTCCTTGATCTCCAGGCACCGCCCCTGGCGGTTTCGCATCCTGTCGAACGTTTCGAGATACGCGTCGAGCTTCACGGTATCGGATCCGGACAGCTCCTTTCGAACCCGCTTGATATCAGAGCGGACGTAGTCGAGTAGTTTGTTTCGGGCTTGAAACACCTTCCCTGCATTTCCCTCCGCCACACTGCCAAATAGCGTTTGAAAGGCGAGCTCAGGCTGACACACCAGGGGCAGCGGCTTCTTGGGCCCGATGGCCGACACGCTGTTGATAATAGGCGTCTGGGGATCAGGATGGATTCCGAGACCGACCACCGGGATGATCCCTGGAAGCGACTCAGCTAACACATGATCCAGGGTCTGGGCAAACACCCCTTTGCGCCAATGGAAGCAGCCGAGCCCGCCGTAGCCTTTCGAGTGGTCACCACCTCCGGAAACCCGGCCTGACAATCCCTGCAAAATGGTCATCCGATCTTTGAACGGAGCGAGAGCTGCGAGAGCGTCATTGACTTCATAATCGTCCAGCGAAAGATCGATCTGCCGATCCGCTTTGCTTTGGCGGCCGTCTCCCTTCCATTTCAAACCCTTCGGCTGGATATGGCTGGGCCACAGGCCGTTTCCTTCCATGAAGAAGATGATGCGCTGGGGAATCGTACCGGCATCCTGCGCCCTCAGAGAATTCAGGAATGGCTGCAGCACCACGGTCCCTGCCCCGAGCGACAGGCCCTTCAGGAACGATCGACGGCTTGAGTTTTTCATGAGGATTTCCCTTCACTTGGTATCGTTCGATATAGAAACGATTCCGAGGTCAATAAGGATACCAGCAGAGCTTTAAAACTCCCACCACTCTCAATGTAGGTCTTGTCCGCTTCCTGCAGCGTGTGAGCATCGCCTGGTGTTTCGTTGCGGCCCATGAAATAGCGGAATGCGTGCCGAATGAAGACCTGCCGCACCCGATCGGATTCAGCCAGGCGGCGGAGCATTTCGGGAGCGTCCCTGACTGGCCCATCGAGCCCGGGATCTCCACTGAAGGCAATCCGACCGGTCGTGTCGAGCGCGGCGTTTCGATAAATCTTCCGATCCTTATCGCCGCTCTTTTTCATTGCCTCAATGTCGATGACCACCTCCACGGTCCTCGCAAAACCGTAATGGTCAGACGCCTCGAAGGGGAGCCCGAGGTCATCCATTTTTTCGTGGCACTTCCAGCACTTCGCATCCCGGGTAACCGACTGCCGCTGGCGCAAGGTCCGGTGTGGATCATCCGGGATCATAGCTGCCGCATCGATCGGCAGGTCGGGCACCCGTCCACCCAGCAGGTGCTCGCGAACCCAGCGCCCCCGGCGAACAATATCATTGTGAAAATTTGTCGACCAGGCGATCTGCCAGCTTCGCTGCATGAGGATACCGATAAGCCCGTCTTGCTGCTGCCGACGATGATCCGACGCCAGGGGACTGAAGTGGCGAAAGAGCGGGCTGGCCGCGTAGCGAAAACCATCCAGCGTATGGTTCGGAACAAACAGCTCGTGGGTTTGATACGAATCGGTCGTCGTCAGCAGCTGCTTGAGCACATCCCGGTCTCGGGACAGAATGCTCAACACCAGGGTATCGGTATCGTTGACGTAACCCCGCGGATTGTAGTGGATGCCGCGGCGCGTTTGGTGATCAGGCAGCGGGTCCTTGAAAACCTCCGGAGCGCGGTGGTAATCAAAGTATTCCCGAAAGAAGCGCAGCACCCTGGGCTTGCCGATCTGTGGAGTGTCAAGGATGCGCCGCAGGTGCCCGGCGACCTCTTCCCTCGCAGCGAGCTGACCCTGTCGCGCTGCCTCAAAAAGTCCCCGTTCCCGCTTGTCGCCCAGCGCCAGGCTGAGGGCCATCGCAGTCTCGCGAGGTGAAAGCATGCGAACCCCCGGGCGCACATCGCCGCCCCGGCCGACCTCGAATCGCAGGATGGCTTCCGGCGCCATCAGCGGCGCCATCAGCATGGTCTTTCCCGCCAGGGGCAAATCACCCTGGCGAGCTACCTCCTTGTAGAGCCCAATCATGGCCTCCATCTCATTTGCACCCGGTTCCCGGGCCAGGGCCTTGCTGAACTGCTGGCGGATCGCAGCTTCCAGTTCCTGTCGATTGGGAGCAACCCTGGGATGAAGCAAGGGAGCGAACGCGCCCCCGCCGCTCACCCGGACACCGTCCTTCATATACGCCTGCTCTTCGGCAGTGGCGGCCCTGGTCCGGTGTTCGTTCGGCCAGCCCTTGTTCCCGGCAGCGGGTACAATCTTATGGTGGCGGATCTGGTTCTTGACGATCAGGTCAGCATTGGAGAGGTGAAGACCCGATGCGCCATCGTCAGGGAAGTAAAGGGCGGAAAAGTCCTTGAAGCCAGGCTCGGGAATCAACCCAAAGGGCTTTTGCAGGCCATGTGCATTGAATTCGGCAGCCCAGCTGCTGTAGGCCTTGGGCGAGAGACGCCAAAGCCGGGGCGGCGGCGGGATGACTGGACCTCGCGGGCCGCCAAAGAGGATTGCATGGGGAAGCCTATTGCCGTCGATCGGCTTTTCATTCACTGTAAAATACGTCGACGGGCCGGCGAGCGGGGTGTCGAGCTTCTCGCTGATCCATTTCATGACAGCTTGTGCGGCGGCAGCCCCAGGCCGCGGCTTCCTGGCAGGGGGCATATCGCCGGCACGCAGCCGTTCCAGTATCGACGCGTAGGCGACCCGGCCCCCGATGTCATCCCGTTTCAGGACATTCAGTTCGAAATCCCCCTTGTCGGATCCATCCCCGTGGCAATCCGCACAGTGAGTATCGAGAAAATCGTGAAACGCCCTGGCATCAGCGGGGGCTGGCGCCTCAGCGATCGTCCTGCGCTGCAAGGAGTCCGGCAGTATGATCAGCGGATTAGCCTTCAGCGCTTTGACCGTCTCATCCGAGAGCGTTTTCAGGCCGATCACTGACACCACACCTTTGCGCTGCGCCAGCGCTTTTGCCGCGTCTTCCGACAGGGTGCTCAAGCCGTCGAACAGTAGCCAGTCGCCCTGGTAGCCGGCCAGCGCCCTGGCCGCGCTGCCGGAAAGCGTCGTTAAACCGCCGAGCGACAACCGCCCGTTGTGGTGCGATAGCGCCGCGGCCGCACCGTCCGACAGGTTCTTCAGGCCACCGAGCGAGAGCGTTCCACCCTGGTGCTCGGCCAGCGCAGCGGCGACCTCGTTAGGGATCGTCGTCAGGCCGCCGAGCGAGAGATTGCCCTTGCGCTGTGCGAGCGCGCGGGCAACTTCCGGGGAAAGCGTTTTGAGCGCAGGGAGGCTACCTTTGAATCTCTGCGAAGCCGCCAAAGCCATCGCCGACTGGGACGAAATCAAACTCAGCGCCGGAAGTTCGCCGCTCCATTTCTCCCACGAAGCCAGCACCGAGGCCCCTTCGTCGGAGAGTGTCGTCAAGCCATCGAGGTACACAATCGGCCGGGCATACCCCGGGGAGCGGTGTTCGACGAGCGCCTTGAGCACGTCGTCGGAGATCGTGGTAAGCCCGCCGAGATACAGATAGCCCTCGCGCCCGCAAATGGCCCGCGCTGCATCGGGCGTGATCGCGGCCAGGCCGTTCAGATACAGGTTGCCGCGGTTGTTGGCGTCTTCAGTTAGCGCTTTAGCTGCCTCGTCGGAGAGCGACGTCAGGCTATCGAGAACAAGATGGCCCCGTGCCTTCGCAAGGACCCTGGCCGCTGCCGGCGAGAGCGTTTTGAGCACGGGCAAATTGCCGCCTGTTTTCGGCAGCAGCAACTTGGCCGCCTCGTCGGAGATCGTCGTCAAACCCGGCATCGACATGCCGTGCTCGCGCTTCGACAATGCCTTGGCCACGTCGTCCGGGACCGTTTTGAAGGCGGGCATCCGCCCACCCCAATTGTGCGGATGCATTCCCGCCAGCGCGGTGGCGGCCTCCGGCGAAAGCGTGGCCAGGCCGTCGAGATGCACTTGATAAATCGGCCCGCCGCCCTTGCGCTGAGAAAGCGCCTTGGCGGCCTCACCCGACAGCTTCGTCAGACCCTTGAGCATCAGTCGTCCACCGGAATGCCGAGCGAGCGCCTTTGCCGATTCCTCGGAGATCGTCGTCAGGCCGTTAAGGCCCAGCTCCCCTCGATGTCCGGCCAGCGCTGCAGCCGCTTCATCCCTGAGCGCCGCCAGGCCGTTCAGGTGCAGGGAGCCCTTGTGCTGCCTCAGCTCCGTTGCTACTTCACTCGACAGCGAGGTCAAACCGTTCAGCGTCAACCACCCCTCGTGCCGTGCCAATTCTTTCGCGACCCCAGGAGAAATGGTCTTCAAGCCGTCAAGCCACAGTCGACCGCTTTTGTCAGCAGCCAGCTTTTGCGCATCTTCGACTGTGAGTTGCTGCAAGGAGTTCGCATCCCCGGCATGGAGCGCTGCATTGAGAACCAGCACGAAGATGGCCATGAGTTTCATATCCAGACTCGCTCCAAGGACCAGTTGAACCCAGCCAATAGCCTATGCGAGTCCATGGGCGGGGGCAAGGAGAGGGTGGCCCCCGGTTGCTTATCGCCCGGGGTCTCGCTTATGAATTGCCTGACTAAAAACGATCTGGAGAAAACGCGGTTGCATCGATGTGCGTTGGTTGATCTTGAATAATTTCGGCAATGAGTTTGCCTGTCGCAGTGGCGAGACTCAGCCCGAGCATGTTGTGGCCCGTTGCAAGATAGGCGTTTGACAGCCTTGGAGTTCGCCCAATGATGGGCAGGCTATCCCACGTCATGGGACGCCATCCATACCAGCGTTGGTGCTCCGTTTCAGTAAAGGGCGCAATCAGATAGGGCTCGGCCGATTGGCGAAGTTGCTTGATACGTCGAGCAGGAATGGACGAATCATAGCCAACGAATTCCATCATCGACCCGAGACGATAGCCTTGCTCGAACGGTGACACACCGACTTTATGCTCAGGGAACAAGATCGGATGTCGAGGGCAAGGGTCAGGGCGTGACATCGTAACCGAATAGCCTTTGCCTGGCTGAATCGGAATCCGGCATTCGAGCATCGCCGATAGCTGAGCAGACCAGGCTCCGGTCGCAAAGATGAATCGGTCGGCACTCAGCTCGCCCTGCGAGGTTTCTAAATGCGTGATCTGACTATGGGCCTTGACGACATCAAGCAGTTGGCAGTTTTCAATGAATTCGACGCCAGATTCTTGCAGACTGTCGGTCCAAGCGACATTCAGCAGATCGGGTCGGACCGACACATCGTTCTTGTAGTGAAATGCACCCGCTAATCCAGACTTGAGTGCTGGTTCAAGCGCCGGCAAGTCGTTGCCTTCGACACGCTCAGCGGTCACCCCAAAGTGCTCCGTGAGCATGCGATCCATTTTGGCGAACTTTTCCATGCCAGCTTCGGACTGCAGCACATACAGCAGACCGTTTTCTTTCCATTCACAATCGAATTTTTCAGCGGAAATCAGCTGACGATACTCGACGAGCGAAGAATCGAGGATTGCTTTGAGGTGTGCTCCCGCCCACAGCATTTGGCGATGATTGCAACGCCTAGTAAACTGCCACATCCAGTTCCAAAACGCCGGTCGAAAACTTGGTTTGACGCGAAATGGAGCGTTGCGGTTTAGCAGCGATTTGAGTGCGACACCGATTGCATCGGGTTCCGTCAGCGGCAGAACGTGACTCGGACAGATATAGCCGCAGTTGGCTTGCGAGCAAGCACCAGCAATCGTTCCCCGGTCGATGACGGCTACAGAGAAACCAGCTTTCGACAAATAGTGTGCGCAGGCGATGCCTATGATTCCGGCACCAACAACGATCACGCGTTCACCGTCTAATGCCTGTTTCATGCGATTCCATGGGCGTAAGGATCATCTGGCTGCTGGATGAGTGTGGCTTCGCTGCAGACATAAGCACGGCCCGTGATTCGCGGAATGATCTGCCCCGATTCGTCGGTGCGATAGCTCGCCGAGAATCGACTGCCAATGATACTCTCTTGGACCCAAAGCTCTCCGGGTGCGAGCTTGCCGTCGGCCGCAAGACACGCCAGTTTTGCACTCGTGCCGGTTCCGCAAGGCGATCGGTCATAGGCTCCGCCAGGACAGTAAACGAAATTTCGGCTGTTGGCATCCGCTGCGTTCGGTGGCCCAAAGAACTCGATGTGGTCGATCAATCCGCCGTCGCTACCCGTGATTTCTCGGCGCTCTAGTTCTGCTCGAACGCGGCGGGCTGCGTCGTCTAACTGGCGTAAGCTTTCCATCACCAGCGGCACAGGTGATTGTTCGACGAGAAAGAACCAGTTGCCCCCCCACGCAATGTCGCCCGTGACCGCTCCGAGTCCAGGCACATCAATGGCAACCTTGGCTCGGTGTCGGTAGCTAGGAACATTCTCAATCGCGACTTCATTCGGACTGAGAAGTTCTACTTGAACGACACCCACAGGTGTTTCCAGCCGGTGAATCCCTGGGCCGATTCGGCCAAGGTAGGCTAGCGTCACGGCAACGCCCATGGCTCCATGCCCACACATGTTCAGATAGCCCGTGTTGTTGAAGAAGATTACCCCGGCTGCACATGCCTCATCGACAGGTTCGCAGAGCAAAGCGCCAACCACTGCGTCTGAACCACGCGGTTCGCTAATCGCAAACCGTCGGTAGGAGTCAGCGCGATCTCGAAATCTCTCGAGACGCTCTCGTAAGGAACCAGCGCCAAGCCCTGGCCCGCCATCGACGATCACGCGCGTCGGTGCACCTTCGGTATGTGAGTCAATGACTCGCATGCATGTCTCCCCCGCGAATCACGCGGTCGCACCTGGCCAGACGTTCCACCACATCCTGAACAATTCCCACTGCGCGCGAATCAACTGGCGTTGAGGATCGCTCAGTGCATCGGATGCTTTGAATCGATTTCATACCCTGTCACTCCCAAGGTCGGACAATCTAGACATACAATTTGCAAGAAAAACAGAACATTCAATTCCTGACGACTCAATCAACCCAGGCTGGGTGTCAATGCACCAACATCAGCGAACTCGCTTGCGCCGGACGAGATATGGCAGGAGAAAGAGGTAGATACCAGTGATCACCAACATGGCGAGCACAATGCCAGCGGGCAGGAATACCCAAAGCTTGAAATGATCGTTGAAGTAGGACCCGTCATGAATGCTCTCGATCAGATCGGAGCGGCGGACGGCCACCTGCAGGATCTCGGCCGTCTCGGTGTCGATCTGGACCTCATAGCGGTTCTTGCACCGCACCTTGACCACGCCCCTGCCAGGCCTTACGTCTAGCCGGTCAACATCTTCCCAAGACTCAATCTCT
>CAUZHA010000066.1:0-25425 GCA_963579555.1 Planctomycetes bacterium UBA1146
ATCTCTGCTATTCCAAGCAGTCGATGCGTCCCTGCCGCTGGGTTCTCGCCGTTCCCGAGAGCTCTTCGGTACAGAGCGTCAAGGACCTCGAGGGCAAGCACATCGCCACCGAGGCGGTCAAGATGACCCAGGGCTACCTGGAGAAGAACGGTGTCACAGCCGAGGTCGAGTTTTCCTGGGGAGCGACCGAGGTCAAGACCCCTGACCTTGTCGATGCCATCGTCGAGATCACGGAGACCGGCTCATCTCTGCGAGCCAACAAGCTGCGGATCGTCGATGAACTCCTGGTGACCACTCCCCGACTCATCGCCAATAAGACAAGCTGGGAGGACCCCTGGAAGCGGCGGAAGATCGAGAACATGGCGCTGCTGCTCGAGGGAGCCCTGAACGCGGAGGGCCGGGTGGGTCTCAAGCTCAACTGCCCCCGATCTGGTCTCGATACGGTGCTGGGTATCCTGCCGTCGATGAAGAACCCGACGATCTCCAGGCTGTCTGACGACGAGTGGGTGGCGGTCGAGACGATTCTCCTGGAGACCGAGGTCCGGTCGATCATTCCGGAGCTCAAGGAGGCTGGGGCGAGGGACATCATCGAGTATCCGCTGAACAAGGTGATCGACTGAAGCAGAAGAATCACTGACCCCGATTCGAGGTCGGGCGGGAGCGGCTGAGCCGTTCCGGAAGGCTTTCTGATGACTGACATCGCAAAGAGTGTAGCCGAGATCATCGCGGATGTTCGCGCGCGTGGAGACCAGGCCGTGCTCGACTATACCGAGCGCTGGGACGGAGTGCGCCTGGGGCCCGGTGACCTGCGCGTTCCGGCCGAGAAGCTGGAAGCCGAGGTCGAGGAGAGCAATTTCGCCGCGGCCTTTTCCAGGGCAGTCGAGAGGATCGAGAAATTTCACAATACGGTGAAGCCCAGGACCAGCCTCTACGAGGATGAAGATGGTGTTCTCATGGGCATGCGATGGACGCCGATCAGCTCGGTCGGACTGTATGTCCCCGGCGGCAAGGCCGCCTACCCCTCAACCCTCGCGATGACGGCTCTTCCAGCCAGGATCGCCGGGGTGGAACGGATCGTGGTCGTCTCTCCTCCAGGTCCGGATGGAGAGATCAGCCCCCAGGTGATGATGGCCGCCCGCATTCTCGGTATCGAGGAGATCTACAGGGCCGGGGGAGCGCAGGCTATCGCCGCGCTGGCCATCGGCACTGAGAGCATCCCGCGGGTCGATAAGATCTTCGGTCCGGGTAACGCCTTCGTGGCCGAGGCCAAGCTGCAGCTTTTCGGCGAGGTCGGGATCGACATGTTCGCCGGTCCCAGCGAGCTCGTGGTCTACGCCGATGAGACAGCCGATCCCCGCTGGGCCGCGGCCGACCTGCTTGCCCAGGCTGAGCATGACGAGAGCACGAGGGTCACCCTCCTGGCATCAGGAGAGGGCGTCCTCAAGGCTGTTCGTCAAGGCGTTGCTGAGCTCCTGGAGCAGAGCCCCAGGCGGAAAACCATCGAGATCTCGCTCGAGCGCAACGGTATCTTCGAGGTCATCTCGGATCCTGGTCGGGCGGCGGCACGAATCAACGAGATCGCTCCGGAGCACCTGGCGCTCCAGGTGGCCAATCCATTTTCCTTTCTCCCCCTGGTGAAGAACGCCGGAGCCATTTTCCTCGGCAAGGAGAGCCCGGTGGCCGTTGGTGATTATTTTGCCGGTCCCAACCATGTGCTCCCGACCGGCGGCACGGCGCGTTTCGCATCCTGCCTGTCGGTCGAAGATTTCATGAAGCGTTCGAATCTGGTGAGAATGAATCTCGACTTTGTCAGGGATTCAGGTCCTGCTGTCGAGGAGCTGGCCCTCGGGGAGGGGCTGCCGGCGCACGCCGACTCGGTCGCCATCAGGTGTCAGGAGCCGGGCCAGGCCAGGGTGCGAGGCGGCCTGCAGGGAGTGACGCCCTACCTGCTTGTCGAGGAGGAGGGGAAGACCAAGCTCAACCAGAACGAATCCCCCTGGGATATTCCCACGGAGCTCAAGGACGAGATCTCCAGCAGGCTGAGAGACCTTCCCTGGAACCGTTACCACCAGGGCATACCGCAGGCCTTTCTCGACCGGATCGCCGCCGATGCGGACCTCCCGGCCGGCAGCGTGCTGGCTGCCTCCGGCTCCAACCTCATCCTGCAGTGGATTTTCGAGGCCTACGCAGGGCCCGGCCGCTCGATTCTTGTGCCCTCGCCCTCATTTTCTCTCTATCCGCTCTGGGCCCAGGTGACGGAGTCCCGGCTGGAGACGGTCCAGCTCTCCGATGACCTTTCCTACGATGCGGAGGCTGTCCTGGCTGCGCTCAGCAATGGTCGTCCCGATGTGACAGTTCTCTGCCTGCCGAACAACCCGACGGGGTCGGAACTGGCAACGGAGGATGTCAGGAAGATTGCCGCGGCGGTGGGGGAGTGCGGCGGCCTGCTCGTCATCGACGAGGCCTACCGGGAGTTCAGCGCGGAGTCGTTTGACCGCACCGCCCTGGTAAGGGAATTCGACAACCTGGTCCTCGTTCGAACCTGCTCGAAAGCTTTTTCCGCCGCCGGTATGCGGCTGGGCTACCTCCTGGCGCCGGTGGCGCTGGCGACCGAGCTTTCGAAGCTGGTGCCGCCTTTCCACCTCGGGCTCTTCACCGCTGTCCTCGGTGATGTCCTGTGGGAGAACAAGGCGCTCTTCGATGAACGGGCGGCAATGCTGAA
The DNA here is from genome assembly GCA_963579555.1 of Planctomycetes bacterium UBA1146. Classification (GTDB taxonomy): domain Bacteria; phylum Planctomycetota; class UBA8108; order UBA8108; family UBA8108; genus UBA8108. The sequence goes on from CAUZHA010000066.1 coordinate 2,723, forward strand.
TGCCGAGAGAAAACGGATGCAGGCGGCGGCGGCTGAGCTGGAAGGTGTGAAGGTCTTCGCCAGCGAGGCGAACTTCTTCCTGTTCGAGGTTGCAGATGCAGGCAAGGTGCACGAAGAACTGAAGAAACGCGGGATCCTCATTCGCAGGCAGGGCGGCAGCGAACGCCTTGAGAACTGTCTCAGGGTCAGCGCCGGAACGACCGAAGAAAATGACAGCTTCCTGGACTCTCTGCGTGAGATCCAGGGCTGATTGGAAAGGAAGAATAAGATGTCGAGTACAAGGCAGGCAGAGGTCAGGCGGGAGACAAAGGAGACGAAGATCTTCCTGCGGCTCGACCTCGACCAGGCCGGCGCTCCGAAAATCTCAACCGGGGTGGGTTTCTTCGATCACATGCTCGAGGCCCTGGCGGTCCATGGCCGCATCGGTGTGGAGCTCGAGGCCGAGGGAGACCTTCACATCGACCAGCACCACCTTGTCGAGGACGTCGGGATCGTATTCGGCCAGGCTCTCAGGGAGGCACTTGGAGAAGACCTGCGCATCCAGCGCTTTGCCGCCGCCTACGCGCCGCTTGACGATGCCCTTGCGCGGGCAGTCGTGGATATCAGCGGCCGCGCCTATCTCTACTACGGAGTCGAGGTCAGCAGGCCGATGGTGGGTGATTTCGACACCGACCTGGTGCTGGAATTTTTCACGGCCCTGACCGCCAACGCGCGCCTGAACCTGCATCTCGACCTCATTCGCGGCCACAATGCCCACCACCAGCTCGAGGCGACTTTCAAGGCATTCGCTCTCGCCCTGCGGAGCGCTGTGAGGGTCGATGAGAGCCTCGGCGGGGTTCCCTCCACCAAGGGGAGCCTGAGCGAAGATGAGGCGAGGAAATCATCGGGAGATTCTGCCTGATGAGTCTGTTTCCCGACTTTGAGTACACGAGGATCTTTCCTGCAATCGATTTGCGGGGAGGTCGTTGCGTACGTCTCGTCGAGGGACGCCGGGATGCCGAGATTCACTATGGAGATGATCCTGTCGCCGTGGCCCTTGGCTGGGTTGAGCAGGGAGCTGAATGCCTTCACATCATCGATCTCGGGGCCGCCTTCGGCGAAGCGGACAGCGCCGAGGTGATTCTCGATATCGCCACGCGGGTCGAGGTGCCGGTACAGACTGGCGGCGGGATTCGCGATGCCGAGGCGGTGAACCGCTTTCTCGATGGCGGGGTCGCCAGGGTGCTGCTGGGAACAAGAGCCTTCAAGGACCCGGAATTCCTCGCCCGGCAGGTGGAGCGCTATGGCGAGAGCCGGGTGGTCGCCTGTCTTGATACCAGGGATGGCCAGGTGCAGGTGGCCGGCTGGGAGGAGGAGAGCGGTCTCGACCTTGCTGCGGGCATCGAATTGGTGCGTGGTGCGGGTGTTTGCCGTCTTCTCGTGACCGCCACCGACCGGGACGGGACACTCAGCGGTCCGCGGGTCGAGCTGGTCGAACGAGTGCTCTCAGAAGGCGATATACGGGTCATCGCGGCGGGGGGGATCGGCTCCCTTGCGGATGTCGACAGCCTGCTCAGCCTGTCGCATCCACTGCTGGAGGGGGTCGTGGTCGGCCGCGCCCTCTATGAGGATAACGTAGCGCTTGACAGCGCCGTTGAGCTGGCAAGAGAGCGGGGCGAAGGAGTGTCCTGAATCTGCTGTAGCTTGAAACAGAGATATCAACATTCAGAAACAAGAGGTACTTGAAATGGACGAGCTTCTTGACGGTTTGAAGTATGACGACAATGGCCTGATACCGGCGGTGGTGCAGGATCACATCGATGGCCAGGTGCTGATGGTGGCCTACATGAACCGTGAATCCCTGCGCAGGACTCTCGAAGGAGAACACACCTGTTTCTGGAGCCGCTCGCGCCAGGAGTTCTGGGTGAAGGGGCTGACCTCTGACAATACCCAGCGCGTGGTGCAGGTGGGAATCGATTGCGACAAGGATTGCCTGCTGGTGCTCGTTGAGCAGCAGGGCAAAGGTGTGGCTTGCCATACCGGAGAGCGTTCCTGCTTTTTCCGCGGCATCGACCGCCAGAGCGGAGAGCTGAGCCCGATTCCCATGGAGGGGTTTAAAGGGGACTGAGCGTTCCGGTAAGGTCTGAACACAGGCAGATCCGCGTTCACCTGAGAGGGCTGCAATTCGCCTCACGGGCAGTCCCGCATGTACGGGGCTTCCGCCCGAGTCTACAGGACTCTGGAGACTCTCAGAGGCCCCTATGGGCTCCTGGGCCGCTCTCAGCCCTCTTCTTCGTCCGCATCTGCGCGTAGTGATTTGCGCAGGATTTTACCGGTCGAACCCTTGGGAAGGTCATCGAGGATTTCAAAGAACCGCGGGTACTTGGAGGCCGAGAGACGTTCCCTGGAGAACTCGAGCAGCTCTTCAAGGGATACCTCGCAGCCCTCCTTGAGCGAAACGAAGGCCTTGATCTCTTCGCCGTATTTCTCATCCGGAACCCCGATGACCGCAGCCTCGCGGATGGCGGGATGGCCGTAGAGAGCCTCCTCCACCTCGCGCGGATAGACGTTGAACCCGCCGCGGATGATCAGGTCCTTCTTGCGGTCGACGATGAAGAAATATTCATCCTCGTCCATGGTGCCCATATCCCCGGTGTGGAACCAGCCGCCGCGGAAGGCCTCTTCGGTTGCTTCCGGCCGCTTGTAATAACCCTTCATGACGTTGTAGCCCCGGATGACAAGCTCCCCGACCTCGCCGGGGGAGACCTCGTTGTCATCGCCGTCGACGACCTTGACCTCGCAGCCGCTGATAGCCAACCCGATGGAGCCGATCTTCTTGGGGCGGTACATGAGGTTGAAGGTGGCCACCGGGGATGTTTCCGAGAGCCCGTAGCCCTCGAGGATGTTCACGTTGTATTTCCGGTCGAAGTCCTTCATGACCTCAACCGGCATCGGCGCTCCACCGGAGTAGCAGTATTTCAGGCTCGAGAGATCGTAGCGCTCGGCCCCCTCGAAGTTGAGCAGGGCGAAGTACATCGTCGGGACCCCGGCGAACTGGGTCACACGGTCACGCTGCATGATCTCGAGGGCGGCTTCCGGGTCAAAGCGTTCAAGGTAGGTCAGGCAGGCCCCGCCCATGATGCTCGAGTTCTGGTTGGAGGTCTGTCCGAAGGAGTGAAAGAGGGGGAGGGCGCTCAGGCTCACATCCCCGGGTCCGAAGATCTCCCGCCTGCCGGGCTCACCCAGGAGCTGCTCGGCGCAGAACTGGGCGTTGGAGTACATATTGAAATGGGTCAGCTCGGCGCCCTTGGGCTGGCCGGTGGTTCCCGATGTATAGAGGATGACGGCTGTGTCCTCGCTCGAGGTGAGGGCCAGGTCGCACTCGCCATCGGGGTCCACCCCGGGTGAATCGACCATGGTGAGAGGGCCGCTGCTTTCATCGAAAAGAAGGAGGTGTCCGCAGCCATCTGCCTGCTCAAATCCCTCCCGGGCGGCCTCGGAATATTCCGACCAGGCCACCAGGGCTGTGGCGTCCGAGTCGTTGAGGTAGTAGCCGACCTCGCGGCCCACAGCCAGGTAGCTGACCGGCACGACGGTTCCCCCGGCCTGCAGGATGCCGTAATAGGCGACCGTAAAGCTCATCCTGTTGGGGCAGAACAGCGCCACCTTGTCGCCCGGTTCGACGCCGAGTTCTCTCAGATGGGCAGCGAAGGCGACCAGGCGCCTGAGAAATTCGCTGTAGGTGAGCCTCCTGTCGTCGTGGATGAGGGCGATTTCATCGGGGAAATGACGTGTCGAAATATGAGCGGAACTGGCGAGATTCAGGGACATTTCAGGCGATTCACGAACCTGGTTTTCCGGTTTCAGAGCGCACTGCGGCTTTCACCTGCCGGGTGCAAGCATACACCAGGTCCCTTTTCAATTGCACTCGGGTTCCAGCGGTCCCGCCAGCTCCCGGTGGTAGAACAGGCGTCCCGGAAGGGTCGGCATGTAGCTGGCGGGCACCCAGGGGTCCGGCCCGTAGTGGAGGGCAGACCAGAGGCTGAAGCCCTGCCACTGCATTCCCCTCCCCAGCACCCCGTCCGCTCCGCCGATTCCATAGTCGGCCTCCAGGAAGAGGCCGGGGCCGATGGTGTTGGCCCAGGCGGGCACGAGCGTCGTGCGGCTCTTGAAGCTGGTGATGGCGTTCTGCTCGATGGTGAGAGGATGGAGGCGCGCCCCGATTCGATGGGTGGCCTTTTTCCACTCAGCCGCGTTTTCGTACTCAGCGGCGAAGGTGGGCTCCCAGAAGGCGATGTGCAGCGCGCGCCCGATCCCGTAGACGACCACGAGCTTCGCGCCATCCGCGCGCAGCTCGGCGATCTTTCCCGGGTATTGCTCGAGCCGTTCCCGCGTGGCGAAGTAGCGTTGCTCCGGGGGAACGGTCAGCTCTCCGAGCTTGTTGTAGAAGGCTTCCTCCATGGCGTTCTGGAAGGAGCCGGGCGCATCTCCCGGCAGGGTGTTGCCCCCGGCGTCGGACCACTCGTCCATGTTGAAGCCCCAGACATGGTCGCAGGGGATCTCTTCCTGCTTCAACCGGTCAATCGTCCAGCGGTACATTCCCATCGGGCCGACCGGCAGGATGAGGGCGAGCTGGCGGCCCTCAGCCCGGGCCTCGATGACCTGGGTGGCGATCTCGACGCCCATGCGAACCTCGAGGTCTTCGATGCTCTCGCACTCGACCGGTTCGTAGCCCTCGCTCCAGTACTCCTCGCGCTCGCCGATGCGCTCCGGGGCCCGTCCGGCGAGCTCGTCCATGCGCTCGAGATCCCAGCCGGCGGGAAAGAAATCTTCGAGGGCGGAACCCTTGATCGTTGAGAGGAGATCCAGCTTCATTCCTGGTTACCTGTTTGCGGTTGAGGTGGCTGGCCGCGCTCTTCGAGCAGGCTGGCGAGGAGGTTGTCGCGCGGGTAGGCATGGCCGAGGTGCTGGCGGAAGCCCTCGGCGAATTCCAGCCCTGCCAGCTTGCCGGCCTCGGCTGACCAGTTCTTCATGCTCTCGAGGTATTCATCGATTCCGTGCTGCTTCCTGAGCCACTCGCGCTGGGAGTCGTGGGCGGCCAGCGCCTCGGTTTTGCGCTCCATGACATCGGTGATATCGAGAAGGAACGCAGGCTTCACCGGTTCTCCGTAGATCCCGACACTCTCCACCGCGTTGGCGTAGTAGAGGTGGGGGATGCGGTCGAGGGGTGCTGAATCGTCCTCGCAGGGCGCGTTGGGGATCGGGGCGTTGAAACAGGCCGCGCGCGCGATGCGGGCAGTTTCCTCGTGGTCGAGCATATAGTCGACAGGGCTCTGGGTGATCACGATCTGTGGCCGGACCTTTCGAAAAAGACCGCAGGCCTTCTTCGTGGTGGCGGGGGAGTAGTGGATCTGCAGGTCGCGCTCTTCGAGACAGTGAAACTCCCCGGGGTAGAGCGCCGCGGCCCGGCGGCCTTCCTCACGCCGAATCGCCGCGATCTCGTCGGCTGGCTTGTCGGGCGAGCCGCAGTCGCCGGGAGCCATCGCCGCCACATGGACCTCGCAGCCGAGGTCGGCGAGCAGGAAGAGGGCTCCGGCGCAGAGGAACTCGGCATCGTCAGGGTGGGCCATGAAGGCTAATACGGTTGGCTTGGACATGGCCACCATTGTCGAAGACCTCGGCCGGGTGTCAATGGCGACAGCCTCGTTTTAATTGGCCGTTTCACCCGGCAGGAAAAAATGATTTTCAAGCGAACTACACAGAAGGAGTGAACTCTGGCATCATGGCGCTGTCATGTCGGAGCGAAAAGATCTCACTGCGAAGGTTGAAGATGCTTGTGACGCCGGTGAGGACATCGACGTGAAGGAGAAGCTCTCGGAACGGTCCTTTTGCACTTTTGTCATTACCCAGTTCCTCGGAGCCTTCAATGACAACGCCTTCAAGCAGCTGATCCTTTTGGTCGCGGTTGATTTGGCGATTGAGAAAGATGTGGCGTACTACCAGCCCCTTGCCGGGGCGGTCTTCGCCATTCCCTTCGTCCTGTTGAGTGGTTTTGCCGGATCCCTCGCCGACCGTTTTTCAAAGACCTCGATTATCCGTTTCTGCAAGGCCTGGGAGATCCTGGTGATGCTGCTGGGCGGGGTGGCCTTCTATATCGAGAATATACTGCTGCTTTTTTTCACCCTCTTTCTCATGGGAGCCCAGAGCGCGTTTTTCGGCCCGGGAAAATACGGCATTGTCCCGGAGCTTCTTCCCGCGGGGAGGCTTGTGAAGGCGAATGGCATCATTCTCATGACGACCTACCTGGCGATCACGCTCGGCACCGCGGCCTCCGGGCTGCTCAAGGATGCGCTGGAGGATGATGGGGGCCTCTATAGAATCCAGGGAGTCCTGGTGCTGTTGGCGATCATAGGAACGCTGGCCGCCCTGGGGATACGCAGGATGCCTGTCGCCCAGCCGGAGCTCGAGCTCCGGGGGAAAATCCTCGGTGATTTGCGGCCTACCCTAAGGAACATTTTCGCTGACCGGTCCTTTCGCAGTGTCGCGCTGACCTACGCCTACTTCTGGGGGTTGGGAGCGGCCCTGCTGATGTTGTGCAACAGCTACGGCAAGGTCCTGATGGGACTGGAGGATTGGCCTACCAGCATATTGCTTGTGTGCCTGTCCGTGGGGATCTCCCTGGGCGCCTTCGGAGGCGGCATCATCTCGAAGGGAAAGGTGGATTTCAGGATTTACAGGATGGGACTTATTCTTCTGCTCGCAAGCATGGTGGCGTTGGCCTGGGCGCACCAGGGCATTTTCACAGCCAGGGCAGCGCTGTTCGTTCTGGGGCTGGCGGGGGGGATGTTCGCCCTGCCCCTGCAGACCAGCATACAGCTCTGGTCGCGGGAGGATCTTCGCGGCAGGGTGATGGGATCGGTAAACTTTCTCTGTTTCGTTTGCATCTTTCTTGCCAGTGGTATTTTCCTGCTGGCGCGCATGTGGATTCCAATTGAATGGATCGGGGCGAGCCTGGCTGGATTGACCGTGCTGGTTCATCTCTCAGCTCGCCGGGGATTATCGATGGCGGAGCAGAATCTCAGCTGAAAGGCGCTTCTCAGCGCGGGGCTCAGGGAGCCGTGTAGAGAACGATCCCACGGGTCTTAGGGGAGGCTTCGAGTTTGCCTGAGATCTGCAGCGGTTTGTTGAAGCGATAGAGAAGCGGCCAGTGCCCGGGTGCGGCGAAAACCTCGAGGAGGTCTTCCGTCTCGCCCGAAGCCTTCAGCTTCATGGGGGTAGAGGGGAGGACACCGAAGAGCCTGCTTCCAGGCGGAAGGTTGTCTGTTTCGCCGAGCCCTCGCGCGTGAAGAAGGCGTTTCGGCCTGGTCTTCGAGAGCCAGATGCGAAGCCTGCCTCGCACACTTTCTCTCTTGTCTCCGAGCGTCCAGGGCCTGGTGTAAAGGATCGAGAGAGCCAGGTTCTCACCGGCTTCGAGCTTCGCGCCCGCCGCCCAGGAGAGCTTTCCATCGATGGTCATGCGAGTTCCAAGGTAATTCTCCGGAGCGATCCGGGTACGATAAAGCGATCCCGACCGCAGGAGGTCGGCCCTGGCCCCGCTCAACTCCCAGCCGGTAATCCAGGTCGTCTCGGAGAGTTCTGTCTGGAGCGTCAGCCTGACGGTTTCTCGCTGTTTTCCCGGGCCGAGGATCTGTTCAGGCAGCTCGAGCTCGAGATCGGCGACCTCCGGTGGCTTTATTTCCTCCAGGGTGTTTCCTTCAGGCGCTCGCTTTCCTTCCGGCGCTCCGCCACTGGCCCATTCGACGATAATGTCGACCTCGGCGGCGCTCAGCCGATGCTCGCCGATGAGCCTGTGCCGCCCCTCCTCCGCGTACCAGGGCGGCATATTTCGGAGTAGAACCTCCTCCTTGATCGCGACGGCCTGGGGACGGGCGTCGAGATAGCTTGTCAGCCGGAAAGGCGCCGGGCCGTCGGGGCTGTGGCAGCGTACGCAGTGAGCCTCGAGGATGGGAAGGACATGCTCGTGGTAGCTGTAGCGCGAAGAGATGATGTCATGGGCCTCGGATTTTCCGGAGGCCAGGGCGCAGCAGAATAGCAGGATAAGGTTTTTTTTCTTCACCGGCGTCTTCCGTACCTATTCAATGCGAAGTACTCTTCCACAGATATCATAGTGTTGGTGATTCAAGAGGCAAGGCATCCGTGTGCGGAGGCCCGTTCGGTTTGATGCAGAAACGGCTGATGGAAATCGTGATCGTGCTGCCGGCCCTGGCGTGTGTCGGAGCGCTGTCGGGGTGCCGTGACGGCGCTCCGGCCGGAACTTCGCCCGCCGCTTCGCGGCCGGTTCATTACGCCTGCGCCGCGCATCCTCTGGTCGTCAGCCGTGAGGGCGGCTCCTGTCGCGAATGCGGAGCGGCACTGGTCGCCCAGAAGAGCGTGGGGACCTATCTCTGTGTCGATCATTTTGAGTCGGCAGGTGTTCTGCCCGGCGCCTGCGGCAAGTGCGGGAAGCTGCTGGTGGCCATTCCCAATGTGAACATGTGGAAGTGTACCCGGCATCCCGAGGTGATGCTCGAGGGCGGCAGCGCCTGTCCGGTCTGTGATTCCAGGCTGGTTGAGGTGATGGTCGGCAAGGTCTGGGTTTGCACCCGGAGCCTGGAGGAGACCCTCGGAGAGGAGGGCGCCAGCGGCCTGACGGCCCTCCGGCTGCAGGGCAACGGTCTGGGCTTCAACACCGAGGAGCTCGGGTTCGGGGAGGGAGCTTGCGGCAAGTGCGGCCGTGAACTGCTCGCGGTCACCGTCCAGGTGCCTCATGGTGACCACAACCCCCGCCATGGCGGCGTCTTTCGAATGGCTCCGGACAATTGGCATCATCTCGAGGTGGTGGCCCCTCGGGAGGGCCTGCTGCGGGTGTATTTCTTCGACAACTATACCCGCCCCCTGGAGGCCTCAGGGTTTTCCGCCAGGTACCTTCGCGCGACCTTCGATGAGAAGGATGGCTTTGTCGATGGGGCCGAGGCCTTTGAGCTGAAGCCCGCCGCCTCCGCCGGCTATCTCGAGGCGGCTGTTCCCGGGTTCTCCCTTCCATTGCACCTTGTTATCAAGGTCGTGCTGGGCGGGAAGGAGGAACGGTTTGATTTTACTCTCAGGAAGCTGGGATCCGCCGGGGCCGAGGCCGCGCCCTCCCGACCGAGACGTCCCGAAGATTCCCTGGTCATTCCGTCTTCCGCGGCCGGGATCGTCTCCGAGTTGAGCTCGCGGGACGAGCGCGTCCAGGCCCTGTTGCGGGAGCAGGACTACAAGAGGCTCTTTGTTCCGGCCTTCGAGGCCAAGGCGCTCGCCCTGGCGCTCGAGAAAAAAATGGCGTCTGGCGAGGCGGATGATCGCAAGCGCGGCCTCGGCCGGGCTGTGAAAGAGGTCGTGAGGGGAGCCTGGCTGCTGGACCACTTCGGCGACCAGGGGGACCGGACCGAGGTGCTCCGGCAATACGATGTCTTTTCCAACGGGGTGAAGGAGCTGAAGGCTCTCTACCCGGCCCCGTCCGCCGGTGACTGAGCCGGTAGGCCCCACGCGCCGTGATTAGCTGGAATTGACCTTCCGAATAACCTGAAAGGTTTCTCTTAAGCTCTTCTGTATCAGTGCTTTAGATCTCCCAGTTGAGTTTCTCAGGCTATCGGGAACATGCTTCGACTGTATCGACCCGGCCGGTATGTCGAAAGTAATTGATGTTGGGGTCTGGTAGCGTAAAGATACCGGCTCTTTATCTGAAAGACAAAGTGAAGGGGATTACGGGGCTGTTGTTGTGCCTCGTTCGCGCTCTTTTCACTTCAATTCCGGCTTTTCAATCATGATCCAGGTAACCCCGGTTTCCTCTCTCAGCATCTCTCGGTGGAGTTCGCGCGTATCGCTTGTCGCTGTGTTTCTCTGCCTGGTGTTTGGCTGTGAATCGAGGTATTCCGATTATGTTGAATCGTCGCCGCTGGAGGTCTGGGCCGTGCGCTCCGATGAGGAACGACCGATCGCCGGAGTCGAGGTGAGGGCGCTTTTGGCATCGGGCAAAGAGCTGGTCTCCAGGTACACCGGGCCGGATGGCCAGGCGCGCTGGGAACATGTCGAAGGAGATCTTGTCGTCAGGGTTGAGGACCCGGAGGGCAGGTACTTTCCCCAGGAGAGAACCGTAAAAGACCTGAAGAAGCCCCTGCTGTTCAAGCTGAGTGAGGGTGTCTCCGCGAGTCTCGATATTCGCTCCGCTGGCGATGGCGGGGCTGGACCCCTAGTGGCGCAGGTCGAGGTCTGGCCTATGGACGGCGCCATCGTTCACGGTTCAACCAGGCCGGATGGCAGCGTTGATCTCGAGCCCCTGCCTCCAGGAGAGGTGAAGCTGCTCATCTCAGCCGAGGGACATGTCCGGACAGTTCTCGATTTCACTCTCGGTGAGGCCGAGAACGAACTTGGACAGGTCGTGCTTCAGCCCGGCGGCACAACCCTCAAGGGGAGGCTTCGCGCGGAGGAACCTCCGACCGAGCTCTCTTTTCGCTTTCGAGGTGTCTCGATAAAGATTCCCGCTCCGGTTCGCGGCAGCTTCGAGTTTACCGGTTTGCCCGCGGGCAAAGGTACCCTGGTCGGCTGGCGAGATGGGCGCGAGCTGTTCCGGATGCCTGTCGATGTAAGCGGCCCTGTCCAGGATCTGGGCGAGATCGATCCTGAACTCGCCGCCGTCAGCGAATAGAGGCCCTGCCTATTTCGGGTGGAGGAGTTTCGGCTGGGCCTTCAGCCACTCTTCCTTGCCGACCATCTTCACCTCCTGGATGAAGACGTAGCCGCCCTTCTTGTTGCCGGTGACGACATCGGGATGGCCGTCTCCGGTGAGATCGCCAACGGTGAACTGGGTGCCGACCCCTGAGTCGTCGTCGATCTGGTAGGGGATGTAGTGAACGCCGCTCTTTTTCGAACGGACGAGCTTGAACCAATAGAGTACTGCGGGCGCTCCGGGTTCCGAATCTCCCTTGGGGCCGTGTGCCCAATAGCGTTTCCCGGTGATGATGTCTTTCAGTCCATCTCCATCCATATCGACCAGGCAGACCGAGTGCATCTGGGAGAACTTGACGCCGTAGGCGTTGTCCGCCGGCTTACCTCCCATGATCAGGTGTTTCCTGAAGGAGATGCTCCCGTCTTTTTTCTCCTGTTCCAGCCACGCCAGGCCGTAATTGTGCGCGTCCATGCTGGCGATGATGTCCATGTCGCCATCTCCATCGACATCGTAGGTATACATCTGCGACCCTCCGCGGGTGCCTAACTTGACGTCATGCTTCTTCCAGTTGGTGGCATCGCCGGGTTCGGCTGGCTCTTTTCCGGCCGGTTGTTCCCACCAACCGTTGATCATCATGAAATCAGCTTTTTTGTCGCCATTCACGTCGCCGAAGCCCAGGCCGTGCTGGTAGCGTCCCCAGCCCTCTTTTGCGGAGATCGGGAAGAAGCGCCAGGGCTGGGTGAGGTCAGCTCCGGGCCGGGCGTATCCAAGCCGACCCCCTGTGTGGAAGATCAGCTCGGGTTTGCCATCGCCGGTGACGTCATCGAAGCGGGGCGACTCGTTGTCGACCGCCGGATGCATCAGGTGTTTCTTCCAGGCACCCTCGGTTTTACCATCGGGATTTTCAAACCAGTGGACCGCCTTGCCAGGCCACTCATTCACCAGGATGTCATCGTAGCCATCGGAGTTGACGTCGTTGACCATGGTGATGAAGTTGTTGGAGTAGCCCTTCGGCTCGAACGCCTTGACGGGATAGAGCGCGTGCCTGGTTTTGAATTCCGGTCCCTCGTACCAATGAGGGCCGTAGACCGCGTCCATCTTTCCATCCTTGTTGAAGTCGCCAAATCCCGAGCCCTCGGCGTAGAAGGTGGTGGTCAGGACGATCTTTCTGAAGGTTCGCAGCTCGTAGGTGTCGGCACTCCGCAGGAAACCTGCCGGGAGACACAGCGCGAGTGTGAAGAGGAGGGGGAACGGTCTGGTCATCATGATCAAGGCTCCTGTGGTGGCTTGGCCTTCGGGAGACCAAGGGCCTCTCCTCCAGGCGTCCGTCATCATACGGAGGCAGGGCTTCAAATGCTTATTATTTAACGGGCAAGGCGGGCCGCGAAAGATGTCCATGGTTTCAGGCGCGCCGGTGTTGACGCTCGCTCCCGGGTGCTCAATACTCAGGCCGTATGAATTCCATGAAACGGCGTCAATTTCTTGCAGCCGTGGCGGCGCTGGCCGTCGCGCCCGGGATGCCGGCAGACGAGAAGTTCCGGCTCAACTACATTCTCTCCTCCTGCATGTACGGCACCCTGCCGCTGACGTCGATTGTTCCTGAGGTGGCGAAGTGCGGGGCGAAACTGCTCGACATCTGGCCGCGGGTTCACGGCAACCAGCGTGAGCAGGTGGAGGAGATGGGGCATGAGAAATTCGCCGAGCTTCTTCGCGAACACAAGGCAGGCCTCGGCTGCATCACGCGCTACGATCTCGGGCCTTTCGGTTTGAAGGATGAGCTGGAGGTCGCCGCGAAGCTCGGCGCCAGGGTCCTGGTCTGTGGCGGCCGTGGCCGCAAGGGCCTCAAGGGGACCGCGCTGAAAGCGGAGGTGAAGAAATTCGCGGGGCTGATGAAGCCGCACCTTGCCGGCGCGGAGAAGGCCGGGGTTACCATCGCGATCGAGAACCACGGCAGCAATCTCATCAACACGCCGGATTCTCTGAAATGGCTCGTTGAGCTCGCACCCTCGAAAAACCTGGGCATCGCGTTGGCTCCCTACCACCTCGAAGGTGGGGGGCTGGATAGTGAGGGGCTCGCCAGGCTTGTCGAAGCTCTCGGAAACCGGATCGCCATGTTCTACGCCTGGCAGCACGGCATGGGCTGCATGAAGAAGCTGCCCAAGGAGCAGGAGCTCCTGCAATTGCCCGGCCGGGGGAAGCTGGACTTCGCTCCAGTGGTGAAGGCGTTGAAGAAAGTCGGGTACAGGGGACTGACAAGCATCTTCATGCATCCCGTTCCACGGGGTGTTCCCATCCTGGCGGATGCCGCCGCCTGCACCGCCGAGATCAACAGGGCGCGCAGGTATCTCGACGGCTGTATCTGAGGGAATCTCCAGGCCCGCCGGTATCTCTAAATGTTTCCCCCGGGATCCGCACATGGCGGCGTGAACTTGCTATAATTAAAAGAACCTGGAAATATGAAATGCGATCGTTCCCCGTGGATAGCCGAAGGAAAACATGATCAGCACCATGACGAGACCGTACTTTCTATTGTTTTCCCTGGTTGCCGGAGCGCTTCCGGCTCAAGAGCTCGACCGCGCCGGCGTTGACTTCTTCGAGGCGAAGATCCGCCCCATGCTGGTGAAGCATTGCTACAGATGCCACAGCGCCGGGGCTGCGGCCAAGAAGAAGCTCAAGGCGGATCTCTATCTCGATACCCGCCAGGGAGTCCTCAAAGGAGGCGAGAGCGGTCCTGCCCTGGTGCCAGGCAAGCCGGCCGAGAGCCTGCTCATCAGCGCGCTTCAGCACAAGGATCTCAAGATGCCTCCCAAGACCAGGCTCAATGATGAGCTGGTCGCGCACTTCGTCAAGTGGGTGCAGATGGGGGCGCCTGATCCCCGCGACGGGGAAATCGTTGAGGCCGCAGCCGGAACCGACATCAGGAGCGGAAAAAAGCATTGGGCGTTTCAATCGCTTGCCGGGGGAGGGCCGCCGGCGGTGAAGGACGCAGCCTGGGGGAAGACCCCGGTCGATCGCTTTGTTCGCACCAGGCAGGAGGCCGCGGGTATCACTCCGAATCCTGCCGCAGATCCCCGGACGCTCATTCGCCGGGCGACCTTTGATCTCGTTGGCTTGCCGCCCGGGCCGGCAGCGGTGGAGGATTTCGCCAAGGAGGCTGCCGCCGACCTCGATGGGGCCTACAGCGCTCTGCTGGACAGGCTGCTTGCCAGCGAGCATTACGGTGAGCGCTGGGCGCGTCATTGGCTGGATATCGTTCGCTTCGCCGAGAGCAATGGCTACGCCTTTGATGGCGACCGTCCCAACGCGTGGCATTTCAGGGATTTCGTGATCAAGGCGCTGAATTCCGACATGCCGTACGACGAGTTCGTTCGCCTGCAGATCGCCGGTGACCTCCTGGCCGACACCAACGCAAAGACCGAGGACCAGGCTCATTCCGCGGTCAGCAACCTTGCGGCGACAGGCTTCCTGGTAGCCGGGCCCTATACGACCCAGCAGACGCAGAAGGAACGCGAGCGAAGCCGCTATGAGCAGCTCGATGACATTGTCAGTACGATCGGTACCGCGTTGCTCGGCCTGACGGTAGGCTGCGCGCGTTGCCATTCGCATAAATTTGACCCGCTGCCTCAGCACGATTACTACCGGTTCATTTCCAATTTCGCGGATGTCGGTTTCGCTAATACCGAGGTTCATTCGAACCCCGGAAAGTACAACAAGGCCAAGAGCGAATACGACATCGCCCACGCCCCCCTGGTCGCCGCCCGCACAGCCTACGAAAAGGAAAAGCTGCCGGGGAATCTCGATCAATGGATCGAGGCAAGAAAGTCCGGAGCTGGCGCCGACCCGGATGCCGGACCACCGCTGAAGCTCACCGTCTGGCATCATGCGGGAGGTTTTGCCGCGCCGGACTTCAAGAAAGCCTTCGATACAGTCTTCCCGCCTGAAGAGGGTGTAGATCTTGCTGCCAGCTACCTTGATGGAAAGATCAAATGGGTTCAGCAGCCGAGCTGGAATGATGGAGTGATTCATAACCCTTTCGGTCCCGACAATGCCGCGAATTACATCTACCGCACGATCGAGGCCGCAGAAGAGAGACCGGTCGTTCTCTCTTTTGGCAGCGATGATGGTATCAAGGTCTGGCTCAACGGCCAGGAGCTTCGTGCCAACCAGGCCTCGCGGGGAGCCGCCGCTGACCAGGAGCTGGTTCCCGCTAAACTCAAGAAGGGGCAGAATGACCTGCTCGTTAAAATCGTCAATGGCGGCGGGACGTCCGGTTTCTATTTCAGGGTGATGCCCGGCATCGGCAAGGACATCGAGGGCGCCGGCAGCTGGCACCACGTCGGTCCCTTCCAGGCGGCCAACCATGACCAGGCCTTCGACACCGTATTCGCGCCGGAAAAAGGCGTCGATCTCACCCGGGTGTATGAAGATGGCAAGCTGAAGTGGACCGAGCAACCCGGCTGGAAAGACAGCGTGGCCCACAACGAAAAGCTCACAGGCAACAATTGCGCCAACTATCTTTACCGGGTGGTTGAATCGGAAACCGCGCAGCCGGTGGCGCTCAACCTCGGCAGTGACGATGGCATCAAGGTCTGGGTCAACGGCCGGGAGGCGCTGGCCAAGAAGGTTGGTCGCAATACCGCCGCGGCGGGCCAGGAGAAGGCCAATATCCAGCTCGCCGCCGGTCGCAACGAGATCCTTGTGAAGATCTCCAACGCCGGGGGCAAATCAGGTTTCTATTTCCAGGCGACGACCCTGGAGACCCCTGTTGAGCTCCAGGGGATCGCCGATACACCGCGTGAAAAATGGAATGCCGATCAGAAAAAGAAGCTGGTCGAATGGTTCAAGGGATATGACCGCCAGTGGCTGGCCCTCCAGAAACAGGTAGCGCTGCAGGAGAAGAAGCAGCCGAAGGCCGAAAAGGTCTCGGTATTCGCCGCCCGCGTGCGCGGAACGAGCTACCAGTTTGGCGAGGACACCTTCAAGGCGTATCACCTGCGGCGCGGGAACGTGGACAATAAAGAAGAGCTGGCCGTACCCGGCTACCTGCAGGTTCTGATGCAGACGGAGAACCAGGAGCGGCATTGGCTGGCTGATCCCAAGGCGCCTGAGAAGCAGCGCGCCGGGCGTCTCGGTCTCATCGACTGGCTGACCGATTCCGAGAAGGGCGCAGGCCACCTGCTGGCGCGCGTTCTGGTCAACCGTCTCTGGCAGCATCACTTTGGCCGGGGAATTGTCGCTACGCCGAGTGATTTCGGAACCCGGGGAGAGCGTCCTTCCCACCCGCTTCTGCTTGACTGGCTGGCGGCGGAGCTGATCCGCGGAGGCTGGAGGCTCAAGCCGATCCACAAGCTGATCATGTCCAGCACCGTTTATATGCAGGGCAATGGCGGTTCCGACAGCGGCAGGAAGAAGGACCCTGAGAACCTGCTCCTTTGGCGCAGGGGGGCTCGCAGGCTCGAGGCGGAGATCATTCGTGATACGCTTCTCAGCGTGAGCGGTACGTTGAACCCGGTCCTGTACGGCAAGGGCAGCCTCGATGAGAGGAATACAAGGAGAAGCGTCTACCTGACCGTCAAGCGCAGCAGGTTGATTCCCATGTTGCAGCTGTTTGACGCGCCTGACACGATGCAGGGAATCGCTACGAGGGAAGAGAGCACAGTCGCTCCGCAGGCGCTCGCCCTGCTGAACTCTCCGATCATCCGGGATGCTGCCGCGAAGTTCGCTGCCCAGGTACGCGCCGGGGACAAGGTCTCCCTCGAGGAATCGATCGACCGCGCCTACCGGTTTGCGTTCTCCAGGCCGGCGGCTCCCGGCGAACGCGCGGAGATGGAGGCCTTTATTCAGCGGCAGAAGGAATCGCGCGGCAACGATGCGAAGGCGGAGGAGCTGGCGTTTCGAGATTTCTGCCACCTGGTGCTCTGCATGAACGAGTTTGTATATGTCGATTGACCAGTAAGCTGGTGATCAAGACTCAACCTGGAAGGTTTACCTGATGCATGAACGACAAATGACGACCGCTGCTTCGCGGCGCGAGTTTCTCGCAAAGGCAGGACTTGGCTGCGGCGCGCTGGCCCTGACTGATCTCCTCCATAGCGAAGGGATCGTAGGCGCGGAACAGGGCAATCCTCTCGCGGAGCGCCAGCCTCACTTCAAGCCCAGGGCGAAGGCCGTGATCTGGCTGTTCCAGACCGGGAGCCCCTCCCAGGTTGATACCTTTGATTACAAGCCCGAGCTCATCAAGCGCAGCGGCACCAAGCTGGCCGGTGCGGATCCGAAGACCGGTTTTTTTACCACCAGTGGTAAATGCTTGAAGTCGCCCTTCAAGTGGAGCAGGCATGGCCGGTCCGGCGCTTATGTTACCGAGATTCTGCCGAATATCGCGAAGCATGCAGATGACATCTCCTTTGTCTACTCGTGTTATTCCAGGTCGAACAACCATACGCCGGCGATGCTCGAGCTTAACGGCGGGATGATCCGCCAGGGCTTTCCGAGCATGGGCTCCTGGTTGAGCTACGGCCTCGGCAGTTCAAACTCCAACCTCCCGGCCTTCGTCGTCATGCATGGAACCAAGCCTCGCGGAGCTGATCCGATCTGGTCAGCTGGGTTCCTCCCCTCGGTTTACCAGGCGACCTCGCTCGATTCTCGCGGCGCAAAGCCCATTGACAACCTGGAGCTCCCCGGGGGGATCACCAAGGCGCAGCAGCGCTCGCTGCTCGATGAACTCAACGCGGCCAACAGGAAACATGCCGAAAAACGGCCCTTTGACCGTGATCTCAACGCCCGGCTCGAGTCCTTCGAACTGGCCTATCGTATGCAGGCCGCGGCTCCGGAGGCCTTCGATGTCAGCAGTGAACCCAGGCAGATCCAGGAGATGTACGGTCTCAACCGCAAGGAATCGAAGGACTACGGCCGCCAGTGCCTTCTGGCCCGCCGCCTGGTCGAGCGCGGGGTCCGGTTTGTGCAGATCTTCGCGGCCTGTCCCAATACTCCCGGCGGGGCGGTGAGCGATGTTCCCTGGGATGGACACAACGATATCAACGGGAACCATCGCGCCTGCGCCGCGACGGTTGACCAGCCCACCGGGGCTCTGCTGACAGATCTCAAGCAGCGCGGGCTGCTCGATGAGACCATCGTCATCTTCGGTGGTGAGTTCGGCCGCACCTCTGATTCACAGGGGGCCAATGGTCGGGATCACAACCCCAACGCCTTCACCACCTGGTTCGCCGGCGGCGGCTTCAAGGGCGGCGCTCAATACGGAGCGACAGATGAGTTCGGTTACAAATCGGTTGAGAAACGCGTCAACGCACATGACATCCATGCAACGCTCTTGCACCAGTTGGGGCTGGACCATACGAAGCTGACTTACCGTTTCAACGGGCGTGATTTCCGCCTCACGGATGTCGAGGGCGAGGTCATCCGCGACATCCTGGCTTGAGGGATCGAGCCAGGCCTGGTACTCGTCCCAGCCGGGTGGCCGCTCCCACCGCAGGAACTCTCCCCGGAGGATTTGAACATTGAGCCCCGGCGGGTTACGGTGTTTCTTTCATTTCGTCAACTAAACGGAGCTGGAATACCATGAAGCAACTGCAGATTCTTCTCGCCGTCTTGTTTCTCACCAATGCGGCCTTTGCCGCGGATGGAAAACATCTTTTCATTCTTTCCGGACAGTCGAATATGGCCGGCCTCAAGCCGGAGGAGTCCTTTATCCCGACTGTTGAGAAGGAGTTCGGCAAGGACAAGGTCATCGTGGTCAAGGATGCCCACGGCGGCCAGCCGATCCGGCGCTGGCACAAGCAGTGGAAGTCGGCCAAGGGCGAGGTCTTCAAGGGCGCCGGGGATCTCTACGACCGCCTGATGGGGAAGGTCAGCGCTGCGATCAAGGGCCAGAAGATCCAGTCGGTCAGCTTCTCCTGGATGCAGGGGGAGCGCGACGCGCGTGAGAAGCACTCCGCGGTCTACGCCGCCAGCCTGCAGGGCATCCTTGATCAGCTTGCCGCCGACCTTGGCCGAAAGGACATCAATTTTGTCATCGGCAGGCTCAGCGATTTCGATATGCAGAACAAGCGGTATCCTCACTGGACCGCCATTCGCAAGATCCAGGTGGATTTCTCCGATGCGAGTCCGCGGGGAGCCTGGGTGGACACCGATGACCTCAACGATGGAAAAAACCGCAGGGGCAAGGACATCAGCAACGACCTGCACTACTCAGCCAAGGGCTATGTGGAGTTCGGCCGCAGGCTCGCTGCCAGCTCGATTTCCTTGATCAAGGGCAAAAAGGGTACCAGGGGAGACAAGGGGGCCAAGGGGCCTGGCGGCGCCAAGGTACTCTTCGAAGAGAACTTCGAGAAGGGCCGTGACCGCTGGGAGGCTACTGACGAGACGAGCTGGACCCATCGCAAGGTCGACGGCAACCATGTATTCGGAATTAACCGTCGCAGCAGCAAGTATAATCCGAAGGTCCGCAGTCCGCACCACATCGCCCTGATCAAGGACCTGCAGGTGGCTGACTTCGTGCTGACCTTCCGGGTGATGAGCACCAAGGACACCGGCGGTCATCGCGACTGCTGCATCTTCTTCAACTGGCAGGACCCGCAGAATTTTTACTATATTCACTGCGGCGCGAGTCCCGACCCCAGGAGCGGCCAGGTCATGATCGTCAAGAATGCTCCGCGGGCACCGCTGACGAAGAACCAGAACAAGACGCCCTGGAAGAACGGGACCTGGCACCAGGTGAAGGTGGTGCGTGACTCGAGGAGCGGCAAGATCGAAATCTTCTTCGATGACATGAAGAAGCCGCACATGAGCGTCGTTGACAAGACCTTCGGCAAGGGGCGCATCGGGCTCGGCTCCTTTGACGACATGAACGACTTTGACGACATCAAGCTGGTCGAGCTCAAATGAAGCGTTTCCTCCTCGCCGTTCTGCTCTGCCTGTCGCCCCTGGCTTGTGCGGTCGCGCAGGACGGAACTCGCGGTAAAAGTGTTGCCGGGAAAAACTGGCATCCTCTTTTCCCGAAGCTGGAGAAATTCGCTGAACCAAAGCTCCGTCGCTACACGGTGCCCACAGAGACCGGCGATGGCCTGCCGGTTTCCCCTGCCGGCCGGGAGGGGATCGACGTCAAGGCGCTCGTTCGCATGACCAACGGAATCGATGCGGACAACGCTGCCTTCCTGAGGAGGGCGAAGAGCGGCGAGGCGATCACCAACAAGCAGGGGTGCATCGACAGCTTTCTCCTGTCCCGCAACGGCAAGCTGGTCTTTGAGTCCTATTTTGCCGACTCGACCATCGATAAGCTGCATTTCACCATGTCGGTCACCAAGAGCATCGCCTCGCTGGGGATCGGCAAGGCCATCGAGCTCGGGGTGATCGGCAGCGACAAGGATCTCCTCATCGACTACTTCCCCGCCCTCGACCGGTCGAAGCTGGTTGCCGGGGCGGATAAGATCCGGCTCTGCGATCTTCTCTCCATGCGCTCGGGCATCCGGGTCGATGAAAAGAAGCTCTCGCGCAAGGAGAAGGTCGGCAGGAACCTGGCGGTGACATCGCTCACCCTCTCCGCGCCGATCAAGCCCGGCAAAGAGTATAAATACCAGGGTACCGATCCGAACCTGCTCAGCCATCTCATCGGCCTGAAGACGGGTAAGAAGCTGGAAGTCTTTCTGAAGGAGAAGCTCTTCACCCCGCTGGGAATTAAGAATTCCGATTTCAATACAGATGCGGCCGGCCAGACCCGGGCCGCCGCCGGCATGCGTCTTCGCTCGCGCGATCTCCTGAAGATCGGCCTCATGGTCCAGGCCGGGGGCAAGTGGAAGGGAAAGCAGGTCGTCGAAAAGAAATGGATCGATACATCGACGGCCATCCACGTCGACCATGGCCGCTCCAAGTACGGCTACTTCTGGTGGAGCCAGTACCACACCGTCGGCGGCCGGAAGCTGCTGGTCAAGTCGGCCCGCGGCGCCCTCGGGCAATTTATCTTCATGGTTCCCGAGCTCGACGTGGTGGCGGTCTTTACCAGCTACGGAACCCGTAAGCCCTCCGCCCTGCTCGACAGGGTGGTCCTGCCGGCCTGCGCCGGCAAGGGGTCTTGAGGAAGACCGGCCAGTATGTTTCAGGAGAATTTCAGGAAATGAGAACGAGTATAGCTTCAGCCTTACTGGTCGCCGCTCTGGCTACTGCCGTTTTTACCGGGTGCATACTTCCCGGCAAGCTGGAGGAGAAGCCGGGCCGGGCTGAGGGGCTGAAGCTCTGGCTCAGGGCCGACGCGGGTGTCGGCCTCGAGGACAATTCCGGGCAGGGTGGATCCGCCAGCGATGTAAAGAGCTGGGGTGACCAGTCCGGCAGCGGCAATGATGTAGCCAATTCAAGCCCTGACCGCTCGACGCGGCCTGGATGGATTGCCAGCGAGCCGGCCATCGGAGGCAGACCCGCCCTTGAGTTTGACGGGAAGGGAGGGGGCAGTGTCGAGGTAACTGAATTCCTGAAGGGGAAGGTAGGCGCGCCTTTTGACCTGAACAAGGCCACGATCTTCCTCGTAGCGCGAATGAATCACGCCGCGACGATTTCTCCTCTTACCCTGGGGCCGAACGCGAATGCCGCCAGCGGCCGCGGGGGGGTGGGTTTGAGACGTGGGGGGAATGCGAATGGCTGGTTCTGTATTCACAACGGCGGTGATGGAAACGTGCAGCGTCTGCAGAGTACCGAGCCGCCCCTCAACGACCGCTACCACATCCTGGCGGTGGTTTTTGATAAGCCGCGCGGCTCTGTCGAGATGTATGTGGACGGAGTCAACCAGGAGGCCGGAGCCAGGGACTCATCCACCCGGGCCCTTGATCCGGTCAAATATGTCCAGGTGGGTGGCCAGGGACTGCTGAACAAGCCGGGTGAGGGTGCCGAGTGGTTCTTCGGCGGGCAGATTGCCGAGGTGCTGGTCTACAACCGGGTTCTTGCCAATGATGGCAGCAGGCACCTGGGCTCGAACCAGTTCAATGCCGTCGGCTGGTACCTGCAGGACAAATACGGGCTCGGCGGGAGCTTTGTAGAGCCGATCCAGCCGATCGACAGCGATGGAGATGGGATCTACGATGGAGTCGAAGAGGGCTTCGCCTTTCTCGACCCGGCCGACGGGACGGATGCGCTCCTCGACCAGGACAAGGATGGGCTGAGCAATCTGCGTGAGCTCGAGCTGAATACCGATCTCGAGAAGGCCGACAGCGATGGAGATGGCCTCGAAGATGGCTCCGAGGTTCTCGAGCTGAAGACTGATCCTGCAAGGGCTGATACTGATGGAGATGGCGCCAGCGACTGGGAAGAATCGCAGGTGCTGAAGACCGATCCGCTTGATCCCGACAGCGATGATGACCATTTCTTCGATGGTTATGAAGGCTTCGCAGGTACCGACCCTCTCAAGGCTGCCGACAGGCCTGTTCCCCGGTTCTCGGTTGAGCCTGAAGAGATCCGCACGGGCACCATCGCGGTGGCCCCCGATGGCGCCGTGCTTGTTTTCAAGGACGACCGCCCCAATCGTGCGGTTACGGTCAAGCGCAGCGAAGATGGGGGAGAGACCTGGGGTGAGACCATCGAGGTCGGGAAGACGGTTCGCATCGATGGCGACATGAGCGACGATGGAAGATACCGCGGTCCCCATGTCGGCTGGAGCGAGCTCGGTACAGTGGTTATTGATGAGAACACCGGCGACATCCTGGTGTTCGCCTCCAGCCTGAAGCCGGCGCCGATCCTCTACCGCAGCAGTGATAACGGGAAGACCTGGAAGACTGAGAAGATCGTGATCCGGCCGGACGTAAACGGCTGGCTCAGTGCCCCCCTCTGCTCTTCGGACCCGGGCGTTACGCTTCGCTACGGAGAAAAAAAGGGTCGCCTCCTGGTTCCGACCCGTGTGTTCGTCGGCTACCTGAACAAGGGCAAGGGAGGCAAGCACTTCGGCGACCATTACAGCAACGCGATCTACAGCGATGATGGCGGC
>CAUZHA010000067.1:0-25174 GCA_963579555.1 Planctomycetes bacterium UBA1146
CTGTTTCCGTGGGTGATGAGGACGCTGTTGCCCATGCCGCGGACGCCATCAGGCGTGTAGTCGTTGTATTGTCCCAGGTTGACCGCGTAGGCTCTCTCCACCCGGGCATCATCAAGCTTGACGCTTGAGATGAGCGTGAAGATGTTCGTTCCCGGATCAAAGACCTCGATGCTGGTTTTTCCGTCAGCCTCGCCGCGGCCCACGGAGCCGGGGAACTTGGTGTCGGGCGCGAGTCCCGAAACAGCGCTCAGGGTTTCCAGCCCGGCGGTAACCATGTACATGTCATCGCTGCCTCCCAAGATGTTGTCCGGGCCGGCAAGCCTGCCGACGGTGTGGTCCGCACGGCCGCGCTGTGAGGCGAGACGGGCGGGCGTTGCGGCTGAATCCCTGAGGCTGAGGGTCACGAATGAGTTGTCGTTGGGTGAGAAGATCTCGACATCACGGGTCGAGGGATAGCGGGCCTCCTGGGTTTCAGCTCCAGGGGTTCCCGGCTTCACGTTGGGGTTGATCACGGTTACGCTCGTGAGGGTCTGGCCTCCGGTGACAATCAGGTTACCGTTGGGGAGCATGTTGACGCGGTGACGGAAGCGGGGTTGGACCATCTCGCCTTCGACAAACTCCGATTGCCGGGTGTTGGGGTCGAAGATCTCGGCTCTGGCGACAACCTCTCCGGCGGCCAGGTTGGTGGTTCCGCCAATGATCAGGAACCTGCCAGTGGGCAACTCCGTGATGGTGTGCAGGATGCGGGGGCCGCTGAGCATGACGATCGGATTGCCTTCGATGTCGCTATCGATCCAGAGGCCGGTCTCGGTTTCGACGACGGGCGCGTTCTGGTCAAAGGTCGACTGGTCGAAGAACTCGATGGAGTCAAGCGAAGAGAGCCCGCGTTCGTCTGAGCCGCCAATCACGAAGGCGAGACCACCGGAGTGAGTTTTTCCCTCGTGCATGTAGCGGGGCGTGTTCAGCTCGCTGGTCTGCTTGTAGGGCAGATAGTTGTTGTTCTCATCAAACTCTTCCAGGGGCGGAGCCGACTGCAGCAGGTTGGAGATGCGGGACGTGGGAGTGCCAAGATCGCAGCCTCCTGAGGCCGTCACAACGATCAGGCCGCAAAGACAGCAGACAAGCCCGTAGAGGGCTTTTTCAATCTGTCCGAATTTTATTGATCTCAAGGTTTCTCCATTTACGGCTTGAGCGCCGTTGTCATTAGAGTGCTTCATTTCTCAGCCTTGTTTTCCGGCTTTTCTATTGGGAGAGCTCTTTTCCCTGGAACGAGCTTAGAAAGGATCCTGCTGTTCAAGAGATTGTTAACGAGTCCCGATTCCAGATACTTTAAATATACAGTAACAGTCGATATGACCCAACATTCAGACCATCGGCAAACAGGGTCACCTTTATGTATCGCAAAAAATGTTCCAAGAAAACATTTTGCGACGCTACTTCCCGGCTCCCGGAGTTTGAACGCAACTAGTTACTATTATTGGACTTAGTGCCTTCCTCTGCGGCCCCGAAAGACCGCTATTTCAGGACACCCCCAACAACAATAAATGATTGGGCGTTTGGGAAACACATTAACCAGCCATTTTACAGGTAATTAAGGTCTTAGAATACCCTCTTTTTACAGCCGCTGAAGAGACTTTACCGGAGGATGAAGGAGCTTTCAGCCTCCTCATCCGCCGCGCTTGCCAGCACCGAAGGTGTTGGTTCTTCTACCAGAGGGCAGGTTGTTCTTCAGGGCGTTGACAGCCTTGTCCCTGATACCAGGAGCGGGATTGCGTCCACCGCGTCCCTGCCCTCTTCCAGCGCCTCTTCCGGGGCGCTCAGCCAGCTTGTCACGCAGGGAGCCCTTGCCGCGTTCTCCGCGTCCCCTCTTGGTGAGATCGGCTCCGAAGGTGCTCACTGCGCCGTCCTGTCCGCCGCCGCCGGCTCTGCCGCCTCCCGCTCCGCCCCCGGCAGCCAGCGCCTCATCTTCGATCGGCAGGGCCAGGCGTTTCGAGGCCAGCAGGGGGACAAGGGTGGTGAATGTTCGTACCACTGGCTGGTCATTCTTTTCGGTCAGCTTGTTACCGGTACCGGAGTAGATTTCCAGCTGGATCCGAACAGCTGTGGGTATCGGAGCGGCCTGCTGCTGGACCTCGCCCAGCAACTCCTCGTCACCTTCGGCGGCGGCCGGGTTGCTGACCGTGGGGATGTTGCTGTTGGTGCCGCCGCGGAGATCGTCCTGCTCCTGCTGCTGGAGCCGTTGCTGCTCTTCGATGGCCGCTACCGAATCCCAATTGGTAAACCACTCGTATCCATCGAAGAACTCGATGTTCAGTGATTTCACCTTGTCGTAGACATTGTAATTCAGCCCCGGGGCGTTGGTGATATCCCCCCGGCCGAACTCGACGATCTCTTTTCGGTAGAGCGTGTAGGACGAATTCTGGTTGGCCTCGAGCCGATAGCCGACCATGGTCAGTGTGCGAATATTTTCCCAGTCATCCAGGTCATCCTCCCTGGGGGTGGGGTCGACCGTGGTGACGAAATAGAGCGAGTCCGTGTCGCCATCCTGGCCGGGATTGTCCAGGCCGACGAAGACCTGGTTGTCGAGCGCCTCGGTGCAGCCCTTGAATACGGCGCCGGCAAGATCCCTGCGCATCAGGGTCAGGATTCCTTCGCCGACCTTCTCGGGGACACTGAGCTCCTCGATCTTTCTCTCGGTCTCGATGCAGTTGAGGAAGATTTTATAGGCAGTACCCAGGACGATGACAAGCATCGCCATCACGATCACGATCTCCATGAGGGTGAAGCCCTCCTGGAGATCGGTCCTGGGCTTGTGTTCCTGGGTATTACTCATCGTCCTGCTCCTGTATTGGCCGCCGGGAGTCCTTCGTTATTGTAGCTCGGATCACCGTAAAGCAATGATTCCATCCCGTTGTCGAAGAGATAGTCCTGCTCTTCGTACCAGCGCTCGTTAGGAAAGGTCCAGATCGTGTACTGGTAGCTCGAGCCGTTGCCGAACTGGTCAGAGCCGCCGCTGTCGTTCGCGGATCCCTCGATCTGGATCGGCACCTCGACATTGATCGTATACTCGAGGACAACCTGTTCACCCTGGCTTCTTGGCTGGGGCGGTTCGATGATCCAGGTCCAGTCTTTGTGTCCCTCATCTTCGAAGGTTCCCTCATCTTCCTCGATGACGAAATTGATTCGGTCGTGCAGCTTCTGCTGGGCGAGGCTCTTGACCTGTCGAGCCTGGGTGTAGCGAATCGCACGTACCCTGGAGGCGGTCAGGACCTCGAGCATGGGGAGGACGAAGACCGCCAGCAGGGTGACGGCGATGATGAGCTCGAGCAGGGTAAAGCCCGCTCCGGCAGCGTCGTCTCGATCAGGATGGCGGGCTCCGGGTCGCATCTTCAATCCTCGAAATCCTCGAAGCTCGCGCGGTCGCCCTCTTTAAAATCGACAGCTCCTGTCAGCGCGTTGTAGGTCAGGGTAAATCGGCGTCCATCCTTGGTGCCCAGCACGACGATGTGGCTTCCCGTGGTGCCGGTGGGGGAGAGGTAGACATCCGGCTCGCCGGCGGAGTAGGCCTGTCCGGTTCCGCGCATTTCGACGCTGATGAGAGTGACCGCTGGATAGGAGTTCTCGAAGATCGTTCGATCGAGGACCATGAAGTCGACCCCCTGGCGGCCCTGCAGGAGCGAGTCATTTCTCAGCTCTGACTGGTCACCGCCCGAGACAAGCAGGGAGTATCCCTGCCCGGTGGAATGCGGCCGCGAGAGTTCCTGCTCGTCGAAGTGGTAGCGGATGCCGCATACCGCTCCGCGGTTGATCGCGGCCAGCCTCATCTGTTCGATGTTGGTCCCCAGCTCCTTGGCCGCTGTTCGCATGCTGTACTTGGGGATGCTGCTGGAGAGCCTGATTGTACCCATGGTGAAGATGAGTCCGAGCACCGCGATGACGACGATCAGCTCCAGAAAGGTGAAGCCGTCTCTACAGCCTCCACCGCGGAAGTCCTGTCTCGCTTTCTGGACTGAAGTTTTCATGGGCCTGCCTGGCTGGAGAGACTGCCGCGTCGCCCTGGGCGATCAGTAGTCCTCGGTTTCCGGGTATTCGTAATCCTGGTCATCGCCGTCACCGCCGGTATTGGAATCCCGGCCGAGGCAGATGATCAAGGGCTTGCCGTCGCGCATCTCGTATTCGTATTCGTTGCCCCAGGGGTCCCTGGGCATCTCCTCGAGTCCTTCAAGATCGTTGCCATCGTCATCGGTACGGTCGACCATCTCCTCGATGGAATCAGGCCAGCCCCCGGAGGTCGTATAGATGATCTTCGCGGTATTGTAGATCGTCTTCATGTCGCTGGTGATCTTGGTCTTGTTGGCGCGGAAGAGAATCGGCGCCACCTTGGTCACCACCAGGGTGCCGAGCAATCCGATGATCGTGATGACCACGATGAGCTCGAGGAGCGTGAAGCCCTTCTTTGCGAGGGGCCTGCGGTTTCGGTCTCTGTTCATAGTGCTCTTTCTTTAAAGCAGTCCGTATTGGATTTCTTCGCAGCCTACAGGATACATCAGCAGGCGTTTCTAAGCGCTAAAACCTTGTCCCGGCGGGCTTAAAGGGCATTATTGCGCCTTTATCACATGGATGAGAAGTCCAGCAGCGGCAGAAGAACGGCGGCGATAATGAAGCCGACCACAACGGCCAGCAGGATGATGATAATCGGTTCAATCATGGAGGTCAGCCGCTGGATCGTCAGGTCCAGTTCCTCCTCGTAGGACTCGGCGATCCGGTCGAGGATCTCCTCGAGCTGGCCGCTCTGCTCACCCACGGAGACCATGTAGCCGACCATGGGCGGGAAGACCTTCGATTTCCGGATCGGGGTGGCGATGTCGGCTCCCTCGATGATCCGCGCGTGAATATTGTTGATGACCTGGGTGAGCTTGGCGTTGTTGACGACCAGGGCGACGATCTTCAGCGAATCGAGGGCAGGCAGGCCGCTCTTGAGCAGCGTCGAGAAGGTCAGCGCGAAGCGCGAGATGGCCTGCTTGGAGAAGAGTGTGCCGAAAATAGGCAGCCGCAGCAGCATGCCGTCGAATTTGAGCCGGCCGGCATCGGTTCCTATCAGGCTCTTGAGGAAGAAGCCGCCAATGACCATGGCCAGCAGGACGTAGATCCAGTAAGCCTTGGTGAAATCCGAGGCCGTCATGAGAAGCTCGGTGATGAACGGCAGGGGCTGTCCCCTGTCCTTCAGGATCCGGGTGATGTTGGGGACGACATAGGACATCAGGAAGATCACCACCGCCATTCCGACAATGACCATGATGGCGGGATAGGTGATGGCGGCAAGGACCTTGCCCTTGAGGCTGGCCTGTTTCTGCAGGTAGTCGGCGACGCGGATGAGGACGACATCGAGGTGTCCACTGGCCTCTCCGGCGCGAACCATGTTGACGTAGAGGTCGCTGAAGAAGCGCGGGTGCTTCGCCATCGCCTCGGCCAGGTTGTTTCCCGAGGTGATCTCTTCCTTGACGTTACGCAGGACACGCTCGAGGTGCGGATCAACGCATTGTTCGACCAGCGCGTTCAGCGCATCGGCAAGCTGGATGCCGCTCCGCAGCAGGGTCGAGAACTGCCGGGTAAAGGTGGCGAGATCCCGGGTGGAGATCTTGGGCTGGAAGAGCTCGATCTCCTTGGAGAGAAGCCCGCCAGGCTTTCCCTTCTTTACAGGAAGGCCGCGAGTCTTCTTCGAGACCGCCTTGTCTTTCCTGGACTTCTTGGCGGCGACCTCCCACATCTCCGTGACGTGCATGTGGTTGCTGCGCAGCTTGCTGCGGGCATCCCGCGCGGTGTCGGCGTCGACAATCCCCTTCTTGGTCTTGCCGCTGCTGGTAAGGGCCTTGTACTCGAAGATGGGCATGTTTTTATCAGAAGACGTCGAGTTGGGTAACGCGGAATACTTCTTCTATTGTCGTGAGTCCTTCCTTGACCTTCCTGGAGCCGTCCATTCGCAGGGTTCGCAGGCCCCTGCCTACGGCATTCTGCTTCATCACCGAGGCGCTGACGCGCTCGATGATCTCATCCCGGGCATGTTCATCGATGCCGAATATTTCATAGATCGCGGTCCGGTCATAGAGGCCGCGCCCCAGGCAGGAATCACAGCCCTCGCCGAGGTAGAGCATGCCCTCGTGGAGCTCTGAGCGCTCCTTGCAGTTGAGCTCCTTGAGCTGCGCCTCGGTCGGTTCGTAGGGCTTCTTGCAGTTGGGGCAGATCAGGCGTACGAGGCGCTGGGCGACCACGGTGATCACCGCCGAGGCCACGAGGTAGGGTTCGACGCCAAGGTTCACCATACGGCTGATGGCTCCAGCCGAGTCGTTGGTGTGGAGGGTCGAGAACACGAGGTGACCCGTATTGGCCGCCTGCACGGCGATTCCCGCGGTTTCGCCGTCGCGAATTTCACCGACCATCATGACGTCCGGATCCTGCCTCATGAGCGAGCGCAGGCCGGAGGCGAAGGTCAGTCCCTTCTTATTGGCAACCTGGATCTGCGAGATTCCATCGATGTTGTATTCGATCGGGTCCTCGATGGTGATGACGTTCTTCTCGTCGGAGTCGATCTCCGCCAGCCCGGCGTAGAGCGTGGTGGTCTTGCCGCTTCCGGTTGGTCCCGTGATCAGGATGATGCCGTGGGAATAATTGATGTAGTGGTTCGTCAGCTCGAGGTCCTGGGTGCCCAGGCCGATTTCATTGAGAGTGTAGAGTCGCGCCGTCTTGTCGAGGAGACGAAAAACGATGCGCTCTCCCTGGGATGTGGGCACCGACGAGATCCTGACATCGACCTCGCCATCGCCGACCTTGATGGTCGTGCGTCCATCCTGGGGGAGGCGGCGCTCGGCGATGTCCATCTTGCCCATGACCTTTACGCGGCTGACGATGGCATCCTGGAACTTCTTGGGCACGGTCTTGGCATCGTAGAGGATTCCGTCGATGCGATACCTCACCTGCAGCCTGTCGTTGTAGGGCTGGAGGTGAATGTCGCTGGCACGAATCTTCAGCGCCTCGAAGAGGATCGTGTTCATCAGCTTGATGATCGGCGGCTTGTTGGCGATATCGAGGACATCCTCGGATTCGTCGACCATCTTGGTCAGGCTGATCATGTCGTCTTCATCGATGCCCTCAAGTAGCTCGTCGACATCGGTGGAGGAGCTCTGGTAGGCCTTGTTGACCAGCGCCGTGATCTCCGATCGCGGCGCGAGCACGGGTCGTATCTGCGCTCCGAGCATCGCTGCGAGGTCATCCATCGGGTGGAAGTCCAGCGGGTCGCAGGTGGCCACATCGCAGCCGTTTTCGTCGGCGCTGATGCAGACGAGGTTGTAGGCGCGAGCGAACTGCGCCGGCACCTTCTGGGTAAACACCTTCGGAACCTCGATGCCCTCGAGCTCTTCTCTGTAGGGCAGCCGCAGGCTCCTGGAGAAAATGTCGAGAAGGGTCTCCTCTGTAAGATAGCCTTTGTTCTTGAGGACGCGGTCAATCGGTTGCCCACTGTCCTTTTCGATTCCACGGCACTCTTCGAGCTGTTTCTCGTCGATGAGACCTTCGGATATCAGGGTGTCTACCAGGCTGAGTTTCATGATCGTGAGCTCTGTTGTCGCTTCCTGTCGCGGCGGGATCTTTCCTGCGGTCCCTGGCGGTATCTTACAGCGGCGGCTGGGGGTTGTCCTTGGTTGTCCAGTGACCGTTCCTTCTGTTGTTCAGCCGGCTCTCGGACGCCTTCAATTACGGCGTTCTCTCTATATTCTCCGGGGCCAGCCTGAGAGGAAGGAACCAGGACTTGCCCTCCGGGTTGGCCCTGAGCCCGCGCCTCTTCCATGCATCGGGAATGACGCGCGGGCGAGCGGCCTGGGGCCTGCTGAAGTTGTTGCCGCGATCAGTCGACCTGGCCACCGGAGCGATGGGTTCCTCGAATGGAGATCCGTTCGCCCGGTTGTCTCCGCGCGGTGGCTCCAGGGGAAGCCCGGCTCCTTCGCCGGCGCGATTCTGGCTGCTGCGGAAGTTCCCCTGGGTATCCCCGGCCTGCCTTTTGGAGGAGGAGGAGGGAGAGCTGGAGCGGCGGAAGATGACCGGCTCGTCGCGGCTCGATTTCACCTGGGCCTTCGGCCCCTGAGGGGGGAGCTCGAACTGTGATCTCAGGGGGTCTCGTTCAGAGTTCTCGTCAACCTTCTCAAGCGCCTGGTCGGTCAGGTTGGCGAGATCCTTGAAGTTCTCATCCGTGAGGATGTGGGCGCGAAGAAAGATGTAGAGATTGGTGACGGAGCTGGAGTCGGCCTCGCTCCTGAAGAGCTTGCCGATGAAGGGGATGTCTCCAAGAATGGGAATCTTATCGACGACCTTCGCCTTGTTCTCCCTGGTCAGTCCGCCGATCACATAGAGCCTGTCCCCGGCGATGGTAACAGAGGAGGTGATCGAGTTTGTTGTTTTGGGAGGGAGTGTGTTGCCAGTGGTTGCGGCGGCGAACTCAGAGACTTCCAGCCCGGCCTCGAGGAATACGGAATTTTCCGAGTTGATGGTGGGGAAGATATCCAGGGTGATACCGGCCTCCTCGCCCTGCTGCGATGTGGTGGTGGCGGTATTGACGGTCGACGAGTTGGTCACATAGCGGGTCTCTGTGATATTGATCGTACTCTGGACATTGTCATCGGCCAGGATGAAAGGAGTCGCCAGCACCTTCGAATCCGAATTGGCTTTCAGGAACTGCACGAGCATTGGGAATTTTCCCCGGTCCATGAGCGCCGCGACACCTCCGGTGGGGGGGTTGGTGAGGTCGAATACCCGGTTGAAGTCCTCGGTATTGATTCCACTGAGTCCGAAGGACGATTCAAAAAGCATTCGTGCTGAGCGATCGTCGGGATTGCCCGCCAGCAGCTCGATCGTATAGTTCAATGAGCTCGACTGGGCAACCTGCACAAGCGCCGCTTCGAGAAATACCTGCCTGCGCTTGACGTCGATTTGCTCCAGGATGTTGAGGATCTCGGCGTATTCCCCCGGTTCCGCCTGGACGATCAGCGAGTTGGTTTCTTCGTGGGGGACGATGAGCGTTGGAAGCAGTCCGGCCCCTCCCCCCTGCCCCGTCAGGCCGGTAGATGTGCGTCCGGTGGTTCCCCCGAGAGCGCCCCGGCTCTGGGTGGTGGCCCGGCCCTGGGTCCGGGTCCGGCTTCTTGCCGAGGTTCCGAGCCCCCTGGTCCCACTGCGGGTTCCGCCTGTCGAGCCGATGATGTCGGAGATGACGGGGGCCACGTCGATGGCCTTGAGATAGCGCATACGGTAGATCTGGGTCTTGAGACGCCTCAGATCAAATCGCGTGTCAAGCTCGCGCACCAGCATGTTGATGTCTTCGAGATCTTCCATCGTATAGGTTGTGATGATGATCTTCTGGG
Source organism: Planctomycetes bacterium UBA1146 (assembly GCA_963579555.1). Taxonomy (GTDB): domain Bacteria; phylum Planctomycetota; class UBA8108; order UBA8108; family UBA8108; genus UBA8108. The sequence continues at coordinate 9,405 of CAUZHA010000067.1, forward strand.
TGCGGGGGTCGGCGATGAGGCTTGTTTCGAAATCATTTGTTCCGCCACGGTTGATGCTGGAGACGCTCCTGCTGGAACTCGAGGAGGAGGTGCGGACGGGCGCCTTGGCTGCGCCGCTGCTGCGCGAGGCCCGGCTCTGCTGCAGGAAGCTCTCGATGATCGAGACGAGCTCCTGGGCATCGGCTTCCTTGGCCTCGATGATGTGTACGATTCGCTCAGGATTCTTCTGCTCGACATCGATGATTTTGAGCAGCTTGACGATGTAGTCGAGCAGCCCGAATTTCGCCGTAACGATGATCGTCTGGGTTCCCTTGACCTCTGCGACGTTCATCCCCGAGCCCCGCGAGGAGCCCTTGGCCTGGGTGCCGGTGGCCAGCGTGTTGAGTGAAAGGATCGCGTCAGCGGGGGCTACGTGGTCAAGCTGGAAGACCATCGTTGCCAGCTCGTCGGGATAGAGGCCGAGGTCGCCCTTGTCCAACTGCTTGTCCATCCTCGTGGCGCCGCTCTGTCCGACCTTGATGACGGGGTTTTCTTTGACTCCGCCCTGCGCCTGGGAGCTCGCAGTTGATTTGACGATCAGGATCTCTTTCGCCTCGGCATCGTTGCCTTCGGGCTTGGCCAGCTTCCGACGATGGACCTGGAATCCGTTGGCGTCGAGGACCGCCTTGACGATCTCGAAGTCGCCCCGGTAGATCGGCGCGGTGATGGTGATGGTCTGTCCCTGGCGGGCGGTCGCTCCAGCGGGGCCGCCGCTGAGAATGACCGTGAGTCCGGTATAATCAGCCAGGAAGCGCAGGAAGTCCTCGACCGGAATCGGGCCTTCCTGGATATCGACGGGTTGTCCGAGATAGTTCGTATTGGGCTTATATTCCTGCTCGGCCGCTTCAGCTTCCCTGGCGGTGAGGGCTCCGCCTTCCGCTCCAGCTCCTTCGTCGGCGGGCTTTTCCTGCCCGGCTCCAGCTTCTGCCGCAGGGAGCGCCTTGATGGCGGGGGCCTTGATCACGGGAGCCTCGGCCTTTTCAGCCGGCTCAGCCTGGGGCTTCTCGGCGGCGGGCTTATCCGCGGCCGGAGCTTTTTCCTCTACCTGGCCGACGGCGGGAGCCTTCGGGGCCGCGGGAACCGCGGGTGCTTTTTCGGTCGGAGCCTTTTCAGCCACAGCTTTTTCGGCGGGAGCCTTTGCCGGAGCTTTTTCCTGCGGATTGGCTTCGGCCTGGGCGAGAAGAAGTCCGCCGCGTCGCAGTACGGCCTTTTCTTCATCGGGTCCCTTGGCGATACGCTTTCCTCTAAGGTCCTGGAAGCGACCGCTCTGCGCATACAGGGTGGAACTACCAATACAGAGAAAAAGCGTAGTCAAAAACAGATAGTTCAGTTGCCTGGCTTTCATGATTTCAGTGAATCCAGAGTAGTTATTGCGAGTCAGGGTATATGAGGAAGAAGAGACAGGTCCTGAATAAAAAGCAAGGGCCGTGCCAAGCTTCCTAAACCCCTGGACATATGTCCTAAGTTGTTTTAAATAAATACTTTAAATTATTATGACTTAGCTGGAAAAGTAACTTTATCGTGTAATTCCAAACCCAAAGTGTTTTGTAATCGAACACTGTACACCTGGGATCGAGATGATCTCAGGTGTACTTTCATCGGATTAAGTGTGCATGGGTCTTTAAGTTAAGCGGGGAAAGTTGGACTCCAATCCGGAGGATTCCCCTAAGTTAAGTAAATGCAGGGGCCGGGTAGGAGTTAACGGACCTTCCTGGGAGGCTTGTCGAGTTTTATCAGGAGGTCCTGGACCCTGGCTGAGTCTTTCTTGCTGGCCCGGTAGAGGAGATGGTTGCCCCAGGGAGCTACGGTCAGGTGGATTCTACCGCTATCCTCTTCGGGGAATTCCTCGAGGAAGGCTTCTTTCAGCTTTTCCGCTCTCAGGTGGCGAGCCTTGTAGGTATTGAGGTGCTGGCGAGAGGTTTGCACCTCGTTGATGGACTTCTCAGCTTCCTTGATGACTTCCTGGAGCCAGTCTTTGCGTGGAGCCCAGAGGAAGATCTTTCCCGTCCTGGCGTTGGCGAGGGTAACGATTCTGGACGAGCCGGAATTGAGCTCTGCATTCAGCTTCGCGGCGCAATTCTGAACTGTTATCCAGACGTGATCGAATTCCCGTAGGCCGACTTTCAAGATCTCGTGAAAACGGAGGTTTTCCGGTGCCCAGTCCTTCTGTCTTGAAGCGACCAGGAGCTTGCCGTGTCTCGGGTGGTCCCAGACGTGGAGATAGAACGACTGGGAGGCCAGCAACAGGTTCAACTCGCCGAGCGTTACCGGCCTATGCCCCAGCTGCCGGGAGATCGTGATCTTTTCGTCATTCAGTTTGCGCTGCTCGACCTTGACCGGGAGGCCATGCAGCTTGCCGGCAAGCCGGAGGATTCCGGGGGCTCGATAGGAGCCGGGCGCGGGGAGGACGATGGTCTGTTCAGGCTGCTCCGCCGGCCCTGCGCGATTTGCCGTCGCTTCCGGATCCTTGTCCGCTCCGGCGACCAGCGCCGGCAGGTATGCCGATAAGGCCAGCATGAGCAGGCAGCAACGAAGGGAGCGTCGGGCTTCAGGCGTCATAATTTTTCAGCTTGGAGTAGAGGGTGCAGCGTTCGATCCCGAGCAGTTCGGCAGCCTTCTTCTTGTTGCCCTCGGTATGTTCCAGGACCCTGAGTACATGCTGGCGCTCGAGCTCCTGGAGGCTCATCGGCTCCCAGTCAACGGCACGGGACGGACCCGCGTTTTCAGGCAGAACGAGGTCATCTGGACGGATCTCCTTACCCTTACCGAGGACGAGGGCGCTCTCAATGACATTCCTGAGCTGGCGGACGTTGCCGGGCCAGCTGTAGCTCAGGAGCTTTTTCTCAGCTTTCTTTGTCATTTTCTTGGGCCGGCCTCCCGCGGGGTTGTTGGCGATGAAGAAATTCACCAGAGGGAGAATGTCGTCTGTTCTTTGTCGCAGGGGAGGAATCAGTATGTTGAGGACGTTCAGGCGGTAGAAGAGATCTTCTCTGAACTCCTTTGCCTCGACAGCCTCCTGCAGGTTCCTGTTTGTCGCGGCGATGATCCGGACCTCGACCTCGACGGGTGAGGTGCCGCCAACCCTCTCGAAGCAGCGCTCCTCGAGCAGGCGCAGGAGCTTCGCCTGGCAGCTCAGTGTGAGCTCCCCGACCTCGTCGAGAAATACCGTGCCGCCGTCAGCCAGCTCAAAGCGCCCTTTCTTACGGGCTATTGCCCCGGTAAAGGATCCCTTTTCATGGCCAAAAAGCTCGCTCTCAACCAGGTTTTCAGGCAGGGCAGCACAGTTGAGAGCGATGAAGGGAGCGTTGCGCCGGTGGCTGCCATAGTGCAGGGCTGAGGCGACCAGCTCCTTGCCGGTTCCCGTTTCACCCTGGACCAGGACGGTCATAGGGGTCGGCGCCGCTCGCTGGATGAAATCAAGAACCTCCTGGAGCTCCTCCGATTCACCGATGATTTTCCGGTCATCGGAGATCGATCGCAGCAGGTTGCGGTTGGCCTCCAGCAGGAGCTCCTGCTCGGCGATGCGCTCAAGGTTGATGCCAAGGGGAGCGACCGCCCCGGCGAGAAGTTCCGCCGCCATCTCGTCAAAGGCCCCCGCGGTCTCGGCGCGTTCCAGGTAGACCACGCTGGCGATTCCTTTGGAGCTGGATGTCCTGGCGGAGAGGATGGAAGCTGGAAGCTCGCTGGTCTCGGTCCTGGACAGAAGGGTCTTTCCCTCCTTCGCCGAGCGCTCGACGATTTCCATATCCGCCCGCGGCGCGCCCTTCTCTCCGGGTGTCACGGCCCCGCTGGCCCGGGCTACCCAGCGTCCCCCCGCTTTCTCGAGGAGCATCCCGCGCTGGGCGCCGGTCTCGCCGGCGATCCAGGTGAAGAATTCATCGAAGAGTTCCCGGGCTGAGCCGCTCGCGCCCAGGGCGGCTGAGAGCTTCAGCAGGTTCTCGCCGGGCGGGGCGTCGATCTCCTTGAGGATGGTCGAGGAGAAGGCCGTTCCCTCTACCTCCGGCGAATCATCTTCGAAGCGCAGCTCGGTGTCTCCCACCAGGAGCAGGTCGCCGTTACTCAGACGGCAGGTCTCGACTGGATCGTTGTTCAGGTAGGTCCTGTTGCGGCTGCCGAGATCAATAAGCCTCGAACCGGAGAGCCTGGTCTCGATCTTGCAGTGTTCCCTGGAGATGGCCCTGTCGTTGAGCGGTATGTCCGCCCCGGGATCCCGGCCGATGATGGTCTCCGTGGCGGAGTCGCTGCTCAGGGGATCGAGCTTGTATTCGGCGCCGATGTCAGGGCCGTCGATAACGATCAATCTTGCCATGGCACCTCCTCCAGGCGCGTTCCCGCCAGCGTTCCGGAGAGCAGCAGCTTCCTGAAATCAATCGAGCAGGGCTGCCTGTAAAACGAGGCCCTGAGGACAACGGCTCCTCCTGCCCAGTCCCCGCCGGGCAGGCTGCAGTCCTCGGAATAGAGGATCTCGTTCGCGTTCAGCTCGACGATCTTGATCTTGAGCCAGGTGCTGCCGTCGCTCGGGATCATCTCGAGAAACACCTTGTAGGCGGCATCTCTGGAGTTCAGCGGAGGAATGGCCGGCAGCGGAAAATGGGGCAATACCGCGTCTCCATGCCTGAGAGCCTCGAGCGGCGCGGAGGTTTTTCTCGATGGGCTCAGCCTCAGGGTCAGGCTTCGCCGCCTGTTGTCGAGTGGGTCGACGATCGAGATCGCGATGTCGGCCCTCCCCTCCGGGCGATCGAAGCTCAGCTGCACCTCGTCGAGCCGGCTGAAGGGGTAGGAGAAGGCCAACGGCTCACGATAGTTCTCCAGCCGCAGCTTGCCGGTGTCCTTGCGCAGGGTAGGCGGATTGCCGCCCGATGACGATGGCTTGAGGAGGAACACGTCCCTCAGGGCCTGCGGCTTGTCGGCCGGTACAGCGGAAAAGTCCAGGTCGAGCGTCGACCCTCCCGTTGGCCGCGGCAGGCACCAGCTTCCCAGGCGGTCCTCGATGGAGTGCACCATTCCCGTTCGGTAGCGGCGCAGCGCGTAGGAGGTGGTCGTCGCGGTCAGCACGAGCAGCGCGAGAAACCCGGCCGCGAAGCCCAGCCAGCGCAGCGCGCCGCGCGAGCTCTTTCGGCTGAACCGGCCCGTCCCCGTTCCTGTCGCGGTGTGCAGCGGCTGCTTGCCGGTTTCCAGCAGCTGCAGGTCCTCTACCAGCTGGCCGTAGCTGTCGTAGCGGTCGGCAACCTTTCGAGCCATCATCCGGCCGATGACATCGCTCAGGCTCTCAGGCAGGTCAGGGCAAAGCGTCCGCGGGGCATCGGGGTCGTCCTCCACGTGGGCGACAATGATCGAGACCTGTGATTTGCCTTCAAAGGGAGGCCGGCCGGTTACCATATGGTAGAAGGTGGCTCCCAGGGCATAGATGTCGGAACGATGATCGACGGGCTTTCCGCGTCCCTGCTCAGGGGAGATGTAGTGAGGGGTGCCGAGGACGATACCCTCCTCGGTCAATGTGTTGTCCTTGGAGATCTCTTTCGACAGCCCGAAGTCGACAATCTTGACTGTACCATCGGGACGGGCGAGGAGGTTGGAGGGCTTGATGTCACGATGGATCAGTCCCCCATCGAGGGCAGCCTGGAGTCCCTGGGCCATCTGGCGGACGAAACGGATGGAGTCCTCGACGGGAATCCTTCCATCCTCGGCGAGGATCTCCTGTACCGAGCGGCCCTCGACAAATTCCATGACGATATAGAGGGAGCCATCTTCAGCCGTGTCGATGGAGAAGATCTGGGCGATCGAGGGATGGGAGAGGCTTGCCAGGCTGCGGGCTTCGCGACGAAAGCGGGCCTGGTAGTGTTCATCCTGGCCGTACTTGTCGTGGAGAACCTTGACCGCCACCTGGCGCCCGAGCTTCTTGTCCTTGCAGCGGTAGACCTTGCCCATACCCCCCTTGCCGATGCGGGCCTCTACCTCATAGGGGCCGACGGTTTTTCTCAATGCCCTGGAGGTGCGGGTCTCCTGCTCATCGGTTTGCCCGGCCTGCTCAGCCTGCTCAGAGAGAGAGGCCGTACTTGAGCGTGTTTTTTTAGGAGGTAGGGTGTCGTCCATAACTTTTTATTATAAAAGATCTTATGGATTTATTCCACAGAGATAGTGGTTGAATATCAAACACTATATGAAGTGTAACTTTTTATGCGTACCCTTCGTAAGAAAAATTCTCCTGGATGAGGTATTTTTAGCCGGGTGGTCCCGGCTCCCATTTGGTTTCCCGTGATTGCTGTTACAATCATTCCATGAGCGAGCCAGCCCTTATTTCCGCTATCGTACCGACGTTGAATGAAGAGGGCTGCATCGAGTCCTGCCTGCAGCGGTTGAGGCTTGCCGGGGTTGATGAGCTGATCGTGGTGGATGGCGGCAGTGACGACAGGACCCTTGAGCTGGCCCGGGGCGAAGCCGACAGGGTGCTGGTTGAGCCCGGCGGCGTCTTCCAGCAGATGAACCGCGGCGCCCGCGAGGCCGGGGGCGGAATTCTTGTTTTTCAGTACGCCGATGGCCTCCTCGGTGAAGGGGCCTGCTCCGAGATTCGCCGTACGCTGGAAGCTCCCGCGATCGCCGGAGGGGCTTTCCGGCTGCGTCTCGACCGTCCCGGCCTCTTCTATGGCGCGGTCTCCCTTTGCTCCGATTGGCGTAATCGGCTCGGTTTCGGCCCCTTTGGAGACCAGTCCATCTTTGTTCGGGCCGAGGTCTTCAGGAGAGAAGGGGGATTTCCCCAGGATGGGGTCCTGCCGGATCACGAGCTGGTGAGGACGCTTCATCGCGGCGGGGGCTTCAAGCTGCTGCGGGAGCCGGTCCTGGTGTCGGCTCGACGATGGGAGCGTTGCGGGAAGTGGAGAACTCTTCTGCGGCACTGGTGGTACAGCGCCCTCTACCTTGGCGGACTGCGTCGAAGTCGCGGAGCCGTGATCCGCGGGACGGAGGTCCTCCGCAAGGTCCGCTAGCCTCCAGCCAGCAGGGACTCAGCCCCGCTTCTTCTTGCGCAGGAGACCGTAGACGATGCTGTCCTTGAGGGCCGCCCAGGAGGCCTCGATGAGATTTTCACTCGCTCCGACCGTGCTCCACGAGGTCTCGTCTTCTCGATCGGCGGCCTCGATGGTGACGCATACCTTCGCCTCGGCTCCGCCTCCGGCGTCGATGACTCGCACCTTGTAGTCCTCGAGGATGATCGTATCAACCTCGGGATAGAAGCGCTGGATCGCCTTGCGCAGGGCCTCGTCCAGGGCGTCGATGGGGCCGACTCCCTCGCCCACAGCCAGGAACTCCTGGTTCTTGACCTTGATCTTGACGGTGGCCTCGTTGAAGGTTCCCCCACTGCGCCGATGCTCTACCGAGGAACGGTAGCGGACCAGGTCAAAGAACTCGGTTTCTTCTCCCATGTGCCTGAGGATGATGAGCGTCGCGGAGGCCTCGGCCCCTTCGAAGACATAGCCCTTGTTTTCAAGCGACTTGATCTCCTCGACCGCCTTCCTGGCCGCATCGGGATGGGCCTCGAGATCAATTCCCTCGGCGCCGGCGAGGTAGGACATATTTGATTTTCCCGAGAGCTCAGAGATCAGGATCCGCCGCGTATTTCCTACCTTTTCAGGGTTGATGTGCTCATAGGAATCGGCCACCTTCATCACGGAGTTGACATGCACTCCACCCTTGTGGGCGAAGGCCATCTGGCCGACAAAGGGATGGTTCTCGGGGAAGTTCAGGTTGCCGATGGAGTGGATGTACCTCGAGAGATGGGTGAGGTTGGTGAGCCCATCTGTCTCGATGGACAGTTCTCGTCCCATCTTCAGCAGGAGGTTCGGGATGACGGTGGTCAGGTCGGTATTGCCGCAGCGCTCGCCCAGTCCGTTGAAGGTGCCCTGGATGTGGCTGGCGCCCTCTTCGACCGCCGTCAGGGTGTTGGCATCAGCCATACCTCCATCGTTGTGGGTGTGGATGCCGATCTCTGTGTCGCCGATCTTCTCCCGTACGGCACGCACGGTCTTCGCGACCTCTGCGGGCAGGGAGCCGCCGTTGGTATCGCAGAGTACGAGAGAGTTCGCGCCTCCCTCCCGGGCGGCGGCGAGGGTCTCCAGGGCGTACTCGGGATCCGCCTTGTAGCCATCGAAGAAGTGCTCAGCGTCGTAGACAACCTCACGTTTTTCGGAGATCAGGTAGCTGACGGAGTCCCGGATGATCCTGAGGTTTTCTTCGGGGGTGGTTCTCAGGACCTCGGTAACGTGAAGATGCCAGGACTTGCCGAAGATCGTGACTACCGGCGTGCCGACCGCGAGGATCGCCTTCAGGTTGGCGTCATCTTCCGGGGCGCTGCCGGCCCGGCAGGTGCTGCCGAAGGCGGCGAGTTTCGAATGGCGCAGCTCAAGGTCGGCGGCGGCCTTGAAGAAGTCGATATCCTTGGGATTGGAGCCGGGCCAGCCTCCCTCGACATAGTCGATGGAGAACTCATCCAGCAGCCGCAGGATCTTCAACTTGTCCCGCCCTGAGAAGGAGACTCCTTCACCCTGGGTGCCGTCGCGTAAGGTCGTATCGTAGATTGTGATCATGGGTTAGGTTTCTCCGCGGAGCGGTTCATTCGTCCGCTCAGGCCAGGCGTCATTCGCCCGCCTGCTCGCTGGAGTCGTTCTTGTCCTGTGATTTGTCTCCATGCCGGATGCGGTGATTCAGGGCGCGGTTGGCTCCCTTGATCATCGCGTGGACCGAGGCCAGGATGACGTCCTTGTCGACCGCGTCGCCGCGGAAGCGGTTTTCGGTCTTGTCTTTGAACTGGATGTTGGCGTGCGCCAGGGCGTTGGTCCCCCCGGTGATGGCCTTCAGGCCGTAGCCGCTGAGCTCGAGCTCGGGTCCGAAGTGCGAGCTCAGGATCTCCTGGATGGCGTGGGCGGAAGCATCCACCGGTCCGACCCCCGTGCCGGTCCCGATCACCTCATCTCCCTTGATCTTGAGCTTGATGGTGGCGCTGGCGGTGAAGCCGTTGCCGGTCATGACCGAGACCTCCTCGAGCAGCAGGACCTGCTCCTCGCTGGTCAGCTCGTTGAGCACCTCGTTGGCGAAGGCGACGACATCCTCTTCCTCGATGTTCTTCTCCCGGTCAGCGGCGTCCTTGACGCGGGCCCTGACATCGTGGAGCTGCTCCCGGTTCAGCTCGTAGCCCCGGCGCTCGAGAATCTTCTCGATGGCATGTACTCCGGAGTGCTTGCCGATGACGAGCTGGGTTCCATGCCATCCGACCTCCTTGGCGGACATGATCTCGTAGGTCCGGCGGTCGCTGATGACTCCATGCTGATGGATTCCCGCTTCGTGGGCGAAGGCGTTTTCGCCTACGATCGCCTTGTTTCTCTGTACCTCGATGCCCGTCAGGTTGGCGACCAGGCGGCTGGTACTCCAGAGCTCCTCGGTCTTGATTCCGGTCTCTACTCCGTAGACGTCCTCACGCATCTTGAGAGCCATGACGATTTCTTCCAGGGAGGTGTTTCCCGCTCGCTCCCCGATGCCGTTGATGGTGCACTCGATCTGGTCGCAGCCGGCCTGCATGGCCGAGAGCGAGTTGGCGACAGCAACGCCCAGGTCGTTGTGGCAGTGGATGCTGAGCACGATGCTCCCGGTAGCCGGCACCTTCTCTCTCACGTAGCGCACCCGGTCCCCTATCTCGCCGGGCATGGCGTAGCCGACTGTGTCGGGGATGTTGATCGTCGTGGCTCCGGCGTTCACCGCCGCCTCGATGACCTCGCACATGAAGTCCAGGTCGCTCCTGGATGCGTCCTCAGGTGAGAACTCCACATCGTCGGTAAACTGGCACGCCCGCTCGACAGCGTCTACCGCCATGGCCAGCACCTCGTCCCTGCTCATCTTGAGCTTCTTGTCCATGTGGAGGTTGCTGGTGGCGATGAAGACATGGATGCGTGAGCTGGGGGCTTTCTCGAGCGCCTGGCCGGCGGCCTCGATGTCCTCTTTCCTGGCCCTGGCGAGGCCGCAGATCGTGGGCCCATCGAGGCTCTCCGCGATCAGCTTGACGCTCTCGAAATCTCCAGGACTCGAGATCGGGAAGCCGGCCTCGATGATGTCCACTCCCAGCCGTTCGAGCTGGCGGGCGATCACCAGCTTCTCTTCCACGTTCAGGCTCGCGCCCGGACTCTGTTCCCCGTCTCGCAGGGTGGTGTCGAAGATCTTTATTTTTCTCATGGTTTCAGGGTTCCGGTTTTTCCGGTCCGTTGGAGCTGCGCTAGTGCACTCTCAGGCGCTCAAAATTCAAAAAAAAACCCGCTCACCTTCAGAAGGCGGCGGGTGGTGAAATCGTATCTGGTGTTTTACGATCTACCCGCCTCGCTAATAAGCAGGATCAAAAACAGAATACCGAGCGCTACCAGACCGTGCTGGTCATCTTGCGAAACACTGGCGAAGCGATGCCCCAGGCATTTTCGCACACTCTTGCTGACGGTCTTTATTGCGGCTTCGAACATAATTCTCGCTGTTTCGATCAGTCGTAAAGTTAAACGCAGATCTTATTTGCATAAGCAGGTTGTGTCAAATTTTAAAGATCTTCGGCCTTTTAGAGAAGGTTCTTCTCAGTTGTATAGATCGCTCATCAGCTTGCCGAATTCGTCAAAGCCGAGTGTCATCGAGTCTGTTTCGGGATTTTCATTTCCGTTCTGGCGCACGTCAACCACCAACCCGTGGGCTCCAAAGGCCCGGGAGGCGCTCGCCAGCGGCAGGACGAGGCCGCTGTGGTCGATGGCCCGGGACGGATCGATCAGCACCGGGAGGTGGGTCATCTGCCGGATGCTCGCCACAGTGCCGAGGTCGAGGGTGTTGCGGGAGTTCCGCTCGTCGATCCTTGTTCCGCGTTCGCAGAGTATGACCTGCTGATTTCCCTGTACGAGTACGCACTCGGCGGCCTCCAGGAACTCGTCATTGGTTGCCGACAATCCCCTGCAGAGTACGATGGGACGTCCTGTCTTGCCGGCCTCCTCCAGGAGGCTGAAGTTCTGCATATTGCGCGGGCCGATTTTCAGCAGGTTCGCCAGCTGGGCGGCCTGGGTTACATCCAGCACGGACTCGACCTCGGTCATCACGGGCAGGCCAAATTCTTTGCCGGCGTTGGTCAGCACATCGAGGAGGTCGAAATTAATTCTTCGTGTTTTGAAGGGCGAGTCGCTTGCCTCGAGGCAGCTGCCGTGCAGCACCATCGCCCCGCATTCGCTCACATGGCGGGCGTGGGCTCCGATCTGGTCCATCGACGAGATACAGTCGGGGCCGGCGAAGACGACGTATTCAGAACCGCCGAGCTCCGTCTCGCCGAGCCGGAGGATGGTGCCTCCCGGCTTGATGGATAGATCCGTCAGGTTCCGGCCCTCGCCATTGCCGCCGCCGACCGGGGCGGCGGCGTCTTCAGGAGCCGGTGTCGCCGCAGCTTCTTCTTCAACGTCTGTCTTCTCGGGAACCCTGGAGCGGGTCGAGGGCCTGGTCTTGTCGTGACGCTCGCGCGGGTAGGTTCCGAGGATTCTCAGGTAATTCGTCGCGCCGCTCAGCCGGACCAGGGCCTCCTGGATCTTCGGGTCGCTCGCATTGCCCTCGAAGTCCAGGTAGAAGATGTAGGTGAAGGGCGAGCCCTGCATGGGCCTCGACTCGAGCTTCGTCAGGTTGATCTTGTGTTCATCCAGGATAGCCAGCGCCTTGAGCAGGGCGCCCTCGTGATGCCCGGTCGAGAGAACGAGCGAGGTCTTGCAGGGAACCCTGCTGTCGACCTGGCCGGGTCGCGGCGCGACGACGACGAAGCGAGTGAAATTCTCGCGTTGGTTGGCGAGATTTCGCTTCAGCACCTTCAGCCCGTAGATTCTTCCAGCCTCCTCGCTGGCGATGGCCGCCTGGGAGGGGTCTCCCTCTGCGCTGATTTTCTTGGCTGCATCTGCGGTGTCGATGTAGGTCTCCTGGTCACAGTTCTTGAGCCTGGAGAGGAAGTCGGAGCATTGGGCCAGTGCCTGGTAATGCGAGTAGATGCGTCGAATCGTGGACAGGGGGGCCTTCTCGACGCCCAGCAGGCAATGCTGGACGGGGAAGACCTCTTCTCCCACGATGTTGAGCTTGGTGGCCAGCAGGAGGTCATAGACCGCGTTGATGCTGCCGGCCGTGGTGTTTTCAATCGGCAGCATGGCGTAGTCGGCCTGGCCGTTTTCGACGGCGGCGACCACGTCGGCGAAGCTCTTGTAGCCTTCGAAGGAGCAATTATCGAGCTGGTCGCGGAAGAACTTCTCGCTGGCCAGGAAGCTGTAGGCGCCCTCGACCCCCTGGTAGGCGATGCAGAGCATCTTCTCGGTGGAGGGGTTGAGGTTGTTCTGGAGGAAGGACTCCTGGGAGCGTACGGAGTCCTCGATGATCTCGTGGAAGACACGGGTCACGAAGTGGGCATCGAGGCCGAGCTTGCGCCCGGCCTTGATGAGTGTCTCGAGGACCTCGCCTTCCCTCGCGGGGTCGCGGAGGTCCAGTCCTCTTTCGAGCTTGTCCTCGATGACCTTCCGGCTGATGGTCCTTCTCTTCGCGAGCAGCTCAAGAAGGCTCTTATCGAGACTGTTGATGTCTTTTCGGCATTGGTCGAGATCCATCTTCAGACCTCCCTGATCCAATCGAAGGGATCTTCCCGGTCACCGGTCTGGATGTCTCGAAGGACCTTCAACAGCTCGTCTCGAAGTTCTTCCGTTTCGAGCAGCTTGACCTGGTCGTTGTAGACGATCTCCCGAACGCTCAGCAAGGTCCAGGCAGTTCCGGTGCAGAACATTTCCACACCCTCCTCGATGACCTCCTGGATGGAGAGCGCCCGCTCTTCTACCTCGAGCTTGAGCAGGTCGCGCGCGATACGAAGCGTCGAGTCGCGGGTAATTCCCGGAAGGATCTGGCTGTCGAGGGGGGGCGTGACCAGCACGCCGGACCTCATCAATATGAAGGGGTTCGAGCCGCTGGTCTCGGTCAGGTATTTGAGATGATGCGCGTCAAGGTAGAGAACGTCATCGAAGCCCTGGTCCTTCCATTTCTGTGCGACCCAGATGGCGCCGGCGTAATTTCCCATCGCCTTGGCGGAGCCCGTACCTCCGGGGGCTACACGGCCCTGCTCGAGCACCTTGAGGCGAACGCCCTGTGGTCTCCCCCCCCGGAAGTAGCTGCCTACGGGGCTGCAGAAAATATGCGTGGCGAATTCACTGCAGGGGCCGAGGCCAAGCTGCGGCTCGACGGCATGTTGCATGGGGCGCAGATAGAGTGAGCCGTACTCCGGCGGAGGAACGAAGCGCTCATTGCGGCGCACCAGTTCAGCGCAGGATTCGACGAACTGTTCGATCGGGAAGGGGGACATCACCAGCCTCTCGGCAGAGCTCTGCATCCGTCGGCCGTTGGCATCCGGCCTGAAAAGCAGGATCCTTCCGCCGGTTGTTCTCTGGGCCTTCAGGCCTTCGAAAACTCCTACACCATAAGACATTAGGGCCGCCGCGGGGGAGATCGCGATGTCCTCGAAGGGTATGTAGGCGCCCTCGTCCCAGACAGGATCTCTCTCGATGTTACCGCGGCTTCTGTACATGAAGTCGGTTTCAGTGAAGGAGAAGGTCAGGGTTTCCCAGTCAGGAATTGGCTTGTCGTTCTGTCCGGTCATGATTCCGGGGCATCTGCGGCAAAGGGTAAAGGCGTCCGATAAGAAAAAACAAAGACCGATGATTATACGGCTTCATTTCAGTCTCTGGCAAGATAACCCAACCTTGCCTTGCGACCTGGAAGGTCCGGATAAGTCACCCTGGTGCCGATAAGAACGGATAATCGCCGCTCCGCGGTTTAAACCAGACCTTCTTTCCTTATTTCGGCCCGAGTCTTGTGTAACATTTGCACCGTATCTTGATTACCGTGGGCAGGCAGGAATCGACTGGGCCCGGAACTTCCATGATTTCTATTGGCGGAACCCGATGAACAGCAACCGGTCAGGGACATCCTGGGGCTTCACAAGGCATGTCGCCTTCGAGATTCTCAAGACATTCTCCTTCTCGCTGCTCGTTCTCGAGCTGAGCTACTCCCTGTTCATCTCGATCATGGTGGCGGAGCGTTACAACCTCGATCTGCCTCTGGCCCTGCCAGTCATGTGGTATACCGCCGCGGGCCTGCTCAGCGACAGCCTGCCGCTGGCGCTGATGTTCGCCTCGAGCCTGGTGTATGGGAGACTGGTCGCCGATCGTGAGATCATGGCGGCGAGAAGCTTCGGCATGTCGAACCGGAAGATCCTCCTGCCGGTCTTGATTCTCGGGGTCGCTTTCACGGCCTCGGGATATTTCATCAACGGGTATCTCGTCCCCCTGATGAAGCACAAGAGAAACAATGTGAGCAGCCTGCTCATCGACCAGTTCCGAGCTCTGGGCAAGGGGCAGAACCGGGACTTCCGCTTTGGCAACCTCAACCTCTGGATCATGGAACACGAGGGGCGGAAGCTGAAGGGTGTCTTTGTCGGTCCCAGGGCGGACTCCGATTCCGATGAGCTCCTGAGCCAGGAGAAGCTCGATGAGCTTGACCTCGTCTCTTACCCATACTGTATCTATGCCGGGGAGGGCACAATCCTCTTTCCGGATGAGCTCAGGTTCAGGAACGCCTCGGCCGAGGCCTCCCGTTCCCTGGAGGCTCCGGCTGGGCCTCAGCCTCAATCCCTTGCGGGACATATCATCATCGAGCTGAGAAATGTGAGCATTTTTTATTCGAGCGAGCTCCATCCTGGGGGCTCGAGCTCGTTCTTCCAGCGTATGCATCTCGACCAGTGGACCATCACCTTCGATCCGGCCAGCAAGGCGAGGCGGGCGAAGAAGGGCAAGGAGCTCAACAATTGGGAACTCGGCTCCCTGCTGGCGGAGGTGCGATCCGGTTCCTCCGGAGAGGGCGGGGGGCGTTCACCCAGGGAGGTTGGGCGGCTCGAGCTTGAATATCACGGCCGGTTCGCCCGCATGCTGAGCTGTGGTGTTTTCGCGCTGATGGGGGGACTGATCGCCCTCTATCTGAACTCCGGCAACAGGCTTTTGCCCTTCTTCGTGTCCTGCGCAATCGTCCCGACCGTTTTTTATTCGGGAACCGCCATCGGGCAGCTTGCCGGGGACAAGGGTTTTTACCCCTGGCTGTTTATCCAGGCTGGCAACGTCATTCTCTGCGCCGCCATGGCCTGGAGCCTGTGGCGTCTTGAAACGAAGGTAGACAGGTAGGGTGAGCATGTCCATTCTCCAGAAGATCAAGACGAGCTGCCCGGAGCTGACCGGCAGGTTTTCTCCTACCCTTGATCTCTACATCCTGCGCATGTTCCTGGGAGTCTACGCGGCCAACCTTTTCAGCTTCTGCCTGATCTTCGTATTGATCGACCTGGTCGAGAATCTGGATAACTTCAATCGCCAGACGGGCTCCCCCGGCGAGCTCTTCCAGTTCGTGCTTCGCTATTACAGCATCAACCTGCCGATTGTTTTCTGCCAGGTGCTCGGTCCCATCGTCTGTCTCACCTCCGGGATCTTTACCCTGACGCTGCTGCAGCGATCCAACGAGCTGATTCCCATCCTCGCGAACGGCCGCAGCTATCGAAGACTTTTCGCGCCGGTCCTCTTCGCCGCCTGCCTGGTCTCGGTGGGAACCTACCTGGTCCAGGACTATTGGCTGCCGGGTACCCGGGATGCCTTCAGGGAGATGGCCGGCAAGCGCAA
>CAUZHA010000068.1:0-24190 GCA_963579555.1 Planctomycetes bacterium UBA1146
TAACGAGTTCTACCAGGTTCTCGACAAGACCGTCGGCCTCCGGGACTGTGCAAAGTATATCTGCACCAAGCTCATCCAGCTGCTGGTGACCGACGAGATCTCCGACCTGCCAAAAACCGGCGGCATGCCGGCGGACCTGGCGGCGCTTTTCAACTCGGTCGATCGAGACTCCGATGGCAGGCTCTCACCGAGCGAATGGGCCGAAGCCACTCCGGACCTTCCCAACGGCCGGCCGCCGCAGATCTTCGAGGAGCTCGATTCGGCCGGCAACGGAACCGTCAGTCGACTCGAATTCCGCGAGCCCGACCTTCTGCTGGCCGCGATCGAGGCCTGGAGAAGCTCTGAAGGCGATATCAAAGAGGTCCTCCGGGTGATCCTCTTTTCAGATGAATTCCTGAGCCTGCGATTCTACAGGGCGAAGGTCAAGACCCCCATCGAGCTCGTGGCAAGCGCCGTTCGCGCGCTCAACGCCAGCCTGACGACAGCAGAGCTCATCGATGCCAGCGACACCATCCAGAGAGCCGGCATGCAGATGGTCGATTTCCCCGACCCGACCGGAGAATCGGAGCTGGGCTTTGACTGGATGCACACCGTCGGACTTCTCGAAAGGCTGAGGTTCATCAACGACCTCGCCAACCCGGTCCAGGGAGAGTCCGCGGGAACCTGGGATCCGAATGCCCTCCGTCTGCGCTGGCAGCTGTTCACCCCGGAAAGAACCGTCAACTTTTTCAAGCTCCTGTTCCTCAACGGCGACATGATCGAAAACCATCATGAGCTCTGCGAGGCCGCCTTCAACAGCCAGCGCGAACGGAACCGGCGCGTCTCGGCGACCGCCGCTTTCATGCTCTCCCTGCCTCAATTCCAGAAGCAGTAGGCCCCCGGGCGAAGGCTACTTTTCGGGAGAGACCGCCCGTCTCTTCAGTGCGGCGTTGATCGCCGCCGCAGCCTGCCCCGCGAGCGCCTTCGAGCCGGCCGGGGTGAAGTGAACGTTCGCTGGCCGCATGATCTCCTTCAATCGCGGCATGCAGAAGGTGTACATATCATCGATGGCGACCTTGCGCTCCTTCATGATCTTTGCGGCGGCCTGGTTGTACTTAGCCGAATCGCCGACAACCCTCCCCTTCGCGCCCGGGGGAACCGGCGTGGTCGTTCGCCAGATAAGCTCGGCCCCGGTCTTCTCCATGCGGGCGACCATGGTCCTCAGATGCTTCTCGTAGTCGGCGACCGGCACCTGCTGATGGCTCCCCTCCCCTTTCGGATCGGCCAGGTTCTGGCCCTTCGGGCCGAGATACTTGAGATCGTGCAGGCCGAAGTTGAAGTGGATCACGTCCCAGGGCATGTCCCCGAGCCACTTGTCGAGCTCCTTGACGCCCTTGGTGCTCGGGCCGCAGTTGGTCAGAGGACGATGCACGTTGGCCTTGCCCGAAAGCAATTCGCGTACGCCCACCGTGTAGCCGATCGAGATCGAGTCGCCGATCAGCAACACCCGCGGCAGACCAGGCACGTCCTTCACCGGCTTCATGGCCGCGGGCACCTTCTTCTTCTGCGCCTTCTTTTTCGGCTTATCCTGCGCCGCGAGTCCGGCCATGAGCAGGCTGGACAAAAGCAACGCCGCCAATCCAACACCGCCCGTAAGTCTCAAAACAGCTCGATTCATCAGCTTCCTGTTCATGGCTACCTTTCCTCACCTGAATCCTTCAGTTGAATACGGACATTCGCCGTGAGGACTATGATAAGATCGTACGCTGGTTATTGAAATACGCATCCCGCATCAAACGGAATCCTGACAGGAAGGAACAACCCGGACATGACCAATATCCATCGAAGTCTTCATTCTCGCCATGCATACGGACTCGCCTCGGCGGCCTGCATCATCGCCGCGACACTCATCTTCGCGCCAAATCTCCTCGCGGAAGAAAAGAGCGCCTGGACCGACGTACTCAAATCAGGCGAGCTCAACAAGCACTGCCACACCAAGGGTAATTGGATCCTCGGTAAGGATGGCGTTGTGACCCTGACGCCGAGACCGGGAGAGAGGGGCTGGCAGCGCTACGATGCCTATCTCTGGCTCAAGGAAGAGTACAAGGACTTCGAGATCGAGTTTGATTACAAGGTTCAGAAGCGCGGCAACAGCGGCTTCTATTTTCATGTCGGAGACAAGAAGAGCCCCGTAGCGAAAGGCATCGAGGTCCAGATCTATGACTCCTTCGGCAAGAAGAAGGGCGCGCGGCTGAGCGACCACGACTCAGGCGGAGTCATCCCGGGAATACCTCCGACAAAGAACACCGCGAAGGCGCCCGGGGAATGGAATCACTTTCATATCACGTGCAAGGGACGCAAGGTGACGATCAAACTCAACGGCGAGGTCGTCAACGAGATCAGCCTGGACCATGCGCGCCTGAAGAACCGCCCCGACAAGGGGGGCATCGGCTTCCAGGACCACGGCCTGCCCCTGTCCTTGCGCAAGCTGCGCATCCGCTCCATCTGAAAAAAACCGTCAGGACGGGCAGGCTCAGCCAGCCGGCCCGGGGCTTCATTCCCCGGCCTTCGGCAGGGTCGCGGAGATGGTCCCCCGCACCTTCCGGATGTTGCCGGTGACCGCATCCACCACGACGCCCGGGATCCAGAGAATGTTGGCGATCGTCCAGGCGTTCCAGTCTTTCGGAATCGGGATGGTCACCGCGTTGTACCCATCCTTGGCGAAGGTCATATTCCTCGCCCTTGGACTGACGGTTACGGTCAGCGGAGTGACGCCGATCTGTACCCCGTCGATATGAACCGTCGCTCCAGAAGGCTTGGAGTTGATGACAACCAGGTCTGAACCGGAGGAATTACCTATTGCCGTCGACTGCGCGATGGTCGCGCATCCTGAGCCGGCACAAAGGACCGCCAACGCGACGGCCAACGTCATAATGGAACTTCTCATCAGTCCCCTCCTCTTTCTTCTTCACCTCACAAACCTTCAGCTCGTATCGAGCCTTTAAATATCTCCCCTCGGACACCTTCCAGGGGAACTCAATCCTGCTTCTTTTCTCTTTTCTCGTTCTTCTCTTTTTTCTGCGCCTGCTTCTTTTCGGAGCTCTTCGCCTTGGTGTTCTTATTCTTGCCCTGCTTCTTCGCAGCGCCACCAAAACCTCGTTTTTTCAGCGTCTCAGTAGCCTGGAGGGTGGCCTTGAGTTGGGCATCAAGCGCCGCCTTCAGCGAATTGTAGGCCGCAAGCCCTCCCTCTGAGATGGACCCAATCCTGATCGGCTTTTTCTCCAGCAGATCCCCAGTCACCCTGAAATAGCGGCCTGTAGAGTAGAGCTTGAAGTCCTGGTTGCGTGTATGCTGGCTCTCCTTGCCACGCACGCCATTGCGATGGTACCAGCAGTAAACCGACTCGCGCCCCTTGAAGGGCTTACCCTTCAGCAGGGGAACGAGACTGACTCCCTCGTAGGTCTCTCCGGCCGGGAGCCCGGCGCCAGCCGTATCGGCAAGCGTTGGCAGGATGTCGCTGAAATCAACCAGCTCGCTGGAAACCTTACCAGCCGGCGCGGTTCCGGGCCAGCTGGCCACCAACGGCACATGGGTTCCGTTGTCACGGGTCGTTCCCTTGCCGCCGGGATACTTCACGCCATTGAGGTTGGAAACGATCTTAACGTAGGTCCCGTTATCCCCGGTGAAGATCACCAGGGTCTTCTCGCGCAGGCCAAGCGACTCGAGCTTGTCGACGAGCTTGCCGACGAGCTTGTCGGTATAGGAAACCATGTCCTTGAAATACTTCATCTTGCCGATTCCCTTCGCCCCGGGAAAGGTCGTGTCGTAGTCGGGGCTGTCGGGGGTCGGCTCAAAAGGCCAATGCGGCAGGATCATCGGATAGTAGGCAAAGAAGGGGACGTCCTTGTTCCGTTCGATGAAACCGCAGAGGTAATCGCTCACGATGTCAGGACCGTACTCGCCGTTTTTATAATCCACCAGCTTACCGTTAACCTCAAGCCCGGGATTGGCGTAGCGGCTTGGACGGCGAGTGAGCTGCCAGAGGCAGTACTCGTCAAAACCGAAATGGCGAGGGCCATCCAGCCCTCCTTCGAGCTGCCATTTCCCGGCGATACAGGTCTTGTACCCGGCAGCCTTGAGAACATGACCGAAGGTCCGGGCCTCGGGATCGAGAAAACCGAAACGGATGTAGTTCCTGTTATTGTACAACCCTGTCATGATCTGCACCCGGGAGGGAGTGCAGATCGGCTGCGAATGGCCGTTCAGAAAACGAATACCGCTTTTCGCCAGCGAATCTATACGCGGGGTGCTGTAGGTCGTGCCGCCGTTGGAGGAGACACACTCATAGCCCATATCATCGGCCATGATGAGAACGATATTGGGACGCGCCACAGCCTTCACAGCCTGGGCCCGGACTGCCGGCGCGAAGAGCGCCCCGGCAAGAACTATAGCAGACAGGACACCAGGCGGGATCCGATGGATGGAACTCATCGATGGAAGCATCGTTCTCTCTCAATAGCAATGGGCGCGACTTTGGAGGCGTACGCCAATAGGCGGCACGAATCCAACAGCATTGTACTCCCGGGATGCCCGGCTGAAAACGAGAAGCTGCCTCTCCACTGGTGGAAAACCTATAGAACTGCAACGCGGCCCCAGGATGCAGGAAACTTCGATAAAGACGCTGTAGAATGAAGGTCGGCAATAGGGCAGAATACGCAGTACCGTTCGGATCGACACGATATGAAACGCCTTATTGAAAGCGAACGGAGGATCATGAAAACCCCGCCCAGGAAGATTCTCAACGGCTTCTATTTTCTCGCTGTCTTGATGGCTTTGCCTGGCCTGCAGGCCGAGGAACCGACCTCCGAACAGCTCACCTTCTTTGAGCAGAAAATTCGCCCGGTCCTTGCAGGGCATTGCTACAAATGCCACAGCTCGCAGGCGAAGAAGTTGAAGGCGGGACTCTATCTCGACAACAGGGAAAGCCTTCTCAAGGGGGGAGAAACCGGCCCGGTCGTGGTGCCCGGCAAACCGGAAGCGAGTCTTCTCATCCGAGCGGTCGTCTACCTCGACAACGAGCTGGAGATGCCGCCGAATAAGAAGCTGCCGGACAGGATCATCGCCGACCTGCAGGAGTGGGTCCGCATGGGAGCCCCCTGGCCTGAAGAGAAGGCTTCCTCCGCAAAGAAAACCGAGGTCGGCGCCCAGGACTGGAATAAGCTGCGCCTGGAGAGCTGGGCTTTTCGCCCCATCAAAAAACCCGTCCCTCCTGAACCCGGAAACAAGGCTCTCGTAAACAATCCGATTGATCATTTCATCCTGGAAAAAATCGATGCCGCGGGACTCGAGCCTCTCGGCAAGGCCGCGAAGAGAGTGCTGCTTCGACGCATCCATCTCGACCTGACAGGTCTCCCTCCCACTCCCGCCCAGGTGGATGAGTTCCTCGCCGACAAGCGGCCCGATGCCCTCAAGCACACGATTGATTCCCTGCTCGACTCCCCGCATTACGGTGAGCGGTGGGCAAGGCACTGGCTTGATACCGCCCGCTACAGCGATGGCCTGGGCGGCTTTGGCGACAACGGCCCCCTGCCGGGAGCCTGGCGCTACAGGGACTGGGTGGTGGACTGCTTCAACCGGGACCTGCCCTACGACCAGTTCGTCAAGCAACAGGTTGCCGGCGACCTGATCGACGAACCGCTTGCGTTCTACGGAACCGGCTTCTTCGCCATCGGGCCGAACTACAAATCCGACGGAGGAGACCCGGAGGCCAAAGCCCAGGCTGAAGCCGAGACCCTGGCCGACCGTGTCGACACCTTCTCCCGGGCCTTCCTCGGCCTGACGGTGCAATGCGCCCGCTGCCACGATCATAAGTTTGATCCCATCCCCCAGAAGGACTACTACTCCATCGCCGGGGTCTTCCGGAATTCCAAGATTCATAAACGTCCCGCGGCATCCGCCGAGATGACAAAACGGTTCAATGACCACCAGAACTCCATCAAGGAACTCGAAAAAAAGATCAAGGGCTGGAACGACCAGAACAAGGACAACCAGGAGAGCAAGCCCGACCAGACGGAGCTCGCGAAGTTCCAGGAGGAGCTCCAGGCGCTGAAAAAAAATACCCCCCCGAAACCGGGAGGAGAGGTCCACGTCCTGGCGGAGAACGGCAACAAGGATATGCACGTGGCCATCCGCGGGGACCTGCGCAAGAAGGGCGAGGTGGCCCCCCGGCAATTCCTGACTATCATGACCGGAGGAACAGGGCCGGTCTTCAAGCAGGGAAGCGGCCGCAAGGAGCTTGCCGAATCGATCTTCGAGGCAGGCAAGCCGCTCGCGAGCCGGGTCATGGTCAACCGGATCTGGCAATACCACTTCGGACATGGGCTGGTCCGAACGCCAAGCAATTTTGGCCAGCTTGGCGAGAAGCCCTCCCATCCCGAGCTGCTTGACTGGCTGGCCGCGACCTTCGAAGAATCCGGCTGGTCGATCAAGAAAATGCATCGCCTGATCCTCTCATCCTCCACCTACCAGCGAAGCAGCCGCTTCAACCAGGAGAACTTCGATAAGGATGGAGACAACCGCCTGCTGTGGAGAATGAGCCCCCGAAGAATGGAGATCGAGATCTGGCGCGACAGCCTGCTGGCCGTCACCGGGGAGCTTGACAGAAAGATCGGGGGGCAACCCACGGACAAGATCTTCAACGTCAAACGCCGAACTCTCTATACGACCATCAGCAGGAACGGGGACCGTTTCGCATCCGATGCGTTTCTCCGACTCTTTGATTTCCCTGCGCCCGCGAGCACGGCCCCCAAGCGGGTCACGAGCACCGTGCCGCAACAATATCTGTTCATGCTCAACAGCCCCTTCATGATCGCTCGAGCCAAGGCGCTTGCGGAGCGAATCCAGAAGGAAGAAAAAGAAGAGCCGGCCCGGGTCGCACGCGCCTATGCCCTCCTCTATGGAAGGGCGCCGACAGAAGAAGAAACTCAAATCGGACTCAGCTTCCTGGCTGAAAAGGGAGGGGGAATCCCCCGTTTCCAGCAATACACGCAGGTTCTGTTGAGCTCGCACGAGTTCATCCAGGTACGTTGAAAAAAGTATAGGAGAGACCTCTGGCTGAAAGGCTGGAACTTGCAGGAAACCGGGGGCATACTGAAAAATATGGAATCGCAACCAAAGAAAAACCTCGGGGGAGATCCCCGTGCCCCTCTAACCCGCCGTGAATCACTCCGGAGAATCGGAGCAGGCTTTGGAACCCTCGGGCTGGCGGGCGTAATGGCCAATCCGGAGCTCTTCGCCTCCACCAAGGAGATCGGCAAGCAGGCCATATCACCCCTGGCGCCAAAGGCTCCCCATTTCGCCCCCAGGGCGAAACACGTAATCCAGCTCTTCATGCCCGGAGGCCCTTCCCAGGTAGACACCTTCGATCACAAGCCGGACATTGCCAGGCACGCAGGCAAGCGGCCTTCGCTGGTAAATCGGAAATCTCTTCGAAACACCAAGAACGGCCTGATGGTCTCCCCCTTCGGCTTCAAGCGCTACGGTGAGTGCGGAAAAATGGTCAGCGATATCTTCCCGCATGTCGGAGAACTCGTCGATGACATCTGCTTCATTCACTCCTGCCATACGGACATACCCGAGCACGCGGGCGCAATCCTGATGATGAACCTCGGGGTCCTGCAGGCCAACCGGCCGAGCATGGGCTCGTGGCTGACCTACGGCCTGGGAACTGAGAACCAGGACCTGCCAGGCTTCGTCGCCATGTCTCCCCGCGCCCAGCCGCGCGGCAAGCTGGCCAATTGGGGAAGCTCCTTCCTTCCCGGAGCCCACGCGGGAACCTATGTGAACATCGCCAGCATGAAACCCGAGAACGTCATGCAGAACCTCAGCAATCCGCACCTGCCCAGGCTCGAGCAAAGAAAGCAGGCTGACCTGCTCTCCCGCCTCAACAGGCTACACCTGGACCGGCTGGAAAGAGACAGTCATCTCGAGGCCGGCATCGAGGCCATGGAGCTCGCCTTCCGCATGCAGTTCGCGGTTCCCGATGTTTTCGACATCTCGAAAGAATCGAAACAGACCAGGGAGCTGTACGGAAACAGTGAATACGCCAAGGGCTGCCTGATCGCCAGGAGACTGGTCGAGAGAGGTGTACGCTCAATTCAGCTCTCCCATTCGATCGACGGGTACGACATCGCCTGGGATACCGGCCACGGGGACATCAAGGGTGGACATGCCCGGCTCGCCAAGGCCTGTGACCAGGGAATCGCGGCCCTGATCAAGGATCTCAAATGGCGCGGGCTCCTGGATGAGACCCTCGTGGTCTGGGGCGGAGAATTCGGAAGAGCTCCTACCTCAGAAGGCAAGAAGGGCCGTGATCACGACCACTACGGCTTCACCATGTTCATGGCCGGAGGCGGCGTCAAGCCCGGCTTCAGCTACGGCTCGACCGACAACTTCGGGCTGACAGCCGTAGAGAACCGGGTCCATGTTCACGACCTGCATGCGACGATTCTGCACCTCATGGGACTTAACCATGAGAAGTTGACCTACCGCTACAGTGGACGCGACTACCGCCTGACCGATGTACACGGCAAGGTGATCCACGATATCATCGCATGAGGAAACGCCGGCAGCACGCCGCTGAATCATGAGCACTGAACCATCGATCACAGGCCTCGAAACAGGCAAGCTGTTTTCATTCGGAGACTGGCCTAACGAGGAGATCCCAATCGTCTCCGTAGGAGTCTATACCGTCTGGCGCGGCGAACAGCTCTTATACGTCGGCTACTCGGGAAGAAACCTCCGCCCTCACGAGATCAAGGACGCGAAGAAGGCCAAGGGCCTGATGACACGAATCAAGAGCCACCGCAGCGGACTTCGAGCCAGCGACCCGTTCTGTATCTACGTCTGTGATCGCTTCGTTGTGCCGAAGCTCGACAGCGAGGCCATCGAGAGCCTGGCCAACGGAGGACAACTCCTCGATGGCCTGACCCGCAGGTTTGTCCGCCAGGAGCTCAGCTACCGCTTCATCACCACGGATGGCTCAGAGACCGCCCGTAAGATCGAGAGCCAGGTCAGGACGGGCATCCTCAACGCCGGCAAGCCCCTGCTGAACCCGGCCTGAAGGATCCCCGTCTTCAGCGGTTCTCGAATCGCCGCGACAGATGAACACCGGGATCTTCGGGAAGCGGCCTGCCCCCGCTGATGTCCCGCTGACCCTCCCCCAGGAAGGTTCCGGTTCCTCCAACGTAATAGACCGGCTTTCCATGCTTCCCGAGATCTACCCCGACAGTAGCCGCGCTGGCAAAGCGAAGCGTCAGGCCCGCCCGACGGCGATCGCTCTCGTTTCGTTCGCTGCCGTGAATGATGTAGGAGTCGTGAATCGACAGGTCCCCCGCTCCCAGTTCGAGCGCAACGGCGCCTGACTCCATCTCATCCGTCACCTCGACCCGAACACCCAGCAGGTCTCCACCGTCAGTGGGAACCATCTCCAGCTCCGGGTAGCCGCTCTGGGTACGGGGAATGACCTTCATGCAGCCGTTGCCGAGATCAGAGTCATCGATGGCCAGCCAGACAGTACAGACATCGACACCGGAGACTCCCGGCCAATAGGTATTATCCTGGTGCCAGCAGAGCGCCAGGCCATCCCGCGGCGGCTTGACGAGAAGGTGCGTACTCAGGAGGAGAAGCTCCTCGCAGCCGAGCACCTCCGCGGTCGCCGAGAGCAACCTCCCATCGCGTCCCAGCTCGAGCCAGGTCTTCCAGTCAGCCGCGTGGATATGCGGCTCGACCAGTGATTCCAGCCGGCGACCATCGGGGAGCTCTTCGATCATCCTGTCAAGAGACAGGCGAAGCGCTGCGATCTCGGGAGAAGAGATAACTCCTCGCTGAACGCAATATCCCTCCTCCGGATAGCGACTGGAGTTCTCGTTAGCTGAAGGCCTCGCGCTCATCATGCGGGCATGGTAACAGCCGGGAGCGAAGCTGTCGACGCGGGCCGGGAAAGAGTCTCAGATCTCGGCAAGCCGTTCACTCGAGTCGCCGAAACTGTCGAGCCGAACCCCCAGCTTGTCCATCATCGACAGGTACATGCTGCACATCTTACGGTTGGGCTTACCCCTGTAGTCCAGGACGCGACCGCTCTTGAGCTGACCTCCGGCCCGACCCAGGATCACCACGGGCAGCTCATTGGCGTTGTGTCCTCCAGTCAACATACTGGAGCAGTACAGCAGCATCGAGTTGTCGAGCAGGGTACCCTCCCCCTCCTGGATCTTATCGAGGCGTTCAGCGAGATAGGCCAGGTTGGCGAGGAAGAACTGGTTCACCTTGAGCCAGTCCTCCGTATCGCTATGAGAGAGGAGATGGTGGATCATATAGTCCACTCCGAGATGCGGAAAACGCATGGCCGAATGGTCATTGTTGAGCTTCAGGGTCGACACCCGGGTGGTGTCGGTCTGGAAGCCGAGCACCAGGATGTCGCACATGAGCTTCATGTGTTCCTTGACGTTCTGCGGAATCTCATCAGCCGGCCGCGGCAGAGCAGGCTTCTCAATCGTTGGGCGCCACCCCTCGAGACGTTCCTCTTTTCCGGCACGGCCGATGCGCTGTTCGACCTCTCGTACCGAATCCATATACTCGTCAATCTTGCGCTCATCGGACCGGCTTACTCGCCGCACCAGGCCTTTCGCCTGGGAGAGGACGAGATCGAGGACACTCTTGTCACCCGCATCTGACGAGTCCTTGAACAGGCGGTCAAAGGCCAGCGCGGGATAAAGCTCCATCGGCGTCGGCGTAGTGGGAGAACTCCAGGAAATATGGGAGCTGTAGAGCATGGAGTACTCCCGATGAACTGACGAGTTCGAAGCCTCGCACCCCAGCACAAGGCTCGGGACTTTTGTAGCCCGACCGTTCCGCTGGGCAACGACCTGGTCGATGCTGGTACCTGAGCGGATCTCTCCAGCAGAGGAGAGAGGAGCTCCCGAGAGCAGGTTGCCGGTCTGCGAGCTGTGGATGTTCCCCTTCAGAGCCTCGGGGTTGTACAGCCCGCGAATGAAGAGGAGCTTTTCCTTGAGACCGTTAAGGGGCTCGAGGACACGCCCGAGCTCAAGCTCGCGCCCCTTCCCCCTGGCCCACCATTCCCGACTGTGGAAGCCGTTTCCCGAAAAGAGGCAGGCCAGCCGCACAGGCGCCTTGGCGGCGCCGCCACCCGCGAGGGCGGCGACGGACTCGAGCCAGGGAAGGGACATGGTCACGCCCAGTCCCCTGAGAACCGCGCGCCTGGAGAGTTTTCTAGCTGAAAGCCTCGATGGTCTTCTGCTCATCGGTTTTCCTCCATATGATCTCTACCTCGATGATAGCGGAACTGCCGGCTCTTTACCAAGACCAACACTGCCTCGCTGAAGCGATCACCGTTCTTCCGCAGGGACGCGAGCATTTCCTCGACCAGGAGCTCATCGGAAAGTCCCACCGATCTTCCAAGAGCGAAGCCAACCAGCTTCCTGCAGAACTGGCGTAGAAACTCGCCGCCGCGCTCCTGGAGCAGATACTCGCGCAGTCCTTCGATGCCCTCGAAGGAGGTTCCATCCCGCAAGATCGATCGCGAATCAACCGGGTGTCCCGTGTTGTCCTTTTCCCGTCGGCGGCCAATCGCATCATAGGCCTCGAGGGCGAATCCATAGGGATCGATCCGCGCGTGGCAGCCTGAACATTCAGGCGCGCTGCGGTGTCTCTCGACCAGCTGTCGTACACTCAGGCCCTCCCTCGCCTCCGCATCGGGTATCTCGGGGACGGTGGAGGGAGGATCGGGGAGCTCTTCGCCTAGCAGAAACTCGACGATAAAATTTCCCCGCAGGACCGGACTCGTTCTCGATGCGCCTGACTGCCGGGCAAGGACCGAGGCGAAACCGAGGAGTCCGCCACGGCCGTATTTTCTCACTCCATCAACCTTCCGCCAGCCGGGGCCCTCTACACCAGGAATCCCGTAGTGCCGCGCCAGGCGGTCGTTCAAATAGGTATGATCCGCGGCGAGAATTTCCCGTACCTGGCCATCCCCGAGAAAGAGGTTCTTGAAGAAGAGAATCGTCTCTTCGTAAATCGCCTCTCGAAGCTGCCGGTCAAAGCCCGGAAAGAGCTTCTCATTCTTCTCAGCCAGCTTGTCAAAATCCCGGACCAGCAGCCACTGGGCGGCGAACTCGGTAGCCAGGGACCGAACCCTGTCGTCTTTGAGCAGGCGAAGGGTCTCGTCCCGGAGGATCTTCGGCTTGAGAAGGCTCCCGTCTTCAGCCGCCGCGCGCAGGCGGGCATCCGGCGCCGAGGACCAGAGGAAATAGCTCAGGCGGGTGGCGAGCTCAAAAGCGGAAACCGGGCTCGCCTCTTTTCCGGGCCCTGGCCGCTCCACCTTGAAGAGGAAATTCGGTGACACGAGAATAGCCGTAAAGACGTTCCGAAGAGATTCCTCGTGTCGCTTTCCTGCCTTTCGAAGCGATTGATAAACGGCGAGCAGCTGCTCCTTTTCAGCAGGGGTAAGCGAACGCCGCCAGGCCCGCTCGGCCAGGCCGAGGAGCGCCTTGAGATGGATCGGCTCTGTAGCGACAAGTCTCTTCTCAAATTTCCGGGCACGCTCTCGGATCGGCTTATCGTAACGCGCGAAGATGATGACCATGTCGGGCCGATCCTGGGTGGAAAACTCCGAGATCTGCTCAAAGCTGTCGACCAGCTTCAGCGGTTCCTGGCTGATGTAGGTCAGCCTGTCCCAGCGGCGGTCGAGCTCTCGGGCCTCCTCCTCACCCAGCATCATCCGGAGAAGATAATCATCCTCACGGTAATAGAGCTTCAGGGTCACAATCTCATCCAGCGGCACTACCGGCGTGTAACACATCGCCGGGGGGAAATGCCTGCGAAACTCTTCGTTCGCCGCCTTTAATCTCGCGCTTCCTCTTCCACCGGAGGAGGCCAGCAGCGGCGAGCCCGCTACGGCCAGGTTGGCATCGGCGGGGTTTTTACGCAGCACCGAGGCCTGGATGATCCCATTGCTTCCAAGCTTCGGCTCTACTCTCGCCGTCACCTTGAAGACCCTTCCAACCGCCAGCCCGGCCGGGATCCGGATCTCTAGAACAGAGGGAACCCTGGCCGCTACACTACGGCCATCAAACTTTGCCCCGCCGGGTCGGCTTCCAAAAACCTCCGGCGCGAGACCAAAGCGCTCTTCGTTCTCAAGCCGGTCCCCGGCTGCGGTTTCAGCCGCCAGGTCAACGCCGCCGAAGAAGGGGCCGGTGACAGCCTTCAACCTGTTGAGAAGCTCGAGGTCGGCTCCCACCTGCCCCTGCCCGTCGGCCAGGCGTCGGCGTGCTTCCATCGCCAGGGCGGATAGCTTTTCTATGGATTCTCCCGCGGTCAGCGCCTCTCTCCACTGCGCAAGGATGCTGCCCTTCGGGATCAAATCGCCCGGGGGAGTCTTTTCCGCGATCTGGCCCCTGTAGAAATGCCAGACTCCATGGTTACCCAGGCTGTCATCGTGAGGGTTGGCATCATGGAGATTACCGGACACATCCGCGGCCAGGTCCCAGCGGCGCTTCTTCTCGCCGGCTTCGCTCAGGACGAGGTCAACCCCGGTCAGGTCGCAGGAATGTGAATTATCCCGAGGGTCAATGACCAACGATACGTAATCTCCACGCTCGATCTCGACATTATCGATACTGCGCGGTTTCGTCTCCGCTCCCTTGTCGAGCAGGCCGCTGGCCAGGACCCGGGTGGCTCCATTCCTCCAGAGCTCCAGCTTCCAGCCGACGCCATTGCCGCATTCCGGATGCTCATCCTTAACGAAGAACTCAGCCTTGAAGATTCCCGCGACCGGGCTCTTCCATCCAACAGCCACAAAGACACCGGGGAACGGATGCACGACGACCTTGTGCGGCCGAAGCCAGCCGGGAATCCGAATGGTGCCATCGGTGGGATTGCTTACTATATTCGGAGTTGACTTGGGTCCCCAGCCCTTGACGAGCGGATGCTGATCATGCCGCCACTTCTCCACCAGGTAGGTCTTGACCGGACTCGCGGGGCCCCCGATTCCGGTGAAACCGAGGAAACGCGCCAGCATGTTCGTGTCGAGTCCATGCTTCGCGGCGAGCTCGTCCCGCGACCCCTCCTTGCGATCAACCGCCGCTGCGGCGGCGAGGTAGCTTGGCAGCGCCTCGAGGACAGATGCGGTCTCCGTCTCCAGGCGTCGATGAACCACCCGGAGATCCCTCAGATAGATGGGCTTGCCCCTTCCTCCCTCGAGCCGAGGCAGGTCCCACAAGACCCAGCCCTCGCCATCCCCGCCCCCAGAGCCCGCTGTAAGATAGATAACCGATTCGCCCTCTCCCCTTCCAGGCTCGACTGGCGTCTCCAGGGCGACGGCCTCCATAACGGCGTCCACCTCTTCCTGCCATTTCTTGTAATGCCCGACGTTGTTGATTTTCCACAGGATCTTCTGCAGACCTTCGATGGTCGACTTGAGAGCGCCAAGCTCTCCAGGCTTCGAATCGCGCCACACGACCTGGAGCCTGTCGATCACGGGAGAATCCGTCTTCGAGGTCAGCACCTTCCATAGCGCCGAAAGGTATTTTCTGTTGAGCTTTCGCTCGGCGGCCATCGCAGCCAACGCCTGGGGAGTTCCAGTACCTCCGCGAAGAGACAGCGTCGCCTCGAGGTAGCCATCCAGGGCCACCTTGCCCCCGGCTGAGACATACCGCCGGTAGTACTCCTTGACCTCGTTAACCAGGGTGTAGGACCACTCGGGACGGGTGGTACCCTTGAAGAACTCGATTCCATCCGGAGTCAGAACAAGGTGCCTGGCTATGTCGCGCGCGGCATCAAGATACTTGTTCACCAGGGATGGAGACATGACCAGGGAGGCGCCGGTATTCGAAAAACCCTCGCCCGCGGCGCCGTCAACCGGGAACTGCCTGGTAGGATCAAGCTCAAGGCCGGTCAGGTCGTGAACCGTATTGTCGTACTCCGTATTGTTGAGCCGCCGAAGGATCACCCTGCCCGGGTCGCCGGCCCGCTCGCGAGCCTCGCCGGCCAGCAGCGAGTCAATCCAGCCAAGCAGCAGCCGCTCCTCGGCCGCCGAGAGCTGGGAACTTTTCTTCGGCGGCATCTCGTCATTGACGAGCTGGTGGATGATCTTCTGCCATGGCTTGAGCTCGGCCCTGACCTGCGCCAATTGCCGGAAACGCTCCAGGTCAAGCTCTCCCTTGCTCTTCTCGGTCGAGTGGCACTTGAGACAATACCTGCGAAGAAGCGGAAGGACCCCCTCGGAATACTCCTTCCCGATCGCCTCCCAATTGACTGCGCTCTCCCGGGCGAAACCGGAACCCGTCTGGAAGAAAACCAGCGAGAGGTTGGCCAGGAAGATGAAATAAAGCGGGCGCATGGGAGGACTCCAACTCTATCTATCCAGGTTGCAGTATTTCAGAGATGCCCAGCCATCATCCCCCAGCTGGCAGGAATACTCAACACCGGAATGGGGGTCGCAGGACAACGCTAAAAGGCTCGAATGCGAGGTGGGGCTGGTCTGTCACCGACTGGTTCACTATACTGCGGACAGCGGACCGAGCAGAAAGGAGCGATGGCATGAAACACCTGAACTGGAACAGTCGAAACCTGACCCGGGGCTGGCAACGGGGAGTCACGGCCTTCTTCTACGGTCTCGGAATGACGGATGAGGACTTTGACAAGCCCCAGATCGGCATTGGCGTCCCCCTGCTCGAGGGCAATCTCTGCAATGTCCACGCCTACGAGCTTGCCCGGGAGATCAAGGAAAGCTGCCGAAGCGCCGGCCTCGTAGGTTTTCCATTCGGCGTACCTGGAGTCAGCGACAACATCACCCAGGGAATGGAGGGCGGCAACGCCAGCCTCCCCTCGCGCAATATGATCGCCAACGCCGCCGAATGCGTCGTCAGCGCCCACTCCTACGATGCCCTGGTTGGCCTGCACAACTGCGATAAGAACGGTCCCGGCTTCGCCATGGCCTTGGCGCGGCTCAACTACCCCGGCCTCATCCTCAGCGGCGGCAGCATCCATCCCGGCCAGTACAAGGACAGGGACGTCACGATCCTCGACGTCTACGATTCCCAGGCCGCCGCCGCCGTCGGCTCCATCGAACAGGAAGAAGCCGACGAGATCCTCCGGGTAGCCTGCCCGGGTCCGGGCGGCTGCGGAATCGCCGCCTCCTTCAACACCTGGGGAATCGCCCTGGAAGCCCTCGGACTCTCCCCTCCCCAGAGCAGCTCCATCCCGGCCATCGACCCCGGAAAAACCGAGGAGTGCGGGCGAACCGGCGCGCTGGTGAAGAACCTGCTGCAAAAGGAGATCCGTCCACGCGACATCCTCACGAGAACAGCCTTCAGTAACGCCGCCGCGGCGATCGCCGCCATCGGCGGCTCAACCAATGGTATGCTCCACCTGCTGGCGCTGGCGCTGGAGGCGAAGGTTGACTTCACCCTGGCCGACATCCAGCCCATCATGCGGAAGACCCCGGTTCTCTGCAGCTTCGCTCCGCGCGGTCCGGGTACCATGGTCGATCTGCACCGCATCGGCGGGGCCTCGGTCCTCCTCAAGCACCTCTTCGATGCGGGAGTTATAGATGGCGGCGGCCTGACCGTGACCGGCTCGACCCTGGAAGAAAACCTCGCCGATGCCCCCCCCCCGCCGAAGGACCAGGAGCTGATCGCTCCGACCGATGCTCCCTTCAAAACCTTCGCCGACATCCAGATCTGCTTCGGCAACCTCGCGCCCGATGGAATCGTCTTCAAGGTCTCCAGCATGGAGGAGGCCGCCTTCCGCGGCCGGGCCGTCTGTTTCGATGATTCGAGAAGCGTGGCCGAGGCAGTCGAGGACGGCCGCATCGGACCGGGAAGCGTTATCGTTCTGCGCTACCTCGGCCCCCGCGCATCAGGCATGCCCGAGGTCCTCGTGGCCTCCGCCGCCCTGTCGGTACCCGAGCTCGATGGGAAGGTGGCGCTGGTCTCGGACACCCGGGTCTCCGGAGTCTCCCACGGAGCCATCGGTGTCCACTGCGCCCCGGAGGCGCTCGTCGGCGGCCCGATCGCCCTGGTCGAAGACGGCGATGAGATCTCCTTCGAATTGCTCGAAGGAAAAATCACCCTGCACGTCAGCGATGAAGACCTCGCGGCGCGGCGAGAGGCCTGGACTCCGCCCGCGCACGAACACACCAGGGGCTACCTCGCCGACTTCGCGGCCACCGTCTCGCAGGCGGATTCCGGCTGCGTCAGTCACTGGGTCTACTCGATGCGTTCGGCCCGGATCGGGTCGGCGCCCGAGGAAGAGCTCTGAAAGTAGAACAATAATCCATAAGCGCCCCCGCTTACTCAGACCCGAAAATCCCATGGTGTCCTGACTGCGAGGCCCACATCAGGATCTCCCCGCAGGGAGCTAAAAAGACCTGCCCTCAATGTGGTGGAACGGGTGTTTTCATCCCGCGGAACCTGAAGACATGGAATACGCTTTGGAAAACGCTTTATTTCCTCGGCTTCGCGATTTTCGCAATCCTCGCGGATGTCTCCTCGGGCCTGTACTTACTCCCCGCCTTGTTCTTCGGAGTCCTGTTCGGGCGAAAAAAGGCGAAGGATTCGTTCGCGGCCAATTCAAAGAAGGAAAAGGCCGGGAAAAACCCGGAAGGGGAGGAGCCAGGGCCGCCGCCGCCGGAAGTTGAAGATAGCTGAGAATCCACGTCCCCCGGGCTTCCCACCATCGCTAAAAGACCGATCGAGATGAGACTTGGAGCGTTTTAGAAGGACTCACCCGGGGCGGCTCTCCGCCGCGCCTGGCCTATTGGTCGAACTGGCCGTCAAAGGCGATATCCGAACCGGGGAAATCGACCGCGCGCACGAAATCACAAGCCTCGGCGGCGCCGAATTCGCGATCCATGCGGCTGTCCTCCCACTCAACAGAGAGCGGTCCGCGGTACTTGATATCGTTCAGGGCGACGATGATTCTCTCGAAATCAATATCTCCATGGCCCAGGGATCGGAAGTCCCAGAAGCGCCTCGGATCGGCAAAGTCGGTATGACCTCCAAATACGCCGACCGTTCCATCTCCCTTGTCGGACCAGACATCCTTCATGTGAACATGGTAGATGCGATCGCTGAAGGTATAGAGGAACTTCACGTAATCGACGCCCTGGTATTCAAGGTGGGAAGGATCGTAATTAAAGCCGAAGCGCTTATGGCCCTTGACGGCCTCGATGGCGCGCTCGGCGCTGGCGATATCGAAGGCAATCTCGGTGGGATGCACCTCGAGTCCGAAGTTGACGTTCACCTTCTCGAACTCGTCAAGAATTGGAATCCAGCGGGATGCGAAATCATCGAAACCCTTCTGCCAGTACTCCTGCGTGGTGGGAGGAAAGGCGTAGATGGAATGCCAGATGCTCGAACCCGTAAAGCCGTTGACCACGGCCGGGAATCCTTCTCCCTCGGGCCGGGCGTCGATGAACTTCCGACAGGCCCGCGCCGTATCGATCATCTCCTGCGCCGCGCGCTGGCGAACGCCCTCGGTCTCTCCGTCTCCATAGATCTCCGGTGAGAGAATGGCGGCGTGACGCTCGTCAATATTATCGCAGACCGCCTGGCCGACCAGGTGGTTCGAGATCGAGTAGGCCGTCAGGCCATGCTTGGCGAGGAGTTCCCAGCGTCCGGCGCAATAACCATCGTCGCTGATGGCCTTGCCCACCTCGAAGTGGTCGCCCCAGCAGGCGAGCTCGATGCCATCGTAGCCAAGCTGGTTGGCCTTCTCGCACATGGTCTCAAAGGGCAGGTCTGCCCACTGTCCTGTAAAAAGCGTAACTGGGCGTGGCACGGCTGAGGTTCCTCCTTCATTCGAAGCTAGGCAAAATGGATTGTCTGAATAACGGGTGAGCCTCCTATGATCCATACATGGAGCGTCTAGGTCAATCCACTATCCCCTTTCTTGTAGGGTCCATCCCGAGATCCTCTGCTTCTCCATGAAGGTTGCGTCCGGGACAAAGTATCGCTTAGGGTAAGGCGTCACTGGAGATAAGCCCGCTAGAGTAAAGACCATGAAGAACTTCCCAGTCCTGAAAACCCTGCTCCTCGGCCTCGCGGCGCTGTCGGTGGGCCACCCGCAAACCGCGGCCGAAAACTGGCAATCCTGGCGCGGACCTCGCGGCGATGGAACCAGCAGCGAAAAAGAGCTGCCGGAGAAGTGGAATGGAAGGACGGGAGAAAACATCGCCTGGAAGGTCGCGCTCCCCGGGGTGGGCCATGCATCCCCGGTTACCTGGGAAGATCGGATCTTCACGGTCAGCACGCTGGAGGCTACAGGCGAGCGCCTCCTGCTTTGCCTCAACCGCAAAGATGGAAGCCTCCGCTGGCGGCAAAAGGTATTCAAGGGGCCCCTCGAGACTATCCATCGCCTCAACAGCCGCGCCTCGAGTACCCCCGCAACCGATGGTAAGCTGATCTTCGCGACCTTCCTGAAGGTGGATGGACGCACCATCCCGGCGCCCAACGTTAGCGCCCCTCGCCCCATCACTCCCGGCACCATCCTCGTCGCGGCCTACGACCTGGAGGGAAAGAAAAAATGGGTGGTCGAAATCGGCGACTTCATCAGCGCCCACGGCTTCAACGCCTGCCCGCTTATCTACAGGGGTCTCGTCATCATCAACGGCGACCATGACGGGAATGGCTACATTGCCGCCCTCGAACGGAACACGGGCAAGGTCCGCTGGAAAATCGATCGTAAGAATAAGACCCGCAGCTACGTCACGCCCATCATCCGAGAAATCGACGGTCGCACCCAGATGGTGCTCTCCGGCAGCAAGTCGGTCGCGAGCTACGACCCTGCCACAGGTAAGGAGCATTGGTTCATCGATGGCCCAACGGAACAATTCGTGGCGTCGATGGTCTACGATGGAGAGCTTCTCTTCATCACGGGAGGCTATCCCGCGCGCCACATCCTCGCCATCCGCCCCGATGGCCGGGGCAATGTCACCGATACCCACATCGCCTGGCGAACCAACAGGGGGGCGGCCTACGTTCCCTCTCCGATCGTCGAGGGCCCCTATTTCCTCATCGTCTCGGACAATGGCATCGCCAGCTGCTTCGAGGCGAAGAGTGGAAAACGCCTGTGGATGGAACGCCTCGGGGGAGGGCACACCGCCTCGGCCGTATCGGCCGGGGGACTGGTCTACTTCATCTCCGACAAGGGCGTGACGACAGTTGTCCGCCCGGGCTCGAAATTCGACGTGATTTCGAAAAACGAGCTCGGCGAGCGTTGCTCCTCATCTCCGGCCATCAGCGATGGAACGATCTACATCCGCGGGCACAAGAACCTCTTCGCCATCAGGACAGCCGGAAAATGAGCCTGCCTTCGACGAAACCCGCGAGCTGGACATGTTGACATCAGGGGAAGCGGGGTTGAAGATGGTGACCGTCAAGAACACCTGAAAACAAGGTCCTCGATGCCCAGATACACTCCCGCAGCCGCCGTATTTCTTGTCCTCGCGCTTACCTCCGGAGCGGCTTCCGCCCAGCAGAAGAGCAGGCAACACACCTGGAGTGGAATCGAGCGCATCGTGGCGGTCGGCGATGTCCACGGCGACCACGGCCAGTTCCTGAAAACACTCCTCGCCGCGAAGGTCATCGACAAGGATACCCGCTGGATCGGCGGCAAGACCCACCTCGTACAGACCGGCGACCTCTTCGACCGCGGACCTGATTCACGCAAGGCCATGGATCTCCTGATGAAGCTCGAGGTCGAGGCGAAGAAGTCCGGCGGCCACGTGCACTGCCTCGTCGGCAACCACGAAGAGATGATCCTGCGCGGCGACTGGCGCTACGTACATCCCGGCGAGGTGCAGGCCTTCGGCGACAACGCGAAATACAGCGCGGCGGTCGGTCCAGGGGGCGTCTACGGCAAGTGGATCCGCAAGCACAACGGGGTCATCAAGCTCAACAACATGCTCTTCCTTCACGGCGGGCTCGGCGGAGCCTACGCCACCATGTCCCTCGATGCCCTCAACGAGGGCATCCGCAAGGGACTCAATACCGGCACCGGCATGGCCCGCGACTCCAACGGACCGCTCTGGCACCGCGCCCTCGCCAGGGGAGATGACGCGAGTGTCAGCGAACAGGTCAAGCCGATCTTCAAGACCCACTCGGTCAAGCACATCGTCCTCGGGCACACGGTCTCCGGGCGCATCCTCCCCAAGGCCGGCGGCAAGGTCATTCTCATCGACGTCGGCATGTCGAAGGCCTACGGAGGACCCGCCGGCTGCCTGGTCATCGACAAGGGAACCTTCTACGCCAACTACGCCGGGCATCCTCCCCTGAAGCTCCCCATCGAAAAAAGCGCCCCGGCCGCGGCGAAGAAATGATGCTCTCATGGACTACGAACATACCCAGCGCGCTCCGCTCTACCTCCTCCTGCATGCGATAGGAATCGCCACCCTGGTCGGAGCCTGGCTGACTGAAGATCCGGAGGTCAGCACGCCCATCGCCATCTTCAGCGGCTTTTTCTTCTTCCTCGGACTCAGCTTCCGTCAGCTGACCTGCCGGGACGAAGGCGATTACCTGCGGATCAGCTTCGGACCGCTCCCTCTTTTCAGAAGAAAGCTTCTCTATTCAGAGTTGGAGAAGGTCGAGCCGAGCCGCAGCAACTGGAAGGATGGCTGGGGAATCCACCTGTCCTCCCGAGGCGGATGGGTCTGGAACATCTGGGGCTACGACTGCGTCGACATCGACTCCACCGGGGGGAAAAAACTCCGCCTGGGAACCGATGCCCCCGAGGGACTCGCCGCCTTTCTCCAGAGCAAGTTCCCGGAACCGAAAAATCCGGATCCCGGCCTGACCTCACCGGAGCAGGAGCCTCATTCGCAGCCGGAGTAGCTCGTGCAGCCGAGGTCACCGGGGGTGCCGACTCCGTCGGTGTCGGTTCCGCAGCCGGTGCCGAAGTCGGGTGGCCCGGGCGCCGCCGGGGGCTCTCCTCCGAGGAAGAGATAGGTGAGCAGGAAGACCGCGTCGGTGAGGTTGACGTTGGTGTCGTTGTTGACGTCGGCGGTCTCCATGCAGCCGGGCTGCGAGCCACCCTGGAAGAGATAGTTCAGGATCTGGACCGCGTCGGTGAGATCGACGATCCCGCTCGAGTCGACGTCGCCGCGCGAGAAGGCGTCCGAAGGGTTCTTCGGCACCACCACGACCTCATCGTCGCGCTCCTCTACCGACACCGAAAAAGCCCCGGCCGGGTTGATGTCATCGCTGCTGACGACCACCGTATAGGTTCCCGGACCCAGGTCGACATCCAGGCAGGCATCGGCGCCCGGATCAGGACAGCCGGCGTTGAAGGCCACCTCGTCGCAGAAGTCGTTCCAGAAGGAAACGCTTGGAGAAAAATCATCCGAGCTGACGAAAATCGTTCCCTCGAGCTCCTCATCGATCGTGAGAGAGAAGACCTCGATCTGCTGCTCAAACGGCGGCAGAGTGCAGCCGCTCGCGCCAAGCGCTCCCACCGCGGTCTCGCCCACCGCAAGCTCGCCTGAGTCGCAGCGATCGCAGAAGGTCCCGATCCCGCCATCGCACTGCGCGAAGAGGGTGAAGGCTCCGTTCTGGCCGGTGCCAAAACTCGAGACACCGACAAAGTAGGTGCCCCCGGGCAGATCCTGCACCAGGCGTGAGTTCAGCCCTTCGCCCCCATCATCATCCTGGGCGACGAGCTGGCAGGTCTCGTCGAAGAGCTGGATGAAGGTGTCGTAGGTACCCGTCAGGTCGATGGTGACCTGCCCGCCATCGACATCGAGGGTGTAAAAATCGATCGACTGGCCAGAACTCCTCGAACACCCTGTCTGGGGGAAATCGCCATCGAGAGGTTCGGCGCAGATGAGCTGCTCCAGTTCACAATCAAGGCAGGGGTTGCTGTCGGCATCGCAGGCATCTCCGACTCCATCGCCGTTGAGATCCGCCTGGTTGGGATTGGCGATGTCGATACAATTGTCCACATCGTCAGGCACCCCGTCACCGTCGGCATCGGCGGGAAGAGCCCCGCGGTTGCGAACCAGCAGGAAATAATCCCCCGCCCCGGTGGAGAAGCCGTGCACGAGGATCCAGTAGATCACGCCCTCCTCGGCGTTCCACTCGACAACCGTCTGCAGGCCGCAGGCGTCATCGTTGCTGGTCACGCAGAGGGGAGCGTCGCAGCTGCCCTCGTAGACGCTGAGCCGGGTATCGTAGACGCTACCGCAGGTCTCCGCGCGCATCCCCTCGCCAACTCCAACGAGGCTGTACCAGACTCCCGGCGCGTTGCTGGCGCCGCAGCCGGCGCTCTCGGGATCCTGGGAAGCGAAAAACGTGCTGCCCTCAACCGTGGCGCTTAGGCTGAGCTCCCCGGCGTCGTTTATTTCTTCAGCGAAAACCAGCTCGGTCGCATCGACGCAGAGGTCATTCTCGGGCGCATTCGGGTCGACCACGGGTGGCGGAGGCGGCTCTCCGGTGAATACCTCGAGACTGTAATTCCCGCGGCTGGTGTTCCATCCATGCACCAGGACCAGGTAAGAAACACCCTCCTCGGCGACCCATTCGACATTCGACAGGCAGCACTGTCCGGGCCGGGTACAGGCATCATCGTTCTGGACGATCATCTCGAGGGCTCCGCAGCCGCCGGCGAAGACACTCAGGGCCGTGTCATAGTCATTGCCGACACCGCAGGTGTTGGCGTTGGCCAGGTCGCCGTTGCCGACGAACGAGTACCAGACTCCAGAAGCGTTGGGAAAGAGACCCTCGGGGTCAGGCGTCGCCGCCTCGGTCGATCCAACGACCACCGCGCTCAGGGAAACGTTGCCGTTGTCATCAAGTTGTTTATCAAGATCGAGCTCTATGGCGTCCGCGCAGAGATCGTTCTCCGGCGCACCCGGATTGATGATCACATCATCGCACAAGTCTCCAACGCCATCTCCATCCACGTCGCCCTGCTCCGGATTGAAGATATCAACGCAATTGTCCTGGTCGTTCGGAACCCCGTCGTTGTCATCATCGTCCTCGACCACGGGCGGCGGAGGCGGCTCTCCGGTGAACACCTCGAGATTGTAATTCCCGCGGCTGGTGCTCCAGCCATGCACCAGGACCAGGTAAGAAACACCCTCCTCGGCGACCCATTCGACATTCGACAGGCAGCACTGTCCGGGCCGGGTACAGGCATCATC